>CAZBQM010000005.1:0-59577 GCA_964494045.1 uncultured Rikenellaceae bacterium
CAATATAGCCCCGGGTAGGAACTATGTCAACACGTGGTACGCCGAATGCTTACAACCATAGTTCCATATGGAGTATTGGGTGATGAAATAAAATCATACGGATATTTAAAATAAGAAACAATTGAATCACCTTTGCTATCAGTTTGCCTGAATCGCTTAAGTTGATGGTATACCTGATCATATAAATAAGTTTTTTCTTTAACAATATCACCACTAATACTATAATCAGTCTCTCGGGTTTTAATGAGATCTGTCCGGCCTGTGTATGGGTAATAATGGATTGCATTATAAATTGCATAATCAGTCTCAGGAGGATGTGGATAATTGCCCGCAGTAAGGGTACAATCACTATTTGTCCACGAACCTGGTTTATCACGATAAGGCCCTGCTACTAAAGTTACTTGCAGAGACTTATAGTTTGGGTCGATTACTTTGTCCATTTTAAAATCATAATAATGGCTTATTTTCTTAATAAGAAAATTATCAGACGTATAGTATTTTACGGAATCCAATTTACCATCTGCCCAGCTAAGGTATTGAATGGGTACAAATGGAAAGCTATTACTAATTCCTGGTTCTGGATTTTGAAATAGATAGAAGCCTTCATTCTTAAAATAATATTTAGTAGTACCGTTTGATTGACCATTTTTTGTTTTACATACCTTAATAGTATCATAGGTAACCGGGCTTCCCTGAGAAAAACCCATTGATCTGGTTGAATAACTTGTTTTAGCTTCACAACTATCTCCGTAGTGCCAGTACTCATAGTTGAAGACATAATCAGTGAAGTTGCCTCCTTCAGGATAACTATACTCAGTTATTACATCATTGTTTTCATTTATGCCATCAGAATCTATTGTCTTCTTAACTCGTACCCCACCTACTATTTTACCAGTGGCTTCGTTTGGTTCATTTTGGAATTCAGTGTATCCGCCTGTAGGATAGATAATTTTCTTAAGACTGCTTGCTTTGGCATATTCACCAACTGGATCACGGAAAGCACCATTGTCATTCGTATTTAGCTTGGGGACAAAGTATGTGATATTTTCACGATGTCCATTATAAAATCCCCAATAATCCTGCGCAAATGATCTTCTTCCAGCCAAAAAATGCGAATCATCATATATAAAGCGATATGGAGGAATTTGGATAGAACCACTGAACTTATAAATACTGTCAAGCCTTAATCTGCATAGATATCCACTATTATCTGGAAAAGAAGATGCAGGAGCATCATATGGGACCACATTACCTTCATAATCTCTAGCGACCGTATACGAATGATTCAAATGGTACCCATATTGATCGTTAGCGTCTCTGATAATAATCTGGCGTAGTGCAAAGTCTCCAACATCTAAATCCTTTCGTGTATTTGTATCATACTGGAATCTGACTGTTATACCTCCCGGCAATGTGATGCTGTCCAAACTGAGAGCATTACTAAATTGAGATAAATGATCTAATTCATGTGTGTATTCAATATCCTTAATTGTATCGGTACCATAAAAAGGTGGGTGGAAAACCGTTTGGCCTCCGAATGTTCTGTATTCTATCTTGTTTTTATAATAAGTAAAGCCAATTGTATCACTTGTAAAGGGAGCATCAATTTTAGAAAGATACCATGAGGATATACAAGAATTTGAATAATTGGTATCTTCATATTCCACATCATTGAAAGTATACCTTATTCCCTCTGGTGTTGTGATAATAAAAAAATCATCATTAACACATTCGATTTTAAGGTTGGTCTGGGGTATTTGTAAGATGCTGTCATTAAGACCAATTATGAATTTTCCTGAATGACCATCAAAATTGTAACTATATAAATCAAACTGTCCATCCCTTGCTCCATTTCGTATTGAAACATATTCTGTGAAAGTGTTTTCATCAGTACAATACGTCTCCCCACTTTCGCAGAAAGATGAAATATTATCAGAGTAAGCATAATAACCGAGATGGGTCCAAACCAAACATCCTGCGACCCTAAATATTGTACCTATACCATTTGGTAAAGTATCACCATAATTTCGTATGCCAGATGTATTCTCGTCAGGTAAACCAAATACTGTTCTTGAAATTACCCCACCTGCTGATAGTGCCCAACCTAATCCTACATTAGAAGCAATTTCTTCGACTTTTATACCGCCGGCATGGTAATTTAGAGATAGATTGAGTTTTAATTTATTTGTAACTCCTTCATAACTATATAATGGAATGCTAATATCGGGGATTCCTGTTGTCAGTCCAACAGGAACTTCTCCAAATATTCCCAATGAGACAGCATTTGGTGATGGAGGAAAGATATTTGCTATGTGAGATTCCTGTCCTTCCAGGATAAGGCTTGATGTTAATAAAAATACGAATAATTTAATTGATTTCATAGTTGTAATTATGTATATCGGACTTAACTATCGTTTCTTAATCACTTAATAATTCATTGTTGTGTTTATCAATAATTAACCTCATTAAATTATGATGAAAAGTCTATGTTACTAATCCACTCACGAGAAATATTCATAAATCCAGACCCTGACTTTTGGGATTTATATGCTGCTGTTTGTAAAATAAAAAGGTCAAAAATTTCTTAATAAAGCTTTATAAGATTTATAGAACACTTTCGTCATATGATGGAATACTTTTTATACTTAATGTTTTATAAATGATTTTATAGAATAGTGATTTAAAACGTTCCGATAATTTAGAATTGCTCTAAATTATCGGAATCACCATAAAGAATTAGTTATAACATTATTCTATCTTTCATAGATTTTGTCATTAATAGGTAGAAATCTTAAAAACATTTAAATGAAAAATTCAATCCTGTTAATAGTATTTTTAGTGACTTGGCAGAATCTTTTATCCCAAGAAATAAAATTAAGTCACGATAATAAAGAGTATTTTAAAGACATCGAGACTCATGAATTGATTGATGAGATGCCGGATGGTGATTACCTTGTCTTTGTTGATGAAGCAAAGAGCATTTTGGATTATAAAGGTTCAATCATAAATCATAAAAGGGTAAATACCTGGACCTGGTTTTTTGAAACAGGTGTAAAAAGAATAGAAATTGTATATCTAAATGGTCTGCAAAATGAGCTTACAGCTTATTATCCGAATGGGAATAAGAGTGTTACACGGGTATATTCTCAAGGAGTTCCTAACGGTCCTTTTGCAAGATGGTTTCAGAATGGTGCAATAAGTATAACCGGGGCCTATCTAAATGGTAATCCCTCTGGTATCTGGAAGTATTTTAAAGAAGACGGTGCATTGATACAAGAAAAAGAGTTCTGATGGTAGAATCTCTCGAGGTGACGAAATTGTAAATAATTAATATATCCCTGTCCCCATCTGGAATATTGGCAAATACATAGATATTAGAATAATAGCTACTAATCCACCTACAAATATTATAAGTATAGGTTCCAGAAGGTTGTTCATTGTTTTTATTTTTACATCAAGTTCTTCTGAATACTGATCGTAAAGTTGATTAAAGACAATATCAAGTTTATTAACTTCTTCGGCTATCATTATCATGGAGATGATTTTTTTATCAAAAAAATCATGAGCATCCATTCCTTCAGATAAGGGAATACCTATAGAAAGCTTAGTTCTTATATCTCCCAGTGCATATTCAAGGGGATAAAAACCAATCATTTGCCTAATCAGGTTTATAGATTCCATTAATTGTACTTTTGAGCTTATAAGCAGCTTCATCATTTGACAAAATCTGGTTTTAAAGGTAAGGCTGATTATATTCCCGGCCACAGGAATTTTTAATAGTATTCCAGACATGGCTTTTCTGTACCAGATTTTCTTTTTATTAATAATATGTATAATAATTAAAATAATAACCAATAACGAAAAGAACAGGAAATACTTTGGTAACGAATCTGATAGGATAATTATTGATTTAGTCAAAGCAGGAAGGGTTCCGTTAAATCTCATAAAAACATCTTCAAACATTGGGACAACGTAATTAAGCATAAATAATAAGCTAATTACTGTGGTAAATAAAACCAGGATTGGATAGGATAAAGCACTTCTGATTTGCATTTGCTGTATTATTTTTCTAGAATAGTAAGCAGTTAGCTCTTTTAATACGGATGACAATGATCCTCCTTCTTCACCTATTCTTATTGAATAATAATCATAGACAGAAAAAAAATCGGATTTTTCCAATGCAGTTGATAAGGGGTTGCCATTTACTATAGTACTTAGAATATTTTTTAAAATCTGTTTTTCATTTTTACGAGTGATTCCACATATTATTATTTCGAGAGCTTTTTTAATATCTACTCCAGAACATATCAAAACAGCTAACTCTGAGAAAAATCTGCTTTTAAACAGGCTTGTATTAACCAGGAAATGAAAAGATTTCGGCCTGTACACAATATTATTTTTAATGTAATTTGCTTTATTTGGAGCACTATTTATTTTTGATAGAATATGTGTCGTATTTATTTGCATGAGGAGGGGTCATTAATTATTTCCTGACAAGTATATGGTCTTTTAAAATTAAAATGATAATTAAGATTATTCTCTGAAATTGTAAAAGACATTTCTGAGATCGATCTGCTACTATCATTTAAATTGAGTATTTCAAGATTTTGACATTTAAGTCTAATAGTATCTTTATAGTTAACTTTTGAAATTATTATTCCGAAAGGTCTAAATGACATCTTAATTGTATCTTGTGGTGAACAGATAAAATCAAACTCATTGGGATCCGTATTAAGAATCTTTGATGAATTCAGAAAGTTTTCATTTAAAACAGTATGTAGATTTAAAATTTCATTATTACGGGATGACAACTTGTTTTCGGATGAAGCTATTGAAAGTATTGAAATAATTATCTTCACAGCAAAAGTCATTAATATCCCGGAAATAGTCATTGCTACTACAACCTCAATGAGAGTAAATCCCGGAAATGTGTAATTCTTTTTCCCCTTCATTATTCACTCAGTTTTTTTGTATAATTGTTCTCCTTACGTATTGAAGATATTTCAAATAATTTAATACTATCCTGCGAAATGACAGTAATCCTCGTAATAAAGAGAAAAGGAATTGAATCATATTGTTCCTTGCAAAGAGACATTGTAAATGGTGGCTGTATAATCTCCTGCTTTCCAATATTTAATGAATCCGATTGTTGAATTAAACTTTCAGCTTCCATATATGCATAAACTAAAAGTGTATTATTATATGATCTTTTTATACTCGTTATTACAAGAAAGGATAGAGTAAATGCAGTAACAAGTAAAGTCATTGCAACAAGAGTTTCAATAAGAGTGCTGCCACAAAGTTTTTTTTTAATTATAACCATTTTATAATAGTTTTGTGTGGATTCTCCTTGAATAAATCTATATACCCAAAATGTTTTGAAAGTCCGTTGTAATCAATTCTTGTATTAAGTAAATGGTTGTAATACCTTGCTTTTAAAGTTCCCAGATAGAATGATTGACAATACAATGTGCCTTCAATTTCACCTTTTAATTCTACCAATCCCGGACAATAAATCTGGCCAACAGCTCTAGCCCCATTCTCAAGTTTAATATATGATGTTAATCCTGCACTTTTGATTAATATTCCCCCTTTTACATAGGAATTTTCATCAATGGAAATAATTAACGAATCTGCGGGATTATATCTACTCTTGTCAGATTGTAAAACACATAACTGAGATGGATAATATAAATTACAATTCTCTTCAACTATAATAGATTGAATTGCAAATGCCTGAATCTCTCCCTTAAATCCTTTTTTAATCTTTATACTAGGAGCAATTAGTATTATATCAGTCATTTGAGATGTTGAATCAAGTTCTATTCCCCTTGTAGACCAAAGTACAATATTGCCGGTGAGGTTATAATTAGCCAGTTTATTCATTGTATCATTGTAGAGAAATATTGTTTTACTAAAAAATGAATTAGAGTAAACTTTGTTATCTAATTCAAGAATGTTAACAATACTATCGGATTGATTTTCTATATCTTCAACATAATCAATTGTATATTCGAAAAGATACTCATCGAGCTCAGGAAAAGTCTTTGGACTTTCTTTTATTATTCCTGAGACAAGTTTTTTGTGTATAAATTGCTGTCCTTCAATTGAAGCTGATCGTACAGTTTTTTCCGGCAGATAGCAAGTTCCCTTTAAGATAGTATTTCCACTAAGAGAGAGTATACTGCCATTATCCTGCAAAAACAGAGCAATTGGTTCTTGAAAATTAATATCGCTTGCAACAAGACATTGTTTTGAGAAAGATAAATTCTTCCAGTTTGCAGAAGATTTTATTACAAAATAATTGCCCCATTTCTTTCGTGACATATAAACTCTATCTGAAGGACTATCAAATAGCGTGATTGTAATAGTATCCTCTTGTTTAAATATATCCTCTCCTGCCAGATATATGTTAATTGCAGAAATAACATTTCTTCTTATCCTATCCTGATTGAATTTATTTAAGAACAATCTATTATCATAATACGATAATAATAAAACAAAACCAACAAAAGAGCCTGTAAGTACTATCACCACAAGAGAATAATATAAAATTCCACCCTTAAATTTCATTAATATTTCATTTTAGTTTTCTATTACGATAGATCCAATCGTAATAAGAGAATTGAAGTAATTATTTATTAATCTTTGCTGTATCAAGTACTCTATTATCTTTTTTAAAAACTCTATTCATAATAGATGATTCTTTAATTATCTCTCCCTTTTTATATCGCAGTTCTTCTTCGATGCTTCCATCTTGATTATACTTTAAGAACAATCCATTAAAATTTCCCTTCTTATAATGACAGATTGCTCTTATACGGCCCGTTTGATACCATGTGGTCCATTTTCCATCCTTTAATCCTTTATTAAATACACCAGATTCAATCAAAGAATTGTTAACTAAAGCATTAAAATTGCCATGCAATAATTTCCCAGCATATCCACCCATATTTGAATTTATTTCCCCTTTTAAATACCAGAAATAGTTTCTATTAGAAAATGGTTTGACTTTCGTATTCTCTGTGAGGATATTTGATTTAATTAAAGTATCTCCTTTTCGGATTATTACTTCGCGATTCTGAAGTTCCTTATTAATAATCTGTCCATTTACCATTATTTGAAGTGCCGAAAGCAGAATAAGTATAATTAATTCTCTCATCTTCTACATTTTAATGATTGTTTTTACTTCATCTTCGAGTTCAACTTTTATCGAATCAGGGTAAATGGATATAATTTTAAGATCTGACACTTCATCATCCTGTTTTATAACCATTTTTTTGTTGTTTACAGATAGTAAACCAAACAGAGCCCCCACCTTATTGTTTTCGATAAGTCCAAAGTAATTAATGTCAGGCCATTTAACTATATGTTTTTCTTCGACAATAATTGGTTTAATTAAGCCTTGTGTATTAATAACAGAGTTTGTTTTTAGTACGGAAGGTTCAAATGGATTCCTATAGTTAGCTTCTATTGTGATTGTATCAGTAAATACTTTGAATTGGTTATCAACAAAGTACTCTACAGAACCAGTATCATTTATTCTGGAAGATTCAGAGTATTTTATCATTTTAAATACTATAAATCCCCAAATAAATACTACAGCACTAATAAGAAGAATATTAACATATTTTTTATTCATGTTCTAGGCTAAGTAATTATAATGCTTAATTCTTATAATGTGTCAATTTCAAAAGTATTTATTGAAAATCCCGTGCAGCTTGATCCATTAATTGCTCTTACTCTCCATTGGTAGAATCCAGGTTGCAGAGATAATTGGAAGTAATTTTTTTCGAGAACAGTATCAAGCTTAACACTGGATATTTCGGAAAAACTTGGACTCACAACCTGAAGTTCATACAACATAGAACCTGTTACAGTGGTCCACCAGAATCTTTGTAATTGTTCAGTTGTTACTAAGCTATCAGATGGTGCTAACAGTTCCACTTCGTCGCTCGAGATATCTATCTCAAAGATGTCACTACAGGAAAATATGTTAAGTAATATTACTGAGATGAAAATCTTCAAAGACATTATTCTATTCATTTCTATTCCTTTTGTTTAGTCGATTGAAAGTATATCCTCATTCGTAATGTAACGACACCAGTTCTTAAATCTTTCTGATTAAAAAAATCCACTGAACTCAAATACCCGATAGTGGGGTCTTTAGAAATTACAAAAAGAAAGTTCAATAAATCAATAAATGATCCTTGCAGAGTTACTTGTTGTGTCAAAATAGTAAATCCGTCAGATATTTCTGATGACAGATCAGGGAAATCAATTATTTTCAAATTCTTGCTGCCAATTATTGTTGTAGATTTTGAGAGAATATAAATTTGATAATTTTTATTGGTCTCTGTTATTGAACTTAGTTCCTGTTCAGTGGCTTTCAGCCTTTCCTCAATTAAATGCAGCTTTTCTGGAGCACCATCTATCAATTCCAGCTGGTTTTTATTTTTTACGAGATTTCTGTATTCATATAAGGTTTTTTTGAAAGCAAGATGGTAACAAAGAAAAATGAAAACTAAAGTTCCATAAATCAGACAATAAAATCGACTTTTATATGTTTTAGTGAGCAACATTATTAAATTTCATTTAACAATATCTCCAAATCAAAGTTTGCAGGACCGAGGGTATTATCAGAATAACTAGAAATACTAACCCTTTTTATCCAATCATATTTTTCCATAGTCTTTATCCATAATTCCAACTGAGTACTGTTCTGGGTTTTCCCATTGATTATTATTATATCTTTCTGAAAATTTAAAATTTTGTCATTAGTGCCAGTATTACTTTCAGGAAAGATGCACAGTCTGTTTAGGGTTATACCCAGGGGAACCTCTTTAGCTATTTTATCAATATAATAAGAGATAAGGGAGTTTTTCAATGAGAGTTTGTCATTATAGATAGTCTCATTTGTTTTTAGCTTAATCTCAAGTTTGTCAATTAGATTGAGAGTTTCTTTATTTTTATCAATTTCAGTTATTAATTGTAGATTTTTATGACTATACCTGTCAAACAAAAGAAAGTTTATCCAAAGGCTGGTCAATAAAGTAATAAGAATTGTCCAACCAAGTATTCTGAATACCCTTTGGTAGCGGAAACGTTCATTTTGAATTTGTAAACATGGTATATTATCGGAATTTATATTAGCATTACAACCAAAGTGATACATACAATTTGAAAAAGGAATAATGTATTCTGATTCCATAAATATTGAATCGAGTTCCAGTTTAAATGACTGATAATCAATATTGTTGATTTCAAAGTTTTCAAGCAACCCCTGTTTAAGAACAAGCTTATAATGTGGAACAAGAATACTCGTTTCAGTTTCAAATACTCTTGATAGTGATAAGGTTGAGAAAGGTCCAAGAATTAATTCAAGAACGTTAAAACCATATTCATTTAATTTTGATGTTAAATAGTCAATTCTTTCTTTCCTGATACAAGAGACTACTCTCTTCTCTCCACTAAGAATAATCTCCTGTAAATAAAAATCATTGCTATCCGCATTCGGTAAAACTGAGTCAATTAATGTAACATCTTTTTCTTGTGAAACTATTTTATTAAGTATGCCCTTACCATCCACTGATAAGTATAAAGGAATGTCTTTTGAGATTTTATTTTTAATCTCATCAAGTGAAGTCATTGTAGTTCTATTACTAATACATAGTCTACTTCTTTTTTTTGTTACAATAGCAACATCAATAATCATGTTTTCATCTGATTTTATCCAGACATTAACGCCACAAGCCCTTTTCCCTCTTAACACACTGTTTACATTGAATCTCATATCAATCGATATCAGCTAATTATTGTAGGTTTAATAAAGACATTCAATTTTGACTTTGACTTCTCACTGGTAGTATTTGAAAACAACCATTTTAACACCGGTATTCTGGACAATAATGGGGTGCCACTTCTTGTCTGATTTGTCCTGTTTTCTTCAAGTCCGCCTAACAATATCATTTCCTGATTTTTTACTCTTATCTGGGATTTGAATGTCCTTGAAACTTTTCCTGGTGGAGCTTTTGAAGATATCCTTGCAGTAAAATCCGATTGATTAACCTCAACCTCAAGGGTTATCTGGTCATCACCAGAAACAATAGGAGTTATAATTACCTCTAGTTCAGCATCCACGGATTTATATGTCTCTATTTTTGTAGATTGAGGATTTTGCGTTCCGATTATATTAAATTGTTCTTCCATGTAGTATTCAGTATTACCGATACTTAACCTTGTCTGGTGGCCATTAAGTGTAGATAAAATAGGGGTTGATTTTATTTTTAGAACTCCCTGGTTTTCAAGGGCTCTTATTTGAGCATAGAAACCAGGAGTAACTTTACCTATTTTTGCCCATCCAAATCCATTAAAACGATTTATCAAGTCATTTATGGATTGCGAGCTAAGATTCATATCAACAGATGGAAATACTTGCCCAGATGTAGGTGGTACATTCTCAGAGGATATACCTGCATTTACGCCAGAGCTTATCGTATATGAGGAATTATAATCAATTATCATTACCTCGATAGAGACAACAGGCACTAGTCTATCTATCTGTTGTATGATTCTTTCAGTTTCGAATACTTTATCTCCAGGACCACTAAGCATAAGACTATTTTGTTCTCTGAATACTTTTATCTCAATATTTCCGACAAGATCTTTAGGCAGTAGATATACAACACTATCAACAGTCCTGTATTGGAGTTGAACAAAAGTTTGGGTCATAAGATCAGGAGATCTCTTGTTCCCAATAAGGTATATTTCTCCTTTCTTTTTTAAAGCGTGATCTGTATCACTCAGTATAGCACTAAGTACATCTTCATACTTGGCACAACTCAAATGCAGTGTTACTTCTCCTTCCGGAGAGGAAGACATAATATAATCATTCCCTGATTTTATCGAAATCTCCTCAATTACGTCAGCGATTGGCGTTTTTATTGCATATACAGATAAACTATCCCGGCCAATTGATTTAACTGAAAGAGAAAGAGTCGGTTTTTTATAATCAGAATTTATAGAGTTTTCTTTCGTTGTTTTTTGTTGAATAGTTTCATTTTTTTTCTCAGGGGCTTTCTCGAAAAAGTAAATTCCGTTCTCAGTAGAATTTAATGATAAATTATTCGAATAAGCTAACATCTTGAGTGCTTCAGGAATAGGTAAATTTTGAATATAAATATTTATTTTATGATCATATAATCCATTACCTGGAATTACATTTTGTTTGGTAATATCCGTAATCCGTTGTGTTATAAGTCCTAATTCTATATCTTCAATATCAAGTGAAAGGCATTTCATCTGCTGATCATACTGTACTACACATCTATTTGGAATCTTTGGGATTTCTATTTGTTTAATGATAATAATGTTACCAATTGCAGAGATGTCAAGCTTATATTCTTTACAAAGAAAGAGTAAAATATCTGAGACCTTTACATCCTTGAAGTTATTGACCACCTGAAAATTAAGCTTTGGATCAATGCTCATGTTTACTCCCGAACTAATTGCAATTGCTCTTAATAATTCATCTATTGAAACACCTGAAACTGAATTAGTAATGATTTCATTAAGACCAGGAATAGTATTTTCAATTACCCTTATATTTTTTTCAATAGCCTTATACTGAGATATCCAGGAAGTGTCAGGTACTTGTCCGGATAATGAGTTTGCAATTATCAGGAAAATAAATATGCAAAATATCTTATGTTCTTTGTGAGTTGACATTTTATGTTTAACAATTGACAGATATGGTTTTATAAATCACTGTTGATTATTGAGGAAATCTCCTCGAGGGATGTCGAACCTTCTATGAATAACTTAAGAGCAGATGAAGTAAGTGCCATAATTTCATTTTGAAAAGGATAATCTTTTACATCAGTCTTAGACTGTTGTATATATTCCTTTAATTTCCTGTTAATTCTTATGACTTCATATACAGCAATTCTTCCTTTGTATCCGGAATTATTACACGATTCACATCCCACAGGAGTAAAATGAGTCTTTTGAGTAATTCTTTTCTGAATACTGAATGGTAACTTATTAATATCAAGTTCCTCTTCCTTTTTACATTCGCTACAGAGTTTTCTTACTAATCTTTGTGCAACAACAACATTGATTGTTGATGCGAGTAGAAAGGGTGGTATTCCCATGTCAATAAGTCTGGTAATTATGCCCCATGCAGAGTTAGTGTGTATCGTAGACAACACAAGATGCCCGGTTAAAGAAGCACGAATTGCCATCTGAGCAGTCTCCTCATCTCTAATTTCTCCAAGCATAATAATATCAGGATCCTGTCTTAAAAATGTTTTCAAAGCTTTAGCGAAAGTGAGTCCTATATCTTCCCGTAACTGCACCTGATTAATACCTTGTATTGTGTACTCTATGGGGTCCTCTATGGTGACTATATTGGTGTCTTTTTTATTCAGAATGTTAAGTGTTGCGTATAGAGTTGTTGTCTTTCCTGAACCAGTTGGCCCACTAATCAAGCAAATTCCATTAGTCTTTTTTATGCCTTTCAGGTAGTCTTCAAATTGAGCTTTATTGAAACCTAATTCTGTGATGTTAATGTCTGAAGCAATTTTCCCTAATAATCTAAGGACAGCCTTTTCTCCATAAATTGCAGGAATAATAGAAACTCGAATATCATATTTTAATCTAGTAGCTTTAAATAGGATTCTCCCATCCTGAGGAAGACGTTTTTCTGCTATGTCCAGGTTAGAGAGTATTTTTATCTGATTTATTAGGGCCGGATAAACATCCTTCTTAATTACATACCTTTCCATCAGTTTGCCATCAATCCGAAATCTTATCCTGGATTCTTCTTCATATGCCTCAATATGAATATCACTACATCGTAAATCACTCGCTTCATTTAACAGATCGAATAGAAAGTCATTTGTTTTCAGATCAAAATCAATGTTTTTTCCTTTTATTACACTTTGATTGCCTGTATAATTAGTTTTCCTGAGGTAATACTTTGACAAGGTTCTTCTTAGAATCTCTTCTGCAATTCTATGGAGAATGATTTTCTTCCCAAACAATATTTCTAGCTCTTCTTCAATGGATATACTACTGTCTGTAAATGAATGATACAATTCCAATGTTTCTTCATTCACTTTTTTGGGGACTATCAGATAGTGCCAGGCTTGTTCCGGAGTTAAACTCTGCATTATTTCTGTAGTAATCTCTATGTAATTATCATCCATAAACTAAGTGAGGTAATAGACTATCAGTTAGTCGATCTATATGATTGGAAAATATATCAATAGCAATAATTACTATTGCATAACTCGAAATAAAGCCGGTAAGAGGGATCAATTCACTACGTGTAATTTTATACGACCTGGCTATTGACCAAATAAGTAGTGATATTATTAAGCTGGATAAATAAAACGAGACATAATTCATTGTTGAAAAGGCGAATGTACATGATATGAACATAGCAATATCACCGATCCCAATCGATTCATTGATAATAGACTTAAATTTTTGCCCTTTGAATAGAAGATAGCATAGCAATAAGCATAATTGTATCACTAATATTGTCATATTTATTACGCATATTTTTAAGTAAATGATGAAGTCTGTATACTTTAAATATCCTTGTATCATCAAGAAACAAATAAGCAATGGGAACAGGAACCAATAGATTTCCCTATACATAAAATCCTGGTAAGCTATTACGCATAAGATACAGATTATTACGATATTCAATAACATCAGCCTAGTCTTTTATAGTCTCTGATAAATCTTTGTTTTCATTAATTTCCCATTCATTAAATACTCCGTCATTATCAAAATCTACTAGAGATATAGCCTTTGCTTTAAATCCTGTATTTGATGCTTCAACGATTTCAATTATATAATTCGCTTTACCACCATCCGTGGATAACTTTTCTTGCTCAAAGCCAATCTCTGCCAAATTATCTGAATATGTCGAATGCAGATAGAAATAGGTCTTTTCAAGCATATGCACATGACTGAGTTGAAGTTGAGCTTCTGTACTTTTTGCTTTAGAAATAAGGGGCATAAGATTTGGAAGAGCCAGTAATACTAATATGCCCATGATAATCAGGACAACAAGCAACTCAGTCAAAGTGAATCCCGGTAAAAATCTTAAAGAGCTATTTTTTTTCATGACGAATTAATATAAACCTTCTATTACCCATGCTATAATTAATTTATTAATCCTAAAAATGGAAAAATATAGAAGTGGAAGTTAAGTATTCACCCTTCTACATATTGCCATGAAGTCTACTAATGCTCATATTATCAAATATTTTTATAATGAACAATAGCTACCAGATTTCTTTAAAGTTTTGTAGAAATAACTGAGTGTTCAGCTTTTTTTAACGATTTTAAAAATAATTGTGATTTCCAATAGGTTTTCTACAGCATATAGGCAACCTTCCATCCGTATTATGGATCAGTCTAAGAGAAACCTTGAGAAATAGTTCCCCTGATAAAGAGATGATTCAAGAAGTAGGTTGGCACCTTTGCCAGGTATGTTGCGCCGATAAGGCCTTCAGATCGGGGGCTTACCTCTTACTATGTATTTATACATTGAAAGATATGAATGGTTCTCAGCCTGTCACGGCAATATGTGCCTCGCCGAAAACTTAATCACCAGGATGGTATTTATCTACTTTTTGTCGTGCTCGCCTGAACCACATTTTTCCTATTTTTGTCTGTTTGAAACAGCTCCGGAATAATGATGACAGATACATTTGAGGCCAAGGGAAAAAGGAAGAAGCTTGTTGAGGAACTACGCAGGAAAGGAATCACCGATGAGGATGTTCTGAAAGCTATAAACCGGGTTCCCCGTCATATGTTCATGGATCCGGCATTTCTGAATCATGCCTATACCGACAAGGCTTTCCCCATATCATCGGGACAGACAATCTCGCAGCCATACACCGTGGCAGTCCAGACCTCCCTTCTGTCAGTAAAAAAGCGTGACAGGATACTTGAGGTAGGAACCGGTTCTGGATACCAGGCTGCCGTGCTGGTTGAGATGGGCGCGAAAGTATATACAATAGAAAGGTTCAGGGATCTGTTTCTGAAGGCCCAGCAGACTCTTGCCTCACTGGGCTATCAGGCTGATTTTTTTTACGGCGACGGGTATGAGGGAAAACCCCAGTACGGACCTTTCGATGGAATATTAGTAACAGCTGCGGCGCCGGAGATACCGGCCAGACTCCCGGCCCAGCTTAAGATCAATGGCCGCCTTGTGGTGCCGGTGGGAGACTCCTCCACACAGGTGATGACGGTGGTGACCAGGACAGGGGAAGACTCTTACGATTATTCCTCATATGGCACTTTTTCATTTGTGCCGATGTTAAAAGGAACAGTAAACGGAAACTAGTTATAATGGATATATACAGGATAGTTTTTTCACCCATCAGGGTCAATACATATGTAATTGCCGATCAGACGGGCGAATGTGCGGTTATCGACTGCGGTTGCTACAGCCAGGCTGAATCGGAAGTATTGTCACAACTTGTCGAAAAGAATAAGCTGAAACCGGTGCTTTTGCTGAATACCCATTGCCACCCCGATCATGTCTTCGGGAACAGTTTTATGCTAAGCAGGTATAAGCTCCTCACTCATTGTGGCAGGGAGGAAGAAAGGATAAGAAAAAGCGCCGTCAACCTGTCGGTTATCCTGGGCCTGTCGATGGAGAAACCACCGGAGCCTCTTGCATGGCTTGAGGATGGACAGACCATAAACTTCGGAGAGACAGAGCTGACCGCACTGCATGTTCCCGGACATTCGCCCGGCAGTTTTGCCTTCTGGTGCCAGAAAGAAAAAGTTGTCTTTACCGGCGATGCCCTCTTCAGGGGAAGCATCGGCAGAAGCGACCTTCCCGGTGGAAATCACCAGGCCCTGCTCGAAAGCATCAGGACAAAACTCCTTGTTCTTCCTCCTGAAACCGTTGTCTATCCGGGGCATGAAGACAAGACAACCATAGGAGATGAGATCAGGAACAATCCTTATCTGTCAGAACCCTGATAAAAGGGATTTTCTGTTATCACGGATATTATTATCTTGTGATCTGTGACCTTTTGTCAGAAAAGTTGTTTACCATAATAAATTTAATATATGTCATCAGGAAATTTCGTTGACCGTCATATCGGTCCCGATGAGCATGATCTCAGTGTCATGCTTGAAACTATAGGAATCGGTTCTCTTGACGAACTTATTGATAATACTGTTCCTGCGCCGATCAGGACAGGAAAATCCCTTAATCTCCCTCCGGCTATGAGTGAGTATGAATATCTGAATCATATCCGTAAGCTGGGAGCCAGGAATAAGATATTCAGGTCTTTCATAGGACAGGGTTACTATGGCGTGGCAACACTGCCGGTTGTTGTAAGGAATGTACTTGAGAATCCTTCATGGTATACCTCATATACCCCTTACCAGGCTGAGATATCACAGGGAAGACTTGAAGCTTTGCTGAATTTCCAGACCATGGTGATGGAACTAACCGGAATGCAGATAGCCAATGCATCTTTGCTCGATGAGCCGACTGCTGCTGCAGAGGCCATGATAATGATGTACAATGCAAGGTCGAGAGAGGCTGTAAAAGCCGGAGTCAGGAAGTTCTTTGTCGACGAGGATATGTTTATGCAGACCCTCGATGTCATAACCACCAGGTCGCGACCCCTTGGCATTGAGCTTATAAGGGGAAAGTATTCAGAAGCTGTCATTGATGGGAGTTATTTCGGGGCTATCGTTCAGTATCCTGCTGCTTCGGGCCAGATAAACAACTACAGATTCTTTGCTGACAAGGTACATGCTGCAGGTGCCCTTATCGGTGTGGCTGCCGACCTGATGAGCCTGGCCATACTTACTCCTCCCGGAGAATGGGGCGCCGATATAGTTGTCGGATCGAGCCAGCGTTTCGGATTGCCGATGGGTTTCGGAGGACCTCATGCAGGTATCTTTGCCACCCGTGAAGAGCTGAAAAGGAACATGCCTGGCAGGATCATTGGTATTTCAGTCGATTCGCAGGGAAACAGCGCGTTAAGGATGGCTCTTCAGACAAGGGAACAGCACATCAAGAGGGAACGCGCAACCTCAAATATTTGTACAGCCCAGGCTTTACTTGCAATCATGTCGGGCATGTACGCCCAGTACCACGGTCCAGATGGCCTCCGGTGTATAGCCTCACATATAAGAAACTCCGCGTGCGCACTCGAAAAGTCACTTTCTGAGCTTGGATATGAGCAAAGGAACACTGCTTTCTTTGACACCCTTGATATCAGGATGCCTGCAGGTGTCAGCATTGAGAAGATACGTTCACTTGCTCTTGAGGCGGAGATCAATTTCTTTTATCCGGGCGGAGAGAGGTTACTTATAAGCCTGGATGAAATAACCACTCCCGGGGAGATTGAAATGATTTCTGCAGTGTTCGCAAGAGCAGCCGGAAAGGAACTTCCCGGCAGGCAATCGCTGCATGATAGTCAGCCTTTGCCGGAACGATTCATCAGGAAGTCGGATTTCCTTAAGGGCACTACCTTCAACAGGTATCACTGCGAAACCGAGATGATGAGATATATAAAACTTCTGGAAAGAAAGGATATATCATTGACTCATAGTATGATATCGCTGGGATCGTGTACCATGAAACTCAATCCTGCCGCTTCGCTGTTTGCCCTGAGTTCACCTGAATTCGGCAATATACATCCTTTTGTGCCGGAATCACAGGCTCAGGGTTACTACCAGATGATAGATGAACTGGGAGAGGCCCTAAAGGAGATTACAGGTTTTTCTGCTGTATCGTTTCAGCCGAATTCAGGGGCTGCAGGTGAGTATACCGGACTGCTGCTCATAAAAGAATATCATATAAACCGTGGTGAAGGCTACAGGAACGTGGTTCTCATTCCCTCGTCGGCTCATGGTACAAACCCGGCCAGTGCGGTAATGGCCGGGATGCAGGTTGTGGTCGTGGAATGCGACGACAGGGGAAATGTGAAAGTTGATGACCTGAGGAAAAAGGCAGAACACTACAGAGATACGCTTGCCGGCTTCATGATTACATACCCTTCCACCCATGGTGTTTTTGAAGCTTCAATAAGGGAGATGGCTGAAATAATTCACAATAATGGAGGACTTGTGTATATGGATGGAGCCAATATGAATGCTCAGGTAGGGCTCACAAAGCCTGCGTTCATCGGGGCAGACGTATGTCACCTTAATCTTCACAAGACCTTTGCCATACCTCATGGCGGGGGAGGACCGGGTGTGGGTCCTGTGCTTGCCAGCGAAAACCTGGCCGGCTTCCTTCCTTCACATCCGCTGGTTAAAACAGGAGGCAGTCATGCTACCACCGCGGTGTCAGGTGCTCCCTTTGGCAGCGCTCATATTCTGACGATTTCGCATGCCTATGTGATGATGATGGGTTCCGAAGGTCTTACCAGGGCCACCCGTTTTGCCATCCTTAATGCAAACTACATAGCAGCTGCACTGAAGGACTATTACAAGGTGCTTTATACAGGCGAAAAAGGATTTGTGGCCCATGAGATGATTCTCGACTGCAGGAGTTTCAAGGCAACAGCCGGGATCACTGAATCCGACATAGCCAAACGTCTCATGGATTACGGTTTCCACGCACCCACTCTTTCATTCCCGGTACATGGTACCCTTATGGTTGAGCCCACAGAGTCGGAGTCTTTGCATGAAATGAACAAATTCATAGATGCAATGAAATCGATCTGGGGAGAGATACAGGAGATCATTGATGGCAAAGCTGACAGGGAAGATAATGTCCTCCACAATGCTCCGCATACGGTGCATGTTATTGCTGCCAACGAGTGGAACCATAAATATGACAGGCAGAAAGCCGCTTTCCCTCTTAAATGGATCGTGGAGAATAAATACTGGCCTCCGGTGAGCAGAATTGATGACGGTTATGGTGACAGGAATCTTGTCTGCACCTGCGATCCTATTGATTCGTACAGGTTCGAAACATTCAGGTTCTGACGTTTGCTCAGGTCTGATCTGTTGATGAGACTGATCATACAGGAGGGATATGCACTTTCTGAGAAATTTTTTTCTCTGGAAATATTTTGTCAATTTTATTGTCTGGAACAGACGGCTTAAAATATTTAACAATGCGAAACTCAGCGTGGAACGATCTGAATACATTGATTGAAGGTGGTAAATTGAATTATCAGCCTGTGGGCTTTATAATTGACAGCCCGTGGATACCCGGATGGTACGGAATATCGAAGGTTGATTACTATTCATCGGATGAGTTGTGGCTTAAGGCCAACCTGAAAGCCAACAGAACCTTCCCGGACGTGTGGTTCCTGCCTTCTTTCTGGTCAGAATACGGAATGTGCACAGAGCCTTCCGCATTTGGTTCGCGGATGGTATTTCTTGAGGATTCGCTACCGCATGCTGACAGGATAATAAGTGATATCTCGGAAGTCGACAGGCTGCTCCAGCCAAATGTGAAAACCGACGGGATGTTACCCCTCATGATCAACAGGCTTAAGCTGAATGAAAAAGCCATAAAGGAAAGCGATCACCAGATACGTTTCGCCATAGCAAGAGGTCCCCTTAATATAGCCAGTTTCCTGATGGGAACCACCGAGTTTATGATGGCTCTTGCCATCGATCCTGAAGGGGCTCACAAACTTCTTAAAAAGATCACTGACTTTATCTGCGACTGGTTGCAATGGCAGAAAGAATCGTTTCCCTCTATTGAAGGGATACTGATCCTTGACGATATTATCGGTTTTGTCGGTGAGAGTGATTTTACCGAGTACGTGGTTCCTTATTTTAAAAGGATATTCAACTCGACCGGGGCAAAAGCAAGGTTTCTTCATAATGACGCCGAAGGTCTTATTACTGCCGGGCACCTGACTGAGATGGGTGTGAATATGTTCAATTTCTCCTTCCAGCATTCGATGGGAGAGATAAGGGAACTGGCCGGAAAAGATGTCATCCTGGTGGGAAACATCCCGCCAAGGGATGTGATGGCTGCAGGAAGCCCTGATGATGTTAAGGCTGCTGTTGCTAAAGCATTTGCCGAAATTGACTGTTATGACAGGATCATATGGTCGGTCGGAGGAGGCATGTCTCCCGATGTGACCGATCAGAATATGTTCGCTTTTTCAGATGCAGTAAGACAACATTCAAGATAAATCGAAGACCTTAATTAACAAACAATCAGATGTCTGTGGTCCCGCTTGGTGCCGCTTGTCTGATAGTGAATTAACTGAAAATATTTAAAAAATGAAAAAACTGCTTCTTATGCTTCTCTCTGTTCCGGTTTTATGTTCATGCGGAACAGGTGGTTCTGAAAAGGAGTCGAAGGACCCGGGAACGGGTAGTATGGTTCAGCTTATCACTGTTGATCCAGGTCATTTCCATGCAGCCCTTGTACAAAAGAAGATGTACGGACAGGTATCTCCCGATGTCTATGTCTATGCCCCTGAAGGACCTGATTATCTTCAGCATCTCGATAGGATAAAGTCGTATAACGGGAGACCTGATGATCCGACATCATGGAACGAGGTCGTTTATACCGGAGATGATTTCTTTGACAGGATGCTTGAAGAAAGAAAGGGAAATGTTGTTGTCCTTTCGGGCAACAACGGGAAAAAGGCAGAATACATAGCCAGGTCGGTCAATGCAGGACTTAATGTTCTGGCAGATAAACCAATGATTATTTCTCCGGATGATTTCCCGACACTGAAAGAAGCTTTCAGGGTTGCCGGTGAGAAGGGGATACTCCTGTATGATATAATGACGGAGCGTTATGAGGTGACGACCATACTTCAGAAGCTGCTGTCGCAGAACAACGGCCTTTTCGGAACCCTTGTGCCGGGGAGTAAAGAAGACCCTGCCGTGACAAAACTGAGTGTTCACCATTTCTCGAAGATAGTATCCGGTTCTCCTCTTCTTCGTCCAGCCTGGTTCTTTGATGTGAGTCAGCAGGGTGAAGGCATAGTCGACGTTACCACCCACCTTGTTGATCTGGTCCAGTGGGAATGTTTCCCCGAACAGGTTCTGAGTACCGATGACGTAAACCTGGTTTCTGCCAGGAGATGGCCGACTGTTATGACAAAGGAAGAGTTCAGCGGGGTGACGGGTTTTGATGAATATCCGGCTTACCTTGAAAAAGATGTAAAGGACGGGAACCTAAATGTCTTTGCCAACGGGGAGATTGTTTACCAGCTGAAAGGCGTATGGGCAAAAGTATCTGTTGAATGGAAGTATCAGGCTCCTGAAGGAACCGGGGACACACACTATTCAGTGATGCGTGGGACAAAATGTGATCTTTTGATAAGACAGGGAGCCGAAGAGAATTACCTGCCGACTCTGTATGTGGGCAATGTAAAAGGCATGGGTATGGATGAGTTCAGGGTTAAGCTTCAGGAAGCCCTTAAGGCTCTGCCTTACGACTCTCTTGAGATTGTTGAAGCAGGCCGCGATATGTTCAGGATTGTCATTCCTGACAAATACAGGGTGACGCATGAGGAACACTTCGGACAGGTAACTGAGAAATTCCTGGATTATATGAAGCAGGGTTCACTTCCTGAATGGGAGACAGCCGGTATGATAACCAAATACTATACCACCACAGGGGCCCTCAGGCTCGCCACAATGCAGAAATAAAACTGTTAGCTGTCAGGATACGAAAAGATCCTCGATAATAAGTGAATACAGTTGCGAAAGTTCTATCGCTGCAGCCTTTGCCTGTTTGGGGACCAGACTTTCCCTGGTCATTCCCGGAACCGTGTTTATCTCGAGGAAAAAAGGCTTGTCGCCGACAACAATAAAGTCAACCCTTACTATGCCTTTGCACCCCAGTATGTTGTAAACCCTGGAGCTAAGGTCCTGTATCTCTGAAGTTATCTCTTGTGACATCTGTGCGGGAGTGATCTCCTGAGATTTCCCCGGAGTGTATTTTGCCTCATAGTCGAAGAACTCATTGCTGCTTATTATCTCAGTCACAGGCAGAACAATGGTTTTTCCACCCGCTTTGACAACCCCGCAGGCTACTTCACGTCCCTTCATGAACGATTCCACCATCACCTCATCACTCTCAAGAAAAGCTTTTTCAATAGCCGGTGATAGTTCTTCTTCGGTCTTCACCTTTGATACTCCGAAACTTGACCCGCTGTCGTTGGGTTTGACAAAACAGGGCAGGCCATACTTCTTAACAAGATGCGCGGCTTCATACTCATCTCCTTTTCTCAGAAGACACGCTTCAGCCATCGGTATGCCATATTCGCGAAGATAAAGCTTTGAGGCCTGCTTGTTGAATGTAAGGGCTGAGCAGAATGCACTGCAGCTGGTATAAGGCATATGAAGCATATCGAAATATCCCTGGAGTAGACCATTCTCTCCGGGAGTGCCATGGATAGCAATGAAAACGGCATCAAACCTTATCCTTGAATCATCGATCCTCAGCGAGAAATCATTCTTGTCAACAGGATGACGTCTTCCCCTGTCATCTTCCCAGTACCAGTCAAAGCCGGTAATCATTATTATATAAACTTTATAAAGGGATGCCAGTTCCCTGCTTACCTCAAGCGCACTTTTCACTGAAACACCTGCTTCGGAAGAATCTCCGCCGGCTGCAATAGCAATTGTCCTCATCTGGGAATTTTGTTTTTCTGTTTCCTGCAAATTTAGGTCAAAGTAGTGCTTGGTGACTACTCAAACAGGGATAAAATGAGCAACATTTTTAAAATTCCCGGGACCGGTATCTGACCTTAAGAAGGCTTTTGTTAAAATCATCTTTGAACATGTAGCAATTATTTGCGGTGTTATATTAACTTTGCTTAGACCGGAAAAAGCCGGATCACAGGCAACCCGGGGATGGTTTGACAATTCCCGGAAAGTGATCAACGGTTGTTTTTCTGATAAATGACAAGTTGACTTTCCTTTAACTTTAAATTATTTACTCATGAAAAAAGGTTGTTTGATCTGGATCATTGCCGGTGGATTCCTGGCACTTTTTGTGTTAGTTGTAATTCTCTGGGGTACAAGGGTGTATAATAATATGGTTACCCTTCAGGAAGGTGTTACAAGTCAATGGGGAAATGTTGAGACTCAGTATCAGAGAAGGGCCGATCTTATTCCCAACTTTGTCAACACAGTCAAGGGAGCTGCTGCTTTTGAGCAGGAGACCCTGACTCAGGTTATTGAAGCAAGGGCAAAAGCCACCCAGGTGACTTTGGATCCGACAAAGATGACAGCAGAGAATATGCAGCAGTTTCAGCAGGCCCAGGGAGAGTTGAGTTCAGCTCTTTCGAGACTGATGGTTGTTGTTGAGAAGTATCCTGAGCTTAAGGCAACTCAGAACTTCAGGGATCTTCAGGTTGAACTGGAGGGAACCGAGAACCGCATCTCGGTTGAGCGCAGGAAATTTAATGATGTCGCCAGATCATTCAATACATACATAAGAAGGTTTCCACAGAACTTCCTCTCAGGGATGTTCGGCTTTGAAGCCAAACCTTATTTTGAATCGATGGAAGGAGCTGAAAAGGCTCCGGAAGTACAGTTCTGATGAAAGGAGCGATGGAACCCAAAGCGTCTGATTTCTTTACCAAAGATGAGCGCGACAGGATACGTGATGCTGTCATTGCTGCTGAGTCACAGACATCCGGAGAAATAAGGATACATATCGAAAACTCCTTCGAGGGAGATGTGCTTGACAGGGCTTCATGGATCTTTACAAAAATCCGCATGCACAAAACCGAAAAAAGGAATGGTGTACTTTTCTATCTGGCCGTCAGCAGCAGGAAGTTTGCTGTTATCGGTGACTCAGGTATAAACGAAGTCGTCGGGAATGATTTCTGGGATTCGGTAAAAGATCTTATGCAGGAGCGGTTCAGGCAGGGCAGATTCACGGATGGTCTGGTTGAAGCTGTTCATATGGCCGGCAAAAAACTGCAGGACCATTTTCCTTATACAAGGGATGACGTGAATGAACTGCCCGATGAGATTTCCTTTGACACACCTCAATAAAGAACTTAAAATGAAGAAACGGCTGGTCCCGTCATTTATCCTGCTCCTGGTTTTCTCCCTGGTGTTTGCCGGTAAGAGCTTCTCCCAGGATTTTCCTGAAAAACCCTATCCTCCCCGGCTGGTGAACGACTATGCCGGGATGCTTGGAGGGGATGAGGTGAATTCGCTTGAGAGAAAACTTGTGGCCTTTAATGACTCTTCCACCGTTCAGATAGCAATTGTCATTGTTAACGACCTTCACGGATACCCGCCCGGAGATTATGCCCAGCGTCTTGCCGAACTGTGGGGAATAGGCCGTAAGGGATCTGATAACGGGGTTCTGATCCTTGTAAAGGACAAGACCGCTGTCTCTCCCAAAGGAGAGGTCTTTATTACACCTGGTTACGGACTTGAGGGAGTAATACCCGACATAGTATGTGCCCAGATAGTTGACAGGGAGATAGTCCCTTCTTTCAGTGAAGGAAGGTACTATGATGGTCTCGACAGGGCCACCGACATTTTGATCTCGCTGGCCAGGGGTGAATTTCCGCCCGACCAGTACCTTAAGGGAAGAAAAAATGATGTAAAGGATGCTGCCGGGCCATTCATCTTTTTTGTTATTCTTCTGATCGTGGTCTCCTTCCTCAGGAGCGGTGGTGGGAAAAACCAGAGGCATATTAGCAAGTCCGGTTTACCATTATGGATGATTCTTTCTATGATGAATTCAGGCCGCAGTTCACACAGCGGTAGCTGGGGAGGATTCTCCGGAGGCGGAGGATTCAGTGGGGGAGGTGGTTTCGGCGGCTTTGGCGGCGGAAGCTTTGGCGGCGGCGGAGCAGGTGGCAGCTGGTAAAAACACAGGATACTTCGGAGCCGGGTTCCCGGATCAGCAATACTTCAAATTTCTATCTTGAAGAAGTATAGGTTTTCCATTTTTCGATAAGCAGCGACATGGCGGCGGGCAGTTCTGAATCGAACGAAAGCCGTTTACCTGTAACCGGGTGATCAAAGGCCAGGGAACGGGCATGAAGAGCCTGCCCGGGCAGAATGTCAAAGCAGTTTTTAACAAACTGCTGGTATTTTGTAAACTTTGTTCCCCTGAGTATCTGATCGCCTCCATATTCATGATCGTTGAAAAGAGGATGTTTGATATAGCTGAAGTGAACCCTGATCTGGTGTGTCCTTCCGGTTTCGAGTTTGCATTCCACGAGTGAAACATAGCCAATATCCTCAATAACCCTGTAGTGAGTAACGGCAGTCTTTCCCTGGCTCCCGTCGGGGAAGACCTGCATTATCTTCCTGTCGCGGATGCTTCTTCCCACATTTCCTGTCACCGTCCCTTCAGGAGGATCCGGGACGCCCCAGACCAAGGCTGTATACCTTCTGTCGGTAGTCCTGTCATAGAACTGTTTTGACAGACGGTTAAGGGCCAGCTCATTTTTTGCTACCACAAGTATTCCTGATGTATTCTTGTCTATACGGTGAACAAGTCCGGGACGCAGTTCTCCCGAGTTGAACAGGGGAAGATCTCGAAAATGCCACATGAGAGCATTTACCAGGGTTCCCCTGTAATTGCCGTAGGCAGGATGAACAACCATCCCGGCCTCCTTGTTGACGACAATAACATCATCATCTTCATAGACGATCGAAATGGGGATGTCTTCGGGGATAAGCTCTATCTCACGCGGAGGATTTGGAAGAACAATCTGAATAAAATCTCCCGGCTTAACCTTGTAGTTTGGTTTTACAGTTTTCCCGTTCACAAGGATATTACCGGCACCTGCAGCATTCTGGATCCTGGTCCGTGATGTGTTCTCAAGTCTGTCGGTCAGAAATTTATCGATCCGGATCAATGACTGGCCCGGATCGGCGGTAAACCTGAAGTGTTCGTAAAGTTCCTGCTGGTCAGATAGTTCTTCTTCCTGTATCACCCGATTATCACTTTGTTACGATTAGCCGGTTATAGGCAATAGTTTTGTTTCCTGCCCTGATAACCATTATGTATATTCCTTCGTGAAGAGAGGAAATATCTATTCTTTCTGTAAGTCTTTCCTTCAACATTTCCCTTCCGTGGAGATCAATGAAACTGACAAAGACCTCATCAGAAAGGAGCAGTTCGCCAGCATCAATGTTAAGCCAGGCCGACGCAGGATTGGGCCAGATATTTAAGCTCCTCCTGGTATCTCCTGATGGTATATCGTCCACACCGGTACTGCCTGGTTTCGGACCCATAACCGGTCTGATCATTATGCTGCCTGTAACCTGCGACTGGTGCCAGTCTCCATTGAGCCAGTAGTACAGCCTGCCCATATTGCCTGTATTAATGTCGTAGCCGACATTAAAAAACGTCTCGGACCTCTGTTTCCATCCCACCCAAAAAATATCATCAACCATCACCCCGTCGGGCAGCAGGTAAGTATGGAAACCATTTATATTCTCTCCCTGTTCAACCATCACTTCCTCAAGTGTATACAGGATATTTCCCGGGCGACCGCCTGCATCATCCCATATCACCAGGTCGAACAGCCTCTGGTTGGCATTCAGATAGCTGTCGTTAAAGCTGATGCTGACTGCCCTTATTGTATCCTGCATAAATGATTCGAACCTGCAGGCAACCATGGCATTCCCTGAACCAAGGCCGTTGATGCCGTAGCCTCCCTCTGCCGAACCGTCATCGTAGGCAAAATAGTTACCGAAGACCTGTCTGTAAGTGAGAGTGTCGTTGTCCTTCGGATCAAAGTCATCGGTTTTAAGTATCGCCGTGACCTGGAAAAGGGCAGAATCGGCGGAGGGGGAGTTGAATGTATATATAAGTGCCGCATTATAATCAACTTCTGTAAGGGGTGCGATATTGGTTGCACCGGCAGAAAAGTCATGAACTGTAATCCCGGAAGAGAGATCCCTGATGTTGAAAAGCCGGGTTACATTCCTGACAATATTGTCATTGTTCCTGTAGCTGACCGGAATGAATGAGCCCATTTCCCTCAGATAGACCTGTCTGAACTGTTTCCATGGCATTGCTTCATAAGTCTTTAGCAGCGATCTTAAGGGTCGCCTGAAAGCAACATCCTGGAAGACGGTATCGGCTCCGTTACGGCCACGGTCGAGCACGACGTAGTCGATATTCCACTGGTCGCAGTTACCGGTCATCGACGGGTCGTTAAGATCAGGACTGAGGCTCGCGTAGTTGATGAACCTGAACCTGAATCCTCCCTGGAGAAACCTTGTGTCGTCGATCTTTATGATGGCAGCCTTGAATTTTTCGGGAAGCCCGGGGGCTTTCCAGGCCGAATACCATTTTCCCTCAAGAGGTGCATAGAATTGGATCACAAGCGAATCAGCGGGTTCAGGCTTGTCAGCCAGTCCGCCGGCCTGGTAGAAAAAACTGAGGTACACATTCTCCGACGGAAGGTAGTCGAGGTCGAGGGGTTGTGACGACAGATGGTCAGCTTCGAAAACGGCGGGAGACGAAGATTCATAAAGCCTTCCGTCCCCGCTGAGTGCATCCATGGTTGCCATTCCCTGGGTGATCTGGTCAAGTGAGTATGTATTGTTGACAAGAACATAGCTGTCGCTCCAGTATTTTTCGTCGGGCAGGAATGACGGCCCTGCGAAATCATCAAAAAAAGGAAGCTGAAGAGGCTCGGTTGAAAGGCCTTTTGACGAAGAAAGTGTATTTTTCCCCTGTGAGAAATGTCTGTCGTACTGAAGCCCACTGATTACTTCCTGTGCTTCCGTTGTTGTAAAAAGGAAGAAGAACAGGACAATATATGGGACAGTCTTTCTGAGCATCAGCTTAAAAGTTCTGATCCGTCGGTCCGTCAAGGAGAAGAGAATCAGCTGCTTCCGTCATTGATCCTGACGGAAGTCTGGCCGAATCAACAGTAAGCCAGAGATAAATGGAAGAGCCCAGCTGCAGCGAGACATTTGAACTGAACTCGGGATTCTGTTTATACACGAAGGCATTTAAAGAATCTTCTGCTGTCTGGATTGAATTGTCGTATATGAAGGTGCCGAGGTTCAGCGATGCTGAAAGGATGCTGTTCCTTGCAGGTATGAGGTTTAATCCGATCAGGTCAGGGATCATGGTTCTCTGGTTGCTCAAACCCTTCCCGAGAACAAGATCAATGACAGAACCTTCCTGCAGTAACTCACCGGCCATTATATCTTTCCCGTTATGCAACTGTTGAAGTACAACATCAACGGATATGTCGGGAACATACCTGAGTGAGCCTGTCTCCATACCCGAGCTTTCAATAAGGGCAAGGGCCTGTCTTTTTGGTAACTCGATAAGATCGGGCATCTCTACCATTTCAGGATTAAAGGCATTGATAGTGACTGCTATGGTTCTCCATTTTTTTACCTTCAACCCCGATTTGGGATGCTGTTCCGCAACACAACCCCGGTCTACAATATTCGTGTACACCGAATCACTGATCATGTATTTCAACTTGTTTTTTCTGGCAGTGCGTGTCACTTCTTCAATATCCATACCGGTAAAATCGGGGACAACTCTTGATTGACCGTGACGGGTATAAATATTGAGCCATATAATGAGGAGCATGGCAATACCAACAATAATGGCCAATGCCAGTCCAAGATTCCTGATAAACACTTTGCTGAAAATAAAATTCTTAAGGCTCATTTGGACTACATATGTTATATTAACGCAAATGTAAGTATAAAATTATTTTCCGACAGGATTGTACAGGGAGTCACGTTCCACGGGAATATATCCGGCTTCACTGATCAGCTTGCTTATTTCGTCAGTCGACATTGCCGGGTTCTCATCACAGGCACCGGCCATCGAGTAGATCTTTGTTGTGTCGTCGATGGTTCCATCCATATCGTCAGCTCCGAATGAGAGGGCGATCTGGGCTATTGCTTTACCTGTCATGGGCCAGTAGGCCTTTATATGCGGGATATTGTCGAGGAAGATCCTGGCGACCGCATAGTTCCTGAGGTCTTCGATGATACTTACCTCGCCAAGCTCCGACATCGGGTTATTCTTCTTCCTGTATTTGAGTGGTATGAAAGCATTGAAACCACCGGTTTTGTCCTGGAGGTCCCTTAACCTTTGCATATGATCGATACGGTGTGAATAATCTTCAATGTGACCGTAAAGCATGGTGGCATTGGAGGGGATACCATTCATGTGGGCAGTCTCATGTATCTTAAGCCACAGGTCGGAACTGGTCTTTTCGGGACAGATCCTGCGGCGTATTTCTTTATCAAAGATCTCGGCCCCGCCACCGGGAATTGAATCGAGCCCGTATTCCTTCAGGATTCTGAGTCCTTCATCAACAGAAATTCCTGCTATCCTGATCATGTAATCAAGTTCAACAGCTGAGAAAGCCTTGATATGGATACCAGGGCGGTGTTTTCTGATCATCTCCACGATCCGGCCATAGTAATGAAGGTCGTGTGATGGATGCACGGCGCCCACTATGTGAACTTCAGTCACAGGTTTCCCATCAAAGCGCCTGACGATATCGAGTATCTCTTCCGGATTGTATTCCCAGCTTTCAGGGTCACCGGCATTTTTATGGTAGGAACAGAACCTGCAGTTGTAAATGCACCTGTTTGTCGGTTCTATATGGAAATTACGGTTAAAGAAGGCGTATCTGCCGTTTCTGCTTTCTCTCATATGACTGGCAAGGAGACCAAGCAGAGGCAATTGGGCTGTGGTATAAAGGATCATTCCTTCTTCCCCGGTTATCCTTTTGCCGTCAAACACTTTTCGGGCAATGTCGCTTAACTCCCGGCCCTCAATATGTTGAATTAATTCAGTCATTGATTTTTCTGACAGGCAAAGTTAAGTAATAATGTTAACCATAAAATAAAAGAAAGGTGCTCATTTATCTGAACACCTTTCTTTATTAGATTTAAGTAAAGGTAATGTCATTTTAGCTTAAGCTCAGGAGAAACTGAAAGTTTTTTCCTCCCTTTGGCCCTGCGGGCAGCAAGTACCCTTCTGCCATTCGGGGTGGACATTCTTTCTCTGAATCCATGCTTATTTGCTCTTTTCCTTCTTGATGGCTGAAATGTCCTTTTCATAAACAGAAATATTTAATATCAGTACTCCTTTATTTGAGATCGCAAAGATAGAATCTTTTTTTAAAAAAAAATATGCAGCGGGTTTTTTTTTAATAAAATCAGACCGGCAGGTGCAGTATCTTCTTGGTGATAAAGAAAGGTTCGCTGAAAAAATTGCTGATATCCCATATTTTAAGTCTGGTTCCAAAGAAAGCAAGGTCGTCTGATACATCTCCACCCTTAAGGTAAAGAATTCCGTTGCCTATACTGTTTCTGTCGTTTTTTACAATTCGGCCTTTCGTCAGCCTTACAAAATCAGGGAAGGAACTAACCGCCCTGCTTGTTACAAAGTCGTAGTTTCCCTTATCCTCTTCGACCCGTCTCCTTAAAGGTATTACATTTTCAAGCTTTAATTCCCTGCTTACCGAATCCACAACCATGATTTTTTTCCCGATCGAATCGAGAAGGGTAAATTCAGCAGCGGGAAAAAGAATGGCCAGGGGTATGCCCGGGAATCCTCCACCGGTGCCGGCATCAAGTACACGGGTGCCGGGGACAAAACTGACAACCTTTGCAATGGCAAGGGAATGCAGAACATGATGGATATGGAAATTATCCATATCCTTTCGGGAAATAACATTTATCTTCCTGTTCCATTCTTCATAGAGTTCTCTCAGCGCTGAGAATTGTGAGATCTGGGTATCAGAAAGAGAAGGGAAGTATCGGGAGATAAATTCAGGCATTATCTGTTTCCTGTTTTAACGAAGATGTTGTAAAGCAGCGATTTGGCACGGAAAAGCTGAGCCTTGACCGTCCCGATGGGCAGGTTAAGCTCCGAGGATATCTCTTCGTATGAGTATTCCTTAAAGTACCTGAGTTCTATAAGGTCCCTGTATCCCGGTTTGAGCTGGTTGACTATTTCCCTCAGAACGGCAATCTTCTGGTCGTTAATGAGAGCTTCTTCAGGATCGGGAAGGTCGGATTGGATATTGACTGTAAGATTATCGATATCATCCTGGAACTGATCGAGGGGGGCAGGGGATACCTGCTTTTTCCGGATGAAGTCGATACAATTATTTGTAGCTATCTTGAAGAGCCATGTGCTGAAGGCAAAGTCCGGAGTAAAAGAGTCAAGGTTCCTGAAAGCCTTTCCAAAAGCCTCGATTGTCAGGTCTTCGGCATCAGCGGCGTTGTTGACCATCTTCAGAAGCATGAAGTAAATTGAATCGCGGTACCTGTTCATCAGGCTGGCAAAAGCTTTCTCGTTCCCCTCCTGTGCCTTCTGCACAAGAGCGAGATCATTCCTGGCTTTTTCAGACAATCCGTTTGTTACTTCCATTTATCCTGCCCTGACTTGTCAAGTATATTTGCAAGATATACTGTTCCGTTCAACAAGGGTGAAAAGATATCAAAAATAAGCGAAAAAGCTATAAGCCCTTTCTCATTAAGCCTTTGTGAGGCTTTGGTAAACACAATTATCTGCACAATCAGTCTTATCAGAAACAATGCTGCAACAGTCTGCCAGAGAAAGAGCATGCTCAACAGGGCAGCAAATGTTATGTAGAAGATGATGCGTGAAACAGTTTCTGCAAGAAGCAGTATCTTATGCGATTGCCTGTAGTGTTTTGCCGTAGTAAGGTGACGGCGTTTCTGTCTGAACCACTTTTGGAAGTCAGAGGCAGGTACCGATCGGGTATGTGTGGCATGTGAAAATTCCACGGCAGTATTTTTGCCTGATGCGTTGGCATTAACAAAGAGATCGTCATCACCGGAGATAACATAGTTATGGGAACTGAATCCCTTGTTCCTGAAGAAAACGGATTTTTTATAAGCCAGGTTCCGGCCGACACCCATATAGGGCAGGCCCCTTATTGCCATCCCAAGGTATTGCATGGCAATGGTCATGCAGTCGTACCTGATATAGCGGTTTAACAGTCCTCTTTTCTTAAAGAAACCTCCATAACCAAGAACGAAATCAGTCTTTTCGCTGAAATGAGCGGCCATACCCGAAATCCAGTCTGGTGATACAGGCTGGCAGTCGGCATCAGTGAATAACAGGTATTCATTGGTGGCAGCTTTTATTCCAATAAACTGGGCAAATTTCTTGTTATGAGTGAATTTCGGGTCTTTCTGAACTGTTGATACTCTCAGATGCGGATACCTGGGTAAAAGCTCGCCCAGCACCTCAAAGGTATTATCTTCGGAACAGTCGTTTACCACAATGACCTCATAGTCGGGATAATCCTGGCTGAGCACCGAAGGAAGAAAGGCCCTCAGGTTGTCTTCTTCATTTCTTGCACAGATGATAACTGAGACGGGCTCCTTTTTACCAGGCTCTCCTTCTGACCTTTTCTTAAGGATGGCCAGGTAGAAATAAAGGTAGTAGAATAGCTGAACAGCAGAAGTAAGTCCGAAGATTGCGAAAACGATCAATAGGAAAAGATGTTCCCTTGTTGCCATTTACCTTCCAAATATGGCAGCAATATTAATAAGATAATCTGAATGCAGAAAATGAGTTTTCAACAATCATCAGTTTCTGTCATCAAACAGCAGGGAAAAAATACCGCTTTTATTTTTACACGGCATGATGAATCGATTACCTTTGTGCTGCTAAAATTTTAACAGATTGTATGTTTGCTGTAGTCAAAAGAGACGGGGAAAGCAAGGCCAGGGCAGGTATATTGAAAACAGCCCACGGGGATATCCCGACTCCGGTTTTTATGCCGGTCGGAACCGCGGGCACAGTAAAGGGTATCCTTCAGAGGGATCTGGTCAGTGAGATAGGAGCCTGGATCATTCTGGGCAATACATACCATCTTTACCTGCGTCCGGGCATCACTGTAATGAAAGAGGCCGGAGGTCTGCACAAATTCATGAGTTGGGAAAGGCCGCTCCTCACCGACAGCGGAGGTTACCAGGTGTTTTCGCTTGCCGGGAACAGAAAACTCACTGAAGAAGGAGCCATATTCAGATCCCATATCGACGGATCGAAACACTTTTTCACCCCCGAGAACACAGTCGACATTCAGAGAATAATTGGTGCGGATATCATAATGGCCTTTGATGAATGTGCACCTTTCCCATGTGAATACAACTATGCAAGGAAATCGGTCGAACTTACACACAAATGGCTCGACAGGGCTGTGGCAAGGTACCGCCAGACAGAACCGGTATGGGGCCACGGGCAATTTCTCTTTCCGATTGTCCAGGGCAGCACTTTTGAGGATCTGAGAAAGAAGTCGGCCGAGAAGGTAGCTTCAGCCGGCATGGAGGGAAACGCAATAGGCGGGTTGTCGGTTGGTGAACCAGCAGAAGAGATGTACAGGATGATTGAAACGGTTAATGACATACTTCCTGAGGACAAGCCACGTTACCTTATGGGTGTCGGTACCCCTGTAAATATCCTTGAAGCCATCGACAGAGGGATCGATATGTTCGACTGCGTGATGCCTACAAGAAACGGAAGAAACGGAATGCTTTTTACAGGTGAGGGGATCATAAATATCAGGAACAGGAAATGGATAAACGACTTCTCTCCAATAGATCCTGACGGACCCTCGGATGTAAGCCTTAATTATTCAAAGGCTTATCTCCGACATCTCATAATATCGGGTGAGATACTGGGATCTCAGATTTCAAGTATTCATAATCTGGCTTTTTATCTGAAACTGGTAGGAGAAGCCAGAAAAAAGATTGAAGAAGGTGATTTTAAAAGATGGAAAAACACGATGGTAAAAAAACTCTCAGAGAGGTTATAGGTTCCCTGAGAATCAAGATTATTGATGTTTACATTATCAGGAAATTTCTTGGTACCTTCTTCTTTTCCCTGGTGTTGATACTGACTATTGCCGTTGTTTTCGACTTTGCCGAGAAGATTGACAACTTCATGGAGCGTGAAGCTCCTGTAAGAGCTATCATTTTTGATTACTATTTTAATTTCATCCCGTATTTCGCAACGCTTTTTGCACCTCTTTTCGTCTTTATCTCTGTTATCTTCTTCACATCGAAGATGGCCGTGAACACCGAAATAATTGCCATCCTCAACAGTGGAACCAGCTTCAGAAGGATGCTGCTTCCGTATTTTATTTCAGCCTTTGTGATTGCATTATTATCTTTTGTCCTGACAAACTTCGTGATCCCCCAGGCAAACCTTAAAAGGATGGATTTTGAGGACAAGTATTACAGATCGGCCAGCAGAAAGGTCCCGATGATGAATATCCACAGGCAGGTCGCCAGGAACGTTCTTATCTTTATGGAGTCATTTAATCAGATAAGCCAGACGGGAAGGAACTTCACCATTGAGAAATTCTCTGATTCCGGAATGCTTGAATCCAAGCTTAGCGCCCCGGTTATCAGGTGGGATTCTACAATCAGCAAATGGTCGGTGATGAATTACAATGTAAGGGAGATAAAGGATCTTGAAGAAACTATATCAAAAGGCGATAAGATTGATACGACCCTGGCAATAACCCCCAAGGATTTCTCAAGGGATCCGGGTTTTGTTGGCACCATGACCTACAGGGAGTTGAATGATTATATCGACCTGCTGCGCTTGCAGGGCTCGGACGAACTTAAGCTGTTCCTTATAGAGAAACACCGGCGTATCTCAAACCCTTTTGCCGTTTTTATCCTTACTCTAATCGGGGTATCCCTTTCTTCAAAGAAGGTGAGGGGAGGAATAGGCATGAATATCGGAATAGGACTCGGACTCAGTTTTTCATATATCCTGTTCCTTCAGTTTGCTTCGCAGTTTTCGCTTAAGGGTAACCTTGGACCAATGCTTGCTATGTGGATCCCGAACATAATGTATGCGGTCATTGCATTTGTCCTTTACAGGATGGCTCCCAAATGATGCATTGCATATGTTGAATGAGGAAGCATGAGTTTTTTACTTTTTTAGTAAGATGAATTAGTTAATTTAGCAGGCCAAAAATTACTTCTATGCCACTTGAAAAGAAGATTCTTGAGTTAAAACAAAAAAGAGACAAGGTATTGCTTGGAGGAGGAGAACAGGCCATTGAGAAGCAGAAAGCACTTGGAAAGCGCACTGCAAGAGAACGCATCATGGCCCTTTTGGATGAAAACTCCTTCAGCGAATATGACCTTTTTGTTGAACATGATGCCCGTGATTTTGATATGGACAAGAAATCGCTCCCAAGCGACGGAGTGGTCATAGGATCGGGCACCATATACGGTTCTCCCGTGGCTGTCTTTGCCCAGGATTTTACTGTCGCCGGCGGTTCACTGGGACTGATGCATTCAAGAAAGATAACCAAGATCATGGATCATGCCCTGAAGATGAGGATACCCCTTATCGGGATAAACGATTCGGGAGGAGCAAGGATACAGGAGGGGGTGAATTCACTGGCGGGATATGGTGAAATCTTCTTCAGAAATACAATCTCAAGTGGTGTCATACCCCAGATCTCGGTAATTCTGGGCCCCTGCGCGGGTGGCGCGGTCTACTCGCCTGCACTTACTGACTTCGTGTTTGTCGTTGACAAAATATCCAAGATGTTTATCACTGGTCCCGAGGTAATAAAAACAGTACTGGGAGAAGATATCCCAATGGAAGAACTCGGTGGAGCCAGGGTTCACAGTGAGATAACAGGCAACGCCCATTTCTTTGCATTAAACGAGGAAGAGTGTTTTGCGCAGATTAAGAAGCTTCTGACTTTCATTCCACGGAACAACAGCACAAAGGCAAAAGCCTGTGAGCCCTGCGGTCCTGACCCTTCATATGAGATCAACAAAATAGTGCCCGACGATCCCACTCTTCCCTATGATGTAAGGGATGTAATCAGGGCAGTGGCCGATAATTCCGATTTCTTTGAGATAATGGAGTTGTATGCAAAGAACATGGTTATCGGCTTCGGAAGGATGGGTGGAAAAACGACAGGTTTTGTTGCCAACCAGCCACTTGAGATGGCAGGTGTTCTGGATGTCGATTCATCCGACAAAGCTGCCAGGTTCATCCGCTACTGCGATGCCTTTAATATACCCATTATCACCCTTGTTGACCTTCCCGGATATCTTCCCGGCATCGACCAGGAACACGCCGGTGTCATAAGACATGGAGCCAAGATATTGTATGCATACAGTGAGGCTACCGTTCCAAAACTTACAGTTATCCTCCGCAAAGCCTACGGTGGAGGTTATATCGCCATGAGCTCGAGACACCTGAGGGCCGACTTTGTTTTTGCATGGCCTACTGCTGAAATCGCTGTGATGGGCCCGGAGGGAGCAGCCAATATAATCTTCAGAAAAGAAATCATGTCATCCGATGATCCGGATGGGATGAGAAAGAAAAAGGTTGAAGAGTACAAGGCTAAGTTCGCCAACCCCTATGTGGCTGCCTCAAGAGGATATGTCGACGCGGTTATCGAACCGGCCGAGACCCGGAAGGTCCTTCTCCATGCCATTGAACTGTCTGAGAACAAGACTGTCGATATGCCGGCTAAGAAGCATGGGTTGCCTCCTTTCTGATACCGGTCTGAATACCTCAATACTATGAAAGAAAACGAACTATCAGGCATACTTAATATTGACGGAACTCCGTACAGAACAAGGCTTAGCAGCCGTTTTGCAAACAGGAAACCATACGCACCGGCCGATCCGAAGATCATACCAAGTTTCATTCCGGGTACTGTCCTCGACATTCTTGTCTCAGAAGGACAGAAGGTAAATGAGGGAGACGTACTTATGATCCTCGATTCGATGAAGATGCAAAATATGCTTAAGAGTACTGTCGCCGGTACTGTCGAAAAAATCCTTGTCTCAAAGGGAGAAAGAGTCTCAAAGGGAAGCCTTCTTATCAGGATCTCCTGAGATTACTAAGCATATCCGGAGAAGATCACATGTGGCTGAAGTGATACAGGTACAGGTATCTCATTACCAAATATCCCATATACAGTCGAACCGCTGCCCGACATCAGACTGAAGACTGCGCCAGAGTCGTACAGGGTATCCTTAATCTCCTTTATAACCGGATGGGTTTTGAATACATAATCCTCGAAGTCGTTAAAGATGTGGTTCTTCCATTCTGCAAGAGGGAGGTGGTCGATGATGTCAAGGCTTCCGCTGGCATTTGAAGGTGTACAGCTTTCATATGCTCTTGCCGTACTTACATGAATCCCCGGATTGACAAGGATCAGATAACAACCCTTCAGGTACTCGGGGGCCGGACTCATTATTTCGCCGCGACCAGAGGCATGGGAAGGCTGGCAGTCAATGAAAAAAGGCAGATCACTGCCCAGCCTGAGTGCATATTCCTTCATCCTTTCAGTTGATAATCCCATCCTGAAGCACCTGTTCAGAGCCTTTATGGCCGAAGCTGCATCGGACGATCCTCCTCCAAGTCCCGCGCCGGGCGGGATCATCTTGTGAAGGTGAATCCTTAGAAAGGGAATATCGTGATCCTCCCTCAACAGCCTTACTGCCCTGGTAACCAGGTTATCATCCGTATCGCCCCCGGTCGGCAGGCCTGTTATCTCCAAAAGATCCTTCCCGGTGTCTTCCGGTGCCATGACTATCTCAAGGGCGTCACTGAGACCGACAGGATAGAAGACAGTCTCAATATTATGATAACCATCGCTCCGCTTCTCAATAATCCTCAATCCCAGATTGATCTTTGCCCTTGGAAATATCACCATAAAAGGTCGTTTATACAAAAATACGACAAGGATCGGATTTATTCGTATCGTAAAAGAATTTTCAGATTTTCAACAAGTTTTTAACAGAACTTTGTTTGTAATAAATGCCGGTGCCCTTCAATTAATGCTTATGCTTGTCTTACCTTTGAACCTATTGGCAGGGATTTAGAAAATGGTCTATTAAAATACAACAAATCAATTAATTATATTCATGATCAAACAAAAGAACAGTGTCAGGCAGGTTATTACTGCACTTCCTGATCCCGGAAGGATCCCTCCTCAGGCCATCGACATGGAGGAAGCTGTTCTGGGAGCTATAATGCTTGAAAAAGAGGCGGTTATTACCATACTTGATATTCTTAAACCTGAGAGTTTCTACAAGGAGGCTCACCAGAAGATCTTCAGAAGTGTATCGGATCTTTCAGGAAGAGAATACCCGGTTGACCTTTATACTGTTACGGAAGAATTGCGTTCGCGCAATGAACTCGAGAGTGTGGGTGGCCCTTTATATCTTACCCAACTGACATCAAAGGTAGTGTCGGCAGCCAACGTCGACTTCCATGCCAGGATCGTTGCACAGAAATACATCCAGAGGGAACTCATAAGGGTGGCAACTGAGATCCAGTCAAGGTCTTTTGATGATTCGTATGATGTAACCGAACTGCTCGACTTTTCAGAGAACGCCCTGTTTCAGATAGCAGAGGGGAATATAAAAAGGGAGGTTTCACCAATTAATATGGTGATCAAGGAGGCCATAAGGGAGATTGAGGAGGCAGGTAAGCGTGAAGATGCTCTTGTGGGAATCCCTTCGGGCTTTACAAAGCTCGACAGGCTGACTTCAGGCTGGCAGAAATCGGAACTTATCATTATAGCTGCCAGACCTTCAATGGGTAAGACAGCATTCGCCCTTTCGATGGCAAGGAACATGGCGATAGACCATGGAAAGAAGGTGGCGATCTTTTCTCTTGAGATGTCATCGATTCAGCTGGTAAACAGGCTTATTATCGCTGAGACTGACCTTTCGGGTGATAAGATCAAAAACGGCCGGCTGAATGAAGAGGAATGGAAACAGCTTGATACCAGGATCAAGAAACTTGTCCAGGCCCCCGTTTTCATCGACGACACACCGGCGATATCCATCTTTGAGCTCAGGGCAAAATGCAGAAGGCTTATGGCACAACATAAACTTGATGTTGTGATAGTTGATTACCTTCAGCTTATGTCAGGACCAGAAAATACCGGGAGCCGTGAACAGGAGGTAAGTACCATATCACGATCACTTAAAAGCATTGCCAAGGAACTTAATGTTCCTATACTGGCTCTTTCACAGCTCAACAGGTCGGTTGAGATGAGAGGAGGATCCAAACGTCCCCTTCTCTCAGACCTTCGTGAATCAGGAGCAATTGAACAGGATGCCGATATGGTTGTTTTCATCCATCGTCCCGAAAAATTCGGAATACCTGCTTTTGAAGATGACGTTTCAACAAAGGGAATAGCTGAAATCATCCTGGCAAAAAACAGGAACGGCCCTGTTGATGATGTAAGGCTGAGGTTCAGGGAGGAGAAAGCGCAGTTTGTCGATCTTGATGATTATGATATAGTAACACCGGATATGAGCGCGACTCAAAGTATCACGCTGGGTTCAAAGATGAATCGTGATCCCGTCAGGTTACCGGGTGGTGCATTCGATGATGAAAACGGCTTCCATGATGAACCTCCGTTTGCATAGCCAGTCGCAGACTGAATAACCAATAATGATCAGAGACCAGGGCCCACCGGGAATTCCCTGGTCTTTGCTCTTTGCTCCCAGCCCTTCGCTCCCAGCTCCTTGCTCCCAGCTCCTTGCTCCTTGCTCCTTGCTCCTTGCTTCTTGCTCCTTGCCCTCAGCTCTCAGCTCCCTGCTCTCTGCCCTCAGTCGAATCGTATTGTCAGTTTTATGCCTGTGCTCTTGTACCGTAAATCATCAAAACCAAAGTATATACCGGCTTCTGCAAAGAAGAAAATCTGACTGAGGCTGTATCCTACTTCAACATAGTTGCCATGGAATTCTGATCCGAGATAAAGAAGTGATATGTTTTCCCTGATCAGTGTATTGCTAACCAGAGGCAGCAGTTTAATAAGCAGGTAAGGAGATGTGTATTTGGCATGAAATTCCCCGAATACATCAGAAGTGCTCAGCGCATAATAATCAGGAAGCATAACGGCATCTTCATATTGACCGGGAAGGAACCAGAAGGGCTGGGCATTGAAATGGAAGAAGTCAACAAAGGTAAGTGCTTCCCTGTTAATGAAAGTACCGGTACGGAACCTCCACCTGAATTCACTGAAGGCTCCCACGTCATAGTTATCAGCGACTTCAAGTTTCAGCATGTCGAAATGGCGGTAACTGTCGAGGTTCAGAGGATCCTGGTTCATCCCATGTTTCCATGTAATAGTGAAATCCGGCCAGGCTGAACGCTCCTTTACCCCGCGTCTTCCTGATGTCCTGCTCCACTTGCCAGGATCTATGTCGGCATTTACCTCAAAGCTGAAATGTTTTTGATTTTCAGGCAGGTAAATTGGCAGGTTTTCCGGTGTAAGTATGGAATTATGTGGTGTATTGACTGTAAATTCACGTTGACGGCTGAAAAATGAATAGTCAGTGTTGTTCTGAAGCATTCTGCGGTCATCGTAACCTGCATTAAATAAGAGAGTTACTCCGTTGGCCACACCGGCCCTGTATCCCAGATTTACATAATGACTCTCATAGAGTTTCATGAAGTTTCTTCTCAGGAACAGCGTTGTAAGCGAATTTACCAGTGGATCAATTCCTCCTGCCTGATTAAAGTCCTTGCTTATATCCCCTGCACGGACATAGAACTGACCAGGTCTTTTCCCACTGGTTGTAAAATTTGCATTAATCTTCCACATCAGCTGCTTACGGCTGAAAGCATATCTTAGTTCGGGTATTATAAGCATTCTGCTTCCGTCACTGAACTTCTTTGTCAGGCTGAAATCAGTGCCGTATGCCAGCCCGTCGACAGTGTTGAAGCTGATCTTCCCGGGGTTCACCAATCCACCTGATCTGAAACTGATACCCGAGGTGTCGGACCAGGTGTGTCCGAAGATGATGTCGTCCATATTTCTGAGAAAACGTCTGCCTTTCCGGGTATCCGATCTGTCAAGGGTGTCGACACTTATATTAGCAGCTTCATTATGTATTAGTTTAAGGCTGTCGGCAGAAACGAGACTTTTCTGTTCATCGGGAGTCAATGGAACCGGTCTGACAGAAGTCCAGTATTCCTTGTCTTTTGAAGCCGCATCCTTTTCTATAACAAATGTGGTCTTTCCTGATCCGCCTGTGTTCTGACTGACAGTATCTGCGATTTCACTTTCACTTTCACTTTCGCTTTCCTCCTTCATAAGTCTGGCAAGTGTGACCATGTCGCGGTTCGACAACTCCTCCTTATTGAGGATCTTGCCAATCCTCTCCTCGTTCCTGGATAATTGCAGGGTATCTGAAAGGAGTGTTCTTTCCGCTGGTATTGATACAAATTCGTCAGGTTTCTTCAGCCCTGCATCAGGAGTGATCTCAAGGTATTTTATCGAACTCGTATAGCCTATATCAGATTTAAATCCCAGTACCTTTACATTGACATCGAAGTTATAGCTGACAGGCATCCATATCCCGTCCTGTACAGGTGTGCCAAGTTCCCTGATCCTTATTGTGCCGACAATATTGTTGTTCGTAAGGTCCAGACTATGAATGCACCAGAGCTGATCGACAATGTAGATAGTGCCTTCAAAAAGCTGCTGGCTTTTTCTCTTTGGTGTAACCTGGATCTTGTTTATTGTATAGTTACCCTGTGGAGAGGCTCCGAGATATTTGAAGTTGTAATGTGAAAAAGCCTGGGGGGAAAGAGGAGAAATGGCGCTCTCAACAAGTATCGGCTGGTAGAAGCTGGCCTTGATAAAATCCATTGGTGCTATGTAGCTGCCGCTTTCAGGAAAGGTGTTGTTTATAGATATGATTTTCTGAACATATTTATCAGGAGTATTAAATTCAATTTCATTGAATGACTCCATGAAGTATAGTTCACCTTCTTTCAGAGATCCGTCATTAGCCTCACTTTTGCCTCCGGCTGATATAGTAGTGCTGCGTTCATCCCGGTTCATCTTTACAGACGCTTTGACGATTTTCGGGATCTTGTTAATTATAAGATTACCCTTCAGATATACTTCAGCCCTGTAGTGACTTACCTGGTTCAGATGATAAGGAGCAAGACCTATGGCTCTTCTCATAATTGCATAGGCCGGATCTTCACCTGAAGGGGATATCATTACCTCCGGTATCTCATAGAACTGTTCGGTAAGTACCACGTCTCTCGTTATGGTTAACTCACCTACCGTAACATCGATAACCACTGGTTCATATCCCAGGCTCTGGAAGAAGAGCATGTATTTGCCGGAAGGGATGTTAAGCTCGTACTCTCCGTCCGCATTTGAGGTGGTACCCTGCCGGAGTTCCTGAACATAAACCGTCGCATTTGCTACAGCTTTCCCCGTGGGATCAGTAATCGTTCCCTTGACAGACTGACCTTGAATGATCTCTACAGGCAAAAGGGCAAGCAATAGTATTAAAAGACAATTTCGCATCCGTAAAATCTAATCTTTTTTGCCTGCCACCACTATAACTATCTCACCTTTAGGAGGGTTGGAGGTATAGTGTTCAGAAAGAGCGGAGAGTGAGCCGCGCATCGTTTCCTCATGAATCTTGGTCAGTTCCCTGGAAACTGAAGCTTCACGTTCGCCTCCCAGATGAAGGGCGAGATCACCAAGAGTCTTCACAAGCCTGTAAGGTGATTCATAAAAGACCATTGTCCTGTCTTCATCAGGTAGCCTGGTAAGCCTTTTGTTCCTACCTTTTTTGGGAGGAAGAAATCCTTCAAAACAGAAACGTTCACAGGGAAGGCCCGAATTGACAAGCGCCGGGATCAGCGCTGAAGGACCTGGAAGGGTCTCGACCGGAATGCCTTTCTCAACGCAACTCCTTACAAGGAGGAAACCCGGATCGGATATTCCGGGGGTTCCTGCATCGGAAATCAGGGCAACAGAGATACCCGATAAAAGCCTGGAGCAGATCCCCTCAACGGTCCGGTGTTCATTGAACATATGATGCGACTGAAGAACAGCCCTGATATTGTAATGGTCGAGAAGCTTTTTTGACTCCCTGGTATCTTCAGCCAGGACAAGATCAACTTTTTCAAGGACTTCAATAGCCCTGAAAGTCATATCTTTAAAATTGCCGATAGGGGTGGGGACAAGAAACAGCTTACCCATGGATCTGAAATTTACGCTTTACCAGTTCCATAAGCTGCCTGATAGCTTCATTATCTGTCTTGCTGCCGGTATAGCCGTTAAGGACCTGACGTGCATCCGACATGTTTGCTGCACTGTTAAGTTCCGATATTGCCCTGGCATAGGTCTCGTTACTGCCGTCGAAGATCTCCCTTATAAATACAAAGCGGTCATTTACTCCAATTGCATCCGAAAGGTCATTCAGGGGTTTACTTCTTAACCTTCCTGCAATATCCTCCTCATGCTTCATATTACCGATCTCTTCATTAAAACTCCTCGATAGATTATTGAACTGATCGGCGAGTATCCCTGAACCATTGGAAGTGCTTTTCTTTTCTTCTTCCGGTAGCACTGAATGCAGCACAGTAATTTTTGCAGCCGGATTTACCGGTGCTTCGGATTCCTGGACTTTCTTGTCAATAATGACAGTCTTTTCAGGCGGTTCCGGAGATATTGTTTCTTTAATAAAGGTAACAGCCGTGATCTCACTGATTTCTGGCTCAGGAATTTCGGCCTGATTATTCTCTCTGCTGGTAATGTCTTTATTACCAGGAGTATGTAAGGCTTCAGGAGTTGAGACTTCCTTGTCCAGTCCCGGAAGCAGCGATATCACATCAGCAGCGCTTTTGCACTTTGACTTCGCCAGCTCAATCTGGAGAAGAGGCACTCCCGGATATTTTTTAAGGTCATCAATTATTTCACAGGCCCTGTTGAGATCCTGAATAATAATGCTTATTGAAGTACTTAAATCCATACTTTAACTGCTGTTTTACCAAACCAATTTCATTATTTTGCAAAAGTAATATTATTCCTTATGACATAACGGAATAATATAACATTTAGCATTCGGAAAGAGACAATAAAATAGATGGAATTTCTTGAAAATCCACAGGATGTAAGTGTAAGAAGGGGTTCTGTTGAGGTCATTACAGGGTCAATGTTCTCCGGAAAAACGGAAGAGCTGATCCGGAGACTCAGGAGGGCCCAGTTTGCAGGACTGAAGGTTGAGATCTTCAAGCCATCGATCGATAAAAGGTATGCAGGCGACAGGGTGGTGTCGCATGATGAAAAGTCAATAATGTCGACTCCTGTTGAAAATGCTTCGTCTATACTTCTGCTTTCAGGTGGTGTTGATGTAATCGGGATTGATGAGGCACAGTTTTTCGACAATTCAATTGTTGATGTTTGCAAGACATTGGCTGATAATGGTATACGTGTAATTGTAGCCGGGCTTGATATGGATTTCCTTGGCAATCCCTTTGGTCCCATGCCTCTTATTCTTTCGGTAGCGGAGTATATTACAAAGGTGCATGCAATATGCATGCAATGCGGAAACCTCGCGCACTATTCTTTCAGGAGATCAGCTGAGGAACAGTTGGTAGTGCTGGGTGAAAAGAATAAATATGAACCTCTATGCAGGAGTTGTTACAATAAGGCTGTTAAAAGCCGGACATAAATGTCTTAATCTCTGGATCCCTGTGGAGGGGACAGATTTAGAATAATCTAATAATCAAATTATTGAAATTATCAAGTTCAGATCTTGCTGATATTACAGGAGGTCAATTATCGGGGGAACCAAATTTGACGGTTACCGAACTGCTGACTGACAGCAGGCAGTTAAGTATTAGCGACGGGATGGCCTTTTTTGCCATAAAAGGAGCCAATCACGACGGTCATAACTTTATTGAAAACCTTTATGATATAGGTATAAGAGTCTTTGTTGTGGAGCGAATGCCACTAAAGCCGGAAAGATACCAGGGAGCAGCCTTCATCCTGACTCGAAACAGTATCGAGGCTCTTCAGAAGGTGGCCATGAGCAGAAGAAAGTCGTTTTCTTCTCTGGTTGTTGCCATTACGGGAAGTGCAGGAAAAACGATTGTTAAAGAGTGGCTTGCCAACATTGCGGGAATGACTATGCCCGTAATACGGAGTCCCAGAAGCTACAACTCCCAGATTGGAGTTCCCCTGTCGGTCTGGAAACTCGATGACAGATTCCACCTGGGTATCTTCGAAGCAGGTATTTCAATGCCAGGTGAGATGGATAAACTGCAGAGGATAATCGATCCTGACATTGCTGTTATCACCAATATAGGAGAGGCACATGGTGAAAATTTCTCTTCTTCCATTAACAAGGCCAAAGAAAAGCTTCAGCTTTTCAGGAATGCATCGACCATCATTTTCTGCAGGGATCACAGGGATATACTTGACCTGATAGAGAGTGATGCCTCTCTGCGTTCGAAAAACATTTATGACTGGTCGTTCACCGACAACAAGGCCAGGGTATATGTACAACGCAATGATAGTGTCAGGGGAAGAACAGGCCTGCAGGTGTTTTTCGAAGGATCTTCAGTACAGTACACCATTCCTTTTACCGACAGGGCTTCGGTCGAGAATGCTGTTTCAGTGCTGACTGTCTGCTTCGCCCTTGGTATTGACGACAGGGTGATAAGGAAGGGTCTTTCCGAGCTGACTCCTGTAGCGATGAGAATGGAGCTTAAGAACGGGATCAACAATTGCCAGCTGATAGAAGACTATTATAACTCAGATCCGGGTTCTCTTGTGATGGCTCTTGAATACCTGAAGTCGCAGAACCACAGGAAAAGTGCTCTGATCCTGTCCGATTTTCTTCAGAGCGGGAGGAATGAACAGGAGCTGTATAGCGGGGTTGCAGAGCTCTTGAAAAGAACCGGCGTCGACAGGTTTATCGGAATAGGGCAGGCCCTGATGAGAAACAGAGACCGGTTTGGTGCTGAAGCTGAGTTCTATTATACCACTGATGAATTTATAAACAGCTTTAATCCTGTTTCATTCCGGAACGAAGTCATCCTGCTTAAGGGGGCAAGGGTATATGAATTTGAAAAAATTGCCAGATTGCTTGAACAGCAGGTCCATACCACTGTCCTTGAGATTAATCTGGATGCTATTTCGCATAATCTGAATGAGATAAGAAAGCATATAAACCAGGGGACAAGGATCATGGCGATGGTAAAGGCTTTTGCCTATGGTGCAGGTCCCGCCGAAATAGCATCATTGCTCGAATTTCACAGGGTAAGCTATCTCACCGTAGCTTATGCTGACGAGGGAGTGCAGCTGAGGAAAGCCGGGGTCACTCTGCCTGTAATGGTTATGAACCATGATCCCTCATCAGCGGATCAGCTTATTAAATACCATCTGGAGCCTGATATCTTCAGCTTTTCTTCTCTCAGAAACTTTACTGAGTGTGCTTCGCACCATGGGTTGGTGAACTATCCGGTTCATATAAAGATTGATACCGGGATGCACAGGCTGGGGTTCCTGCCGGGGGATATTGATGAACTTATATCGTTGCTGTCATCATCTGATTCCATAAGGATTGTATCGGTGTTTTCACATCTGGCAGGTGCCGACGATCCCTCACTCGACGATTTCACTCACCGACAGGTCGGAGTTTTCCTGGAGGCTTCGGAGAAGATCAGAAAAGCCACGGCTTATCCATTCCTCAGGCATATTCTTAATACATGGGGGATTTTCAGGTTTCCTCAATACCAGTTCGACATGGTCAGGCCGGGAATAGGGATATACGGAGTCGGGAAATACGAAGGTATCACGTTGAGACCGGCAGGCAGGTTCAAAACGAGGATCTCACAGATAAAAGCGATCCCTGCCGGTGAACCTGTGGGTTACAACTGCATGGATGTGGCTGATCATGAAAGGATGATTGCAATATTGCCGGTCGGTTATGCTGACGGGCTCGACAGGAAACTTGGGAACAGGAACGGTTCGGTTTTCATCAGATCGGCCCTTGCACCTATTACAGGTAACATATGTATGGATATGTGCATGGTTGATGTTACCGGTATTGGAGCAGCTGAGGGTGATGAGGCTGAGATATTCGGTGAGAACCTGCCGATTGAGGAAATGGCTGAAAAGATAAAAACAATTCCCTACGAGATACTTACTTCAATACCAGGCAGGGTGAAGAGAATCTTTTACAGGGAATAGGTGGCAATCAGCCAAGGTCGCTGATATGTTCAAGTTTGGCGTTATTCAGTATTACTATCCTTCGTCCTTCAACCTGGATCAGCTTCTCTGTTGCCATATTTGACAGAGTCCTTATCGCATTCGAGGTGGTCATATTCGAAAGATGGGCAATATCCTCGCGTGAAAGCATGGCCCTGACAGTTTTTCCGTCAGGCTCGGTGCCATAGGTGTCGCGCAGAAGAAGAAGGGTTTCAGCTATCCTGCCTCTGATGTGTTTCTGGGTAAGAGACACAAGCCTGTTATTCAGAAAAATAAGTTCCTCCGACATTGCTGTCATGAACAAAAGGCAAAGCTCGGCATTCTTCTTCAGGATCTTAATAAGCGGATTCTTTTCAATAACCACAACATCACAATCCTCAACAGCTGAAACAGTGAATGGTGATGGAGTATCGGTAAACAGATAGTTAAAACCCAGGAAACCATGCTGCCGGCCCATTCTGAGTATCTGTTCACGACCACCGACTCCGATCCTGAATATTTTTATTTTTCCTGATCCCAGGTATAAAAGACCTCTTGCCTTCTCACCTTCTTCGATTATATTCTCACCTTTCTTATAGAAAGTGTGGTAATTATGCAATAAAATGCTCTCTTTTTCCTTCTGGCTCAGGTTCTTAAATAATGAAGCCTGGTTCTCCAGACACGCTTCTATATACTGATCTCCGTACATGCTGTAAATATGTTATGCTAAAAAACATAAAGTTAGCAAAAGAATTGAAAAAAAAAGAAATTAACATTTTTTAACATATTCACTTACAGACACTTGTGGCGTTTTAATACTTGGCCACAAGAGGCATTTTTCGTCCATCGCCAAAGGCTTTGGACGAAATTCTCAGAACGGGTGGAGCCTGGTACCTTTTGTATTCATTGTTATTTACCATCCGGATCACCTTTTCAACAAGGGCACGATCGGCATCTGTCTCTATCCTGTCTGCAGGACGGAGCAGTTCAATGTATTGAAAAAGAATGGGATCGAGAACTGAATATGGTGGCAGGGAGTCGGTGTCGAGTTGTCCGGGCCGCAGTTCGGCTGACGGGGGTTTTGTAATGATGTTTTGAGGGATCAGCTCGCTGTCCCTGTTAATATATGAAGCAAGCTTGTATACATCTGTCTTGTAAACATCTCCGATAACGGACAGCCCTCCTGACATATCCCCGTAAAGGGTACCATAGCCGACGGCAGCCTCACTTTTATTGGATGTATTGATCAGCATGCAGCCGAATTTGTTTGATATGGCCATCAAGATCACAGCCCTGATTCTTGCCTGAATATTTTCTTCGGTAACATCTTCCTTTCTGCCCTCAAAGACGGGGGCCAGTATATCCCTGAAAGCTCTGAAAGGGTCCTCGATATTTACGATATCATAGTGAATCCCAAGGTTCCGGGCAAGGGCGACAGAGTCGGTTACTGAGTGTTCCGATGAAAAGCGTGAAGGCATCAGTACAGCCCTTACATTATCTTTTCCAAGGGCGTCGGCAGCAAGGCAGAGGCATATAGCCGAATCCATCCCTCCTGACAGCCCCAGAATACATCCGGTGAACCCCGATTTTCTGAAATAGTCTCTTATACCTGTTGTAAGAGCCCTGTAAATAAGCGAAACAGTTTCAGGCCGGGGGTAATCAATATGTCCCCGCTCATTCATCAGGTCATCGAGTTCAAAAGTCTCGACGGCTTCTTCGAAGAAAGGAAGCCTCCTGAAGATTTTTCCTTTCCTGTCGAAGGCGACAGAGGCACCGCTGAAGATAAGTTCGGTATTGGCTCCGGTCTGGTTGACTGATATCACCGGTATGCCATATTTAAGAGCTTTGTTCCTGAAGATATTCTCCTTTGCCTCGACCTTTGTATACGCGAAAGGTGAAGCAGCTATATTTATAATTATATCCGGATCAAGCTTTGAAAGCTCATCCATTGGTGAGACCCTGTAAAGTCTCGATTTCTCAAATTCATTGTCAAAAGGTTGTTCATCCCAGAGATCCTCACATATGGTCAGAGCTATTCTAAGCCCTTTTATGATGAAAAGGCTGAAATTCTTTTCGGGTTCGAAATAGCGGTATTCGTCAAAGATATCGTAAGTAGGAAGCAAAGCCTTATTGACCGAAAAGGCAACTTTACCTTCGGAAAGTATCAGCGCGCTGTTGAAGAGTTTTTTACCCTCATTGCCGGGATTGACTACAGGGCAGCCTACTACAGCTGTGATACCATTGCATTCATTTGCAATATCCTCAGCAGCCAGACGGCATTTTTCAATAAAGTCCTTTCTGTCGAGCAGGTCAAGTGGCGGATAGCCTGATATACACAGTTCGGAAAGGATGATAAGTTCCGATCCCTCATTTTTAGCCTTCCGGATGGCATTTTTAATAAGATTGGTGTTCCCCTCAAAATCCCCGATATGGTAATTTAACTGAGCAAGAGTAGTTTTCATTAAAATCACGTTAAAAGTTCACCCCGAAAATGAATCTGAGCATTTTCTGGGAGGTCTTGTCTTTTGGCTGATCCCTGTTGTCTTTTGTCACGTCGAAGAAGTTGTTTTCGAAACCCAGACCGAGGACTGCTGACGTCTCCGGACCCAATGCATATTCGATACCTGCATTGATATGCCAGCCAAAATTGAATCTTTTAATCTCCGACATGGCTCTTTCTCCCTCGATATCAATAGCCGGGATGTCGACCCTTCCTCTGACAGCCATTTTGGGATCAAGCCCGAGATCGGCAAAATATGTCAGATTACCTATCTCATTTGTTTTAAGTTTAAGTCCCACGGGCACTGAGAAATACTGCATCCTGTATATTATTGAAGTGTCGGCCCCTATCTGCCTGGTAAAGGAAGGGAACTCAAATGTAAATTTCTCCCTGCCAGCGAGTCGTCCGCCCGAGCTGATCAGGTTAACTCCTGCTACAAGTGAATAATTATCGGTAAACATCCTCTCATACATGAAGCTGAAGCTGAAACCTGCCCTGGCACCTTCGTTTTCGATTTCTGAAACATCGGGGCTGAACCATGATATAAGAGGACTGGCATAGACGCCAAACCTGTAGTCCTGAGCTTTGATCGCGGGTGTAGCTGTCAGTAGCAGCAGAGTAAACCAAAGGATAGTTTTCTTCATGACAGTCAGTAATTGTTTATAACATCAATTTCACCGGAATAAATCCGGCTGCCCCGAAGGTATCTTAATACACAGTTGTAAAATTAGTAAATAATAATGGAAGTAGAGAAGTCGTTTATTTTCTGGGGTAGAATAAAAAAGTACCTATTTTTGACTTATAATTCAGAATTATGAAAATCCGGTCATACATTTTTTTCCTGGCACTTGCAGTGGCAGGTTCTTTGCTACTTTCCTGCAAAAGGGATCAGTTCAGGATAAAAATAGCGGGAGAGGCTACTGATCTGCAGATCATGAGACTTGAGAAGGATCTGTTCAGCATTGATCCCGGGAATGTCAGGGAGCAGATTCCGGAGTTAAAGAAAAAATATCCCGGTTTCCTCCAGCTGTTCAGCAACGTTATCAGTACCGGTGATATAAATAATCCGGATTTTGGTGATTACCTTAACGGTTTTGTAACAGACAGGCTTAATAATGAGGTATATACCGATGTTATAAAACTCTATCCTGATATTTCCCAGGTTGAAAGCAAACTTGAAGGTGCTTTCACCCACTATCATCATTATTTCCCCGGCAAGGTGATACCTGCCGTTTATACATGTATTACGGGTTTCAACAGCAGCATTATAACAGGCGATTCGGTTCTGGGTATAAGTCTCGATCGTTATCTTGGTGCTGACTGCAGCTATTACCCCAGGTTGATGATTTACAGTTACCTGTCAGCCAGGATGACTCCCGACTACGTGGTTCCGGATGCCATATATGGATGGGGGGCCTCTGAATGGTACTATCCGGCCATGGGTTATCCGTCTGAAAACGTTCTTTCGGCTCTGATCCATGAAGGGAAACTAAGATATTTTGTCAGATGCATGTTGCCTGAGCTTCCTGAGGAAATAATCTTCGGATTCACTACAGACCAGTTGAAATTCTGCAGGAATAATGAAGGTCAGATGTGGCAGTACCTTGTTGAAAATGATCTGCTTTTTAAAACCGACCAGTTTACAGTCAGGAAGTTGACCGGCGAGGCTCCCTTTACCACATATTTTACGAATGAATCACCTGGAAGGGCGGCTGTATGGCTGGGATACAGGATCGCCTCGTCGTACATGGAGAGGAATAAAAATACCTCTCTCGGGGAGTTGATGAATATGACGGATGTCCAGCTAATCGTAGAGAAAGCGAAGTATAACCCCCGATAAAACTCGAAGAGCCGTTACATCAGCAACGGCTCTTCAGATTATTCGATTTACCTGCACTCTTATTCAGGATGAATTGCCTCAACAGGGCAAGCATCGGCACATGCTCCGCATTCGGTGCACATGTCAGGATCAATTTTGTAGATATCACCTTCTGATATTGCTTCAACGGGACATTCATCTATACATGTTCCGCAAGCAGTACAGTCTTCACTAATTTTGTAAGCCATTTCTACTATTATTTTTAATTAAGTATATTACAATAATCGTACAATTATACCCTAAATTTTTCAATTGAAAAAGAATCTTTATAATAAAGTTGTCTTTATCATATATTAAAGAATTATACCATAATTCAGGCCAGCTTTGATCATCTTTCCGCATGGAAACCTGTATGATGGTTCTGTTTACCTGTCCGGGTCATGATATTCTATGATCCCGGTTCAGTATTCATTCCCGACATGTCTGATCAAAAATCGAGACTGAATGACAGGTAAAAGACTTTAGGCAAAATATAGCTGTTCTCAATGCCCCATGCCCAGTCGGCCCTGACAAAATAACCGAAGATCTGTGCCCTCATCCCGGCGCCGAAACCTGCCACGATAGGCATCCTGTTCGAGTCGAGAATGACAGTAACGGGGCCATTGTGGATAATATCCTTTTCGTAGGCATTTTCTCCCGACCATGGTGATTTTCCCGACCAGGCTGTCCCTATATCACCAAATCCTACAACCTGCAGTGAATTAAGGAAGTTTGACCGAAGAGGGTGACCTGCGAAGTACCTTACAAAGGGCCATCTTACTTCACTGTTGATGAGTGCAAAACTCTCGCCGTTACGGATGTTCTGTCTGAATCCTCTCATGTTTGTGGCCAGTGCCTGGAAACCATAGTTCCCTTCCGGATTCACCGGAACGGTGGAATCAAACATTGGATACTTGTTGAACAGATAACCCATCCAGTTGTCCACACCTCCCATGTAATATACCAGCTTCGTAGGTCCGAAAGATTTGCTGGCAGCAAACCTGTTGGCCCATATCAGCTCCCTGTGTATCCGTGTGTATTTTCTGAAATCGATTCCGAGAACTATCATCTCTGACTTACGGCTGCTAAAATCCTTGTAGTATTCCCCGAACACCTTGAACCTTGTACCGTAGTAGATGTTTACAGCTCTTTTCCTTGTATTATCGTAAATCACTTCCCCCTTCAATCCACCCCAGTGACGTGAGATGTCCTTCATGTTGAGTGATAGCATATCAGTTGACAGGTATACATGCCGGTCGTTCCTGTATGAGAGCGTCCCTTTAACGGCAAGTACCGGGGTAATCGGCCTGGCAAACGACAGATATACATTGTGGGTATACGACTTGAAAAGGTTTGAATCGTTTGAACTGTAATATGCCTGCCTGTGAAAGATGAACTGCTTGTCGAACTTCCCCTTAAGGTTTTCAAGGCTGATAAGGTATTCGTTACTGTCAAAGTTTCCCGAGAATCTGAATCCCGCTGTAAGCCGATAGTCTTCAAAGAGATCCAGTATGCCAAAACGGGTAAGGAGGTTTATTCCCGGATTGAAATAGGGGGCTCCTCCGTTGAAAACCTGATAGGCATTGTTCAAAAAGGTAAAGTCAATCTGGTTGGCAATATAGTTATTGTAAAAAGATGTCTCATAGATCCTTATCAACGGAAGATCGATCACTCCGGTATCGAGGTCTATATCCATATAGTCTTTTCTCCATAACTCATCATAGTAGTTCTGCTTTTCCCTTTCGAATATGTAATGGTTGATATCTATAGGCTCATCGGTGAGGTAATACTCATAAAGTGGCTTGGTAAGGGTATCTCTTCTCTTCTGATCCTCCCTGATGAGCCATTGTCGTATCTGTTCAATACTGTCGGCCTTTTGCAGAAATTCGTCCCATTCCTTCCTGTAGGTAGTCACGGTCATCTCGTCCTCTTTCAGGGGAGTTTCGGTTCCGGGCTGGCTTCTGACAAGGTAGTTGTCATCTGCAAAGACAAGCTCTCCTGTTTCTCCTGTTTCCCCTGAAACCGACAGACTAATTATGTTCCTGTTGTAGTTGGTAACCGGAACCGAACGTATGAACTGCTGATAATGGGTTATGGTGTCAACATAACTTATTGAACTGTCGAATGACGCTATGTAACGATTCAATATCCCGTTTTTATCACCCAGATACGATATCCGGTTCTTCCCAGTCGCCTCGGGAGAGTACCTGCTGATGAAGCGTCCCTCGGGCAATCTTGTCAGAACCTTGCTCCCGATTAAAGTGTTGAACGAGAAGAGATCGAAAGTATGGCTGATCCTCTCAAAAGGATTGCCTGTATTTGAAAGGGTATCGGTGAGACGGTTCGATGAGAAAATGATGGTTCCCGGCTGGCCTTTAAGATAGGAGGGATTAAGGTCGTCGGCGAAATCCCTTGTGATCTGCTCGTTGGTTGCAGAGGCCAGGGTATGAACAAATATATCGGTCATTCCATCCTTTACAGCAGAAAAGACCAGTTTTGTCCCGTCAGGTGAATATGAGAAGTCAAGAACCTTATCGAAATAAAGAAGGTTACGCTTGCTGGTCTCTTTCTCCTGCATCCTGTAAAAATATATAACAAGTTTGGCTTTTTCCTCATTGATGAAGGTAAGGATATTACCATCGGGATGCCATGCCAGTACAGGATATGTGTTGTCGGTCTTTTGTTCAAAACGGGGTTCGGCCCTGAAGATCACCTTCTGTTTTCCTGAAGCCTGGTCGTACAACAATATCTTTTTCCTTCCCCAGTCGTTGGTTACATAGGCTATCGTATTACCGTCGGGACTGATCTTTACCTGCTGGTATATCTGTTCTTTCCGCGATTTTGCCAGAAAGTCATCTGAGGACGAAGGAATGGTTTCTCCGGGAGAGTATTCATTGCTGTAATACTCCTTCCACTCCTTGAGAAGATCTTTTAGGTCGACACCAAGAACATAAAGCAGCCCGTCGTCGATATTTTTATAGATTTTTGTCAGGTAAATAATGTTGGGAATCATGGCGTCACCATATTTCCTTGCAAGAAACCTCCAGAACGACTGCCCGGCGTAAACCGCATCATCGTATTCGAGATTACTTATGTTGTTGTACCTGCCCGAATTAATCCCATCCCTAACCCTGTTCTCAACATCGAAATCCCACTGCCAGGCAACATAGTTTATGAGCCCTTTCATATACCAATCGGGGATGTTGATAACCGATGAACTGGTTATCCGGTCCTTCATATCGGCATTATAGAGCATCTCATTTATTATCACCTCGGCGATTGAGGCGGCTATCTGTTTCTTAAAGGCTACATGGTCGCCTTCATAGTAGAGCATGACCTTGTTCTTGATGATCCTGCTGAAGCCTCCGGTGTTATAGGTATCTTCATCAAAGGTTACCAGCCCGATGTTTGACTGTTTGAACTCGGCAGCCTTGTTGTATATGACGAAGACCAGCCTTTTTTCAAGGGTATAATCAAAAAAATCTTCAATTTCGTCAATTTTTTCAAGGGCGTAATCGGCTGTAAACTCAGCCAGTTCCTTGCCGTACTCATTGAAATAGCAGTCAAAGTCATCAAACCTGTAATAAGACCAGTAGTAGTTATAATACTGTACTTTGTTTTTCCCAAAAGCCATCTGGTGACCATTATAGAACTGGCCAGAGGCATTAAGGTACAAGGTACATGTAACTACTATGAATATCAGTCGTTTGATCTTGTCCGGCATATTTATACCTGAAGGATTTATTGTTCTTCCAATGAGCAAATTCTGTTCCATTCAAGGAATGTTCCGAAGCAAAACTAAGATATTCTGAAATAAATTAATTAAAAAGTCCGATTTTTATTAATTAAGGGATTTTAAGGTTTTTCTGAATGGTCCGATTTTTGTTTTGCTGTGATGCAACCAAAACGGTATAAAAGCAGTTTAATAATTATTGATTATATTTCGGCGGAAATTAGTCGTGTATTTTCATCAAATAAATCTGTTGATATGAAAAAAATAGCATTTGTATTATTGTTAATGGCATCCGGAGTTATCGCCATGTCTCAGCCTGTGATGAAGCTTTCGGAGACAGATCATGACTTTGGTACTTTCAAGGAGGAAGGTGGCAGGCAGAAATTTGATTTTGTGGTAATGAATACCGGGAACCAACCCCTGGTGATAAAGAATATTGTAGCATCGTGCGGCTGTACGACACCTGAGTGGACCAAGAGTCCGATAGCTCCCAACGGGACAGGCAAAATCACTGCAATTTATGACCCGGTCAACCGTCCCGGGGCCTTCAACAAGACTCTTTCGGTTTACACCAATTCAAAACCTGAACTTACCGTACTGGTGATTAAGGGAGATGTGATACCCAGGGAAAAGACTGTTGAGGAAGTGTATGGATTTCCTGTCGGAAACGTGAGGTTCGAAAGCAATCATCTTGCCTTTACCAATATTAAGAAAACAGAGAAGAAGATAAGGGTAATGCCGATTATCAATAACAGTGATTCACCGGCTAAAATTGAATTTGAAAGGGTTCCCGAATACCTCTCGATCAAGGCTGAACCTGAAACTCTCAAGCCTGGCCAGAAAGGAATCATCCAGGGTACCTTTGATGCTACCAAAAATAGCGGCTGGGGCAACCTCAGTGATCTCGTAAGGGTGAAGATCAACGGTGTATCACAGGATAAGGAATATTTTTATGTTTCAGCAAACCTAGTTGAGGATTTCTCAAAACTTTCAAAGGAAGAAATGGCAAATGCTCCTGTATTTAAGGTTGCCTCTTCCAACGTTGACCTGGGCAAGATCCCGGGAGCTACAAAAAAGGATGTAGAGTTTGTATTCACCAATGAGGGGAAAAGTGATCTCGTGATAAGACATATCAGATCCACATGCGGTTGTACCGCCATCCAGGAGGGAACCCAGGGCGTCGGCATAAAACCCGGCCAGAAGAGTTCAATAAAAGCTACCTTCAACTCAGGTAGTTACAAGGGGAAGGTTACAAAAGCCATTTACGTTTACACGAACGATCCCCAAAACTCAGAGGTGGTTCTTATGCTTAATGCCGATGTGGAGCAGAATACAGCTTCGAACTGAACCAACTGACTGACTTGATTTATTAAATTTATAGGGTACCGGTATCTGGTACCCTTTTCTTATTTTTGCAGGATGATATCCAGGAATGGAAAAAGATAAAGAGTCAGGCACCTCGCCCGGGGTAAGAGAAGGAATACAACATCCCCCGGCTGTTAATCCGGAACTTTTCGCCAGCAAGGGCAGAAAGAAAAAAAGGCTTTTTTCAGCCGACAGATATGTTGAAGGCATATTATCGGGTAACAGAACCATTCTGAGTGAGGCCATCACCCTGGTTGAGAGTTCCCTGCCTGAACATGAAGCCGTGGCCCTGGAGATCATCGGGAAATGTCTGCCCCACAGCGGAAGATCGGTGAGGATAGGGATAACCGGCATTCCCGGTGCAGGCAAAAGCACATTTATTGAGACCTTCGGACTTCATCTTACCCGTTCAGGAAAAAAACTTGCCGTTCTGACCATCGATCCCAGTAGCCGGAATTCGGGAGGAAGCATCCTTGGTGACAAGACAAGGATGGAGAAACTGAGCACTGACCCAAACGCATTTATCAGACCTTCTCCATCAGCAGGTGCTTCGGGAGGAGTCGCTGCCAGGACCGGGGAAAGCATCCTGCTGTGTGAAGCGGCCGGTTTTGATACCATAATAGTTGAAACAGTGGGTGTCGGGCAGTCAGAAACAACGGTCAGGTCAATGGTCGATTTTTTCCTTTTACTGATGCTGGCGGGTACAGGCGATGAACTTCAGGGGATAAAAAGGGGTGTCATGGAGATGGCTGATGCAGTGGCTGTTAATAAAGCTGATGGGGATAATGTACAGAAAGCAGAATTAGCAAAACACTCAATTCAGAATGCCCTGAACCTGTTTCCTGTACTGCGACCGGGGTGGAACCCGCGGGCGCTTACCTGCTCAGCCCTTGAAGACAGAGGTATGGATGAATTAATCGGTACAATAGGTGATTTTGTGGCTGTTACAAAGAAAAACGGCTATTTTGATGAACAAAGGAAGGAACAGGATGTTATCAGGATGCATGAAACAATTTCTGAGGCTTTGATAGGCTCTTTCTACCGGAATGAAAAGATAAGGGAGATGATGAGCCGGCTCGAGGATCAGCTCAGGAATGGCGAAACTACTCCCTTCAAAGCCGCTATGAATCTGATCGGTGTGTATTTCGACAGATGACCTTATTGTCTTTAATTTAATAATTGTTTATATTTTTCAGGTTTCACTATTAATGTAAAATACCAAAAATGAAAAAGATCCTTTTATTTCTTATCACAGCCCTGCTGATTTTATCATGTTCAACCGAACCCCGGTACAGGATAACCGGTAATATTGACGGAGCCGACAGTATTACCTTCCTCCTGCAGAAAAGGGAAGAAGGCAAAATAGTAACAATCGATTCTGCATTTGCAGTCAAAGGTTCATTTAAAATGCAGGGTGGATCTGTAAATTATCCCGAGATGGTTCTCCTTACGGCAAAGGAATCAAGGCTCAGGACGACCTTTTACCTTGAAAACTCTGATATCTCGATAAACGGATCTGTTGATTCACTCGAAAACATAAGTATCACTGGCTCAAAGACACAGGATGAATTCAAAGCCTTCGACGATTCGGAAAGTGGCCTGAACGAAAGATATGACAGACTTTATGCTGAGTATCAGTCAGCCAGCCAGCGTGGTGACACGGCAAGTATGGCAAGACTTGAAAAAGACGCTGAACTTCTTCAGAAGGAGCTTGTTGAGATAGAAAAGAGCTTTGTAAGAAATAATCCTTCTTCCTTTGTTGCTCCCTCTGTTCTGTCGGGCCTCAGCTATGAACTTGAGCCTGAGGAGATAGAGTCGTTTATAAACGCAATGGATACGACAGTAACCAATATCCCGGTAATGAAAGAGCTTAAGGAGAAGGTTGAGCTGATGAAAACCGTGTCGGTCGGACAGAAAGCTCCTGATTTTACCCTTAACAATCCTGAAGGCAACCCGGTTTCCCTTTCTTCAAAGATAGGTTCAAAGCTGCTTCTGATCGATTTCTGGGCTGGCTGGTGCGGACCATGCCGACAGGAGAACCCGAATGTGGTTAAAGTCTATAATGAATTCAACAAGAAAGGTTTTGATGTGTTCGGGGTTTCTCTCGACAGAACCCGTGAAGAGTGGCTGAAAGCCATCGCTGACGATAAACTCACCTGGACTCATGTGTCGGATCTCCAGTACTGGAACAACACTGCTGCAAAACTATATGCGGTGAATGCAATTCCTGCCAACTTCCTTCTTGATGAGAACGGTGTTATTATAGCAAGAAACCTCCGGGGTGAAGATCTTTATAAAAAGGTCAGGGAGGTACTGGGCAACCAGTAATTACCTTCCGGTCTGCTTAAATGAAATACCTGCACACGAATCATGAATTTCAATCTTCATATTCAGATGCAGGTTTTTCATTTTTAAGCTCTTCAAGTATAAATCCTGTCCCTCTGACTGTGCGGATATCGATGTTCTTGTCCTCAGAGATGTATTTTCTTAACCTGCTTATGAATACATCCATGCTCCGCCCAAGGAAGTAATCATCTTCCCCCCATATCTCGGTCAGGATATCTTCGCGCGCAAGGATCTTGTTCCTGTTGATTATGAAGTATTTCAGCAGCTGGGCCTCTTTCAGGGTAAGCTTTTCCTTGCTGTTCCCTGAGATGAGTTCAAGGGTGTTGAACCTGAGAGTTGTGTCGGAGATCCTGTATTCATCATTGACAGAGGAATATGCTCTTTTAAGGATGTTGTTGATTCTCAGTATCAGTACTTCAGGATCGAAGGGCTTTGTGATATAATCGTCAGCCCCGATCTTAAGTCCCCTGACAATGTCTTCTTTAAGACTTTTTGCAGTAAGAAAGATAACAGGCATCTCGGGTTTATCGTGCTTGATTTTTTCGGCCAGGGTAAAACCATCCATCTCCGGCATCATAACGTCGAGGACACAGATGTCGGGCTTGTTCCCTGAGTAGATGTCCCAGGCCTCTTTCCCGTCGCGGGCAAGAACCACATCAAAACCGCTTATAGAAACATATTGCGACAGAATATTCCCGAAATCCCGGTCGTCTTCAGCTAAAAGAACTTTCATAATGTCAATGTTTGAGAGGTATACTTATTGTAAATATACTACCTTTTCCCGGTTTACTGCTAA
>CAZBQM010000006.1:0-39331 GCA_964494045.1 uncultured Rikenellaceae bacterium
GTTAATAATCTGGTTCTCTGTTACAAGCAGTATATCCTTGTACTTGTCCTTTCTGAGAGTATCCCTGAAATCATTTAATATCTCTTCAAGGAAATTTTCCGATTTGCCTTTTCCCGTTTCCGCCTTTGAATTACCCGTATCAATTATAGCTGAATCGAGGAAGTTATCGAAAAGCTCAATAAGCTGTTCACAAGCCTGTAGTATCTGGTTGCCAAAATCTTCCCTTTCATCTTTTGCATATTCTTCCTTCGACATAAGAAATGAAAATGCAACCACTGCATTCATCTGTGTTCTCATCTCATGCGACATCCCTGTCAGCACAGACTGGTTGTCTGTAACACCGACCCTGGATGATACATTTCCATTATCTGAACTCTCATGCCTCATATCGCGCCCCTCCTGATCTCTGTCAGTATATGTATTAAGATTGAACATACAGATGGTTTTAATTAACCTTTAATCAATCTTCCTTAATATTTTTGCTGCTTCTTTTCTGTAGATACTTCTGGAATTTCTTATTTCAGTAAGTTGTTCTGCAGCTTTGTCATTTTCATCACTCTTGATGTAGCACAGGGCCAGATACCACCTGGCTTCCTCGATAAACAGGTTGTCGTTGTCATCAATAACCTTTACAAATGATTTCTCCGCTTCCGGATAGTTTTTTATCTCAAAATTGGATACTCCATAAAGAAGGGTTGACTCCATATTTTTTGAATCCTGTTCAACCACTTTGCTGAAATAAAGTGCTGCACTTTTGTAATCGTGAACCTTGTAATATTCAACACCTAACAGGAAATTCTGATTTATGCCCGATGCAGCCGACCTGGATGGTGCGCTGACTTCATAGGATCTGTAATATTTCTCAAATATTTCAGAGTTGCTCATATTGCCATTTTGCAGCAGGGCAATAGCACCGAACACGACAAAAACACCAGTAGCAGCAGCGTACTTCAGACTCCGGTTTCCTGCAGGGATTTGTCTGACCGGCGGTTGCTCCATCCTCTTCTTTTCGATGGAATTAAGCTTACTTCTGAGCGCCATGACGTCGTTGTTTTTAAGGAAATTCTCGGTTTCCTTTCTTAACGCGACCTCCCTGCGAAGCTTTTCGTTGCCCTCCAGTTCCTTTTCGAACCAGTTTTTTTCTTCTGCATTCATCTCTCCGGCATTATACCTTTCGATGAAATAGGAGAAATCAATTGTTTTCATTTCTGTCTATTATTATTTTAAATACCTACCTTAATTCATTAAAGGCATCATTCCTCAAGCCTGCTGTCAGGGACCTGACTGTGGCATCACATTGCCATCATCAGCTTCTTTCCCGGATGTATCTGGCCGGTAATGACCTTTTACATCATCAGCAACACAGTACCAAACTAAAACTCAATCAGTAATTCAAATCAAAAAATCCATCATTTACTTAACTGACCTGAATTGCCCTTACAGGGTAATCAGATGCAGGATGTTATTTTGTTCAGATTTTTACTCTGGGAGGATTTGGCAATACAATAGGAATACCTTCTTCGGTTCCACCACGAACAACATACATTTCGTCATTGGTAAGTGCAAATTCTTTAAAATTCTCGTTGTTGTTTTTAAGACTCAGGGTTTTCATTTTTTTAATTTTTTTAATTGATACTCTTTTGGGTAATTCGTGTTTTCATTGTTACATGTCGGAAACCCCTGATTTGTGACACGAAAAAATCAACTTTTTTTTAAAAAATTACAACAACTTTAAATTCAGTATTTTATAAACGAAGATTTTTTTGCTTAATGGTTTAACCGGTATTAATATGTTTTTATTCTTTATACGGATGAACTTTTAATTTGTTTATCTTCATCCCGGGAAAACCTTATGCAATATTTTTTTATACAAGGAATAATAGTATTTCTTTTCCTGTTACATACCGGGAGCAGAGATATTCAGACCCGGCAGGTAACAGAGATAAACGCTGATACCGGCGGAAATGGATCCCCTGAAGGAAAAAACAGCCTTGTCCTGCTCAACAGCCTTCTCAGGCAAAGCCTTACTGACGGTGATGCTGAAAAAACCCGCGATAATGTTAAAAGGATTATCAGTGTGGCCGGACAGGGTGTAAATGATTCCCTGGCTCTTTCCGAATCATACTATCTTTTAGGTGCGTCTGAACTTATCTACGGCAATCCCAGAAAAGGTATTGAATGGCTGACTCTTGCAGAATCAGTCATCAAAAAGACCGGAAACCAGGATGAACTGTATGCAAGGACTCTGTACAACATGGGGGTGGGATATAATTCTCTGGGCGACTATGAGCAAATGTCGGCTTATATCCTTAGGTCACTTGAAGTTGAAAGGAAACTGTATGGCAACGACAGCCCTTCACTGGTACAGGGTTTGTCGAGCCTGGTGGCGGCCTTTCTTGAACTTCAGGAATATGACAGGGCTGTCTCGAGCGGGAGCGAAGCCATAGCAATTATTAACCGGCAGCCCGCGGGCATGTTCCCTGCAATGGATGAGATGGACCTTTACTATAATCTTGGAGTATGCTACTACAGGCTTTCAGATTATTCAAAAGCAGTGCTTTACCTGGAAAAGGCCGAGCCACTGTATTCAGCAGCCAACATGACAGGCGATGAGAAATATATAAATCTCATAAACAGTCTTGCGGCTACCTATGGTTATCTCGGACAATCGGAGAGATCGGTTGATCTCTACAGCAGGGGAATGAAGATAGCAGAAACTGTAAACTCGTCAATATCGTATAATTTTATAAACAGTTATGCAATTGTACTTGGAAATTCGGGAAGGATTGCCGAAGGGCAAAGTATCCTCTCATCACTTCTCGACAGGGTCGGAAAAGTTTGCGGTACCAAGTCGGGATCATATTTTGAAGTGCTTAAGAATTATGCAGAATACCTCAGAACAAATGATATTGATGATGTAAAGTCGATGTCACTGTACGAGGAATGCCTCAGGTATACTGAACTACATCCCGATGAGCCTGCCTTAAGGGATCCCGTGATGCTTGGATATGCTCTTTCACTCTCGGCAAATCATCAGAATGAAAAAGCTCTTGAATGGATTACAAGACTCTCAGACCAGATTTCCGGATCAAGTGATGGACCCGATGCAAGTTCTCTTAAAGCAGATCAGAAATCACTTCTTATACTGAGGGCAAAGTATTCGATACTTAAAGAGCTGTACTCCCAGTCAGGCAGAGCCGGATTGTTGCTTGAGACGGCGACCACATCAGAGGAAATAATCCGTTTGATTGAAAGGATAAGGATAAATATAAGTGAAGAGGAGAGCAGGCTCATACTTGGCGACCGCTACCGTGATTCGTATCTGATGGCAATTAATGACTTTTACCTTTGTTATTTGGAAAACAAGGATACTGAATACATGGGAAAAATCTTTGAATACTCCGAGAAAAGCAAGGTGGCCGGGTTACTTACTGCAACACGTGAACTTAAAGCAGTCCAGTTCCATATCCCCTCCGACATAGCACAACTCGAGAGAGATCTGCAGCATTCCATTAATTACTATAATGCGAAAATTGCCGATGAGAATCTCAGTATCAATCCCGACGCTTCACGTCTCCAGCAATGGAATTCAATTCTGCTCGGAGTTACAAGGAGAAGGGATTCTCTCATTTCAATACTTGAAAAAAAATACCCCGACTATTATTCTATAAGATACAATACGGAAGTTGTGGATATGAAAAAGATCCATAATCTTATTGGGAGAAATGCCAACTATCTGAATTATATTGTTTCCGATTCTGTTGTATATCTGTTTGTTGCAAACAGGAAGCAACAGCAGTTTCTTACCATCCCGGTGGATACAGTCTTTTTCAGGAAGGCAGTCGAATTCAGAAAACTGCTTTCACAGCCTTCCCCTTCAGCCAATGCCCGCAGTAATTTTGAAAAATACAGTAAAGTGGCACATGAGATGTTCTCCCTTCTTCTCAGTCCTGCCAGGCCATTCCTTATTTCAAACGAACTTTTCATATCGCCCGACAATGTACTTTCTTTCCTTCCCTTTGAGACTTTTCTTACAGAGGAGGTTGAAGGTGATGACCTGCTCTACAGGGAACTTCCATATGCCATGAAGGAGTATGAGATATCCTACATATATTCTGCCACCATGCTGGCCGAATCACTCAAAGGAAAAATAAGCCTGGGTAACAGCCTGATATCATTTGCTCCTTCCTATAAGGGCAGGGTATTCACAGATTCGCTGTTGCTAAGCCGGCAGGGCTTTACAGGATCACTTCCTGATCTGCCATATGCCAGGGAAGAGGCCGAGTTTGTTGCTGACATGGCAAACGGAGACCTGTATCTTGATAACGAAGCTACTGAAACTATGTTTAAATCTCTGGCCGGAAATTATGATATTGTACATCTTGCAATGCACACCATACTCAACGACAGGATGCCGATGCATTCAAAAATGGTATTTTCGGCCGAAGACAATAATGAAGATGGTTACCTGAATACATATGAGATATATGGCATACCCCTGAAAGCAAAAATGGTGGTACTCAGCTCATGTAACACAGGTGTCGGATTATCCTATTCGGGCGAAGGGATACTGAGCCTGGCCAGGGGATTCATCTACAGCGGGAGTCAGTCGGTTATAATGTCGTTATGGGAGATAGAAGACAGGTCTGGTACCGGGATAGTAAAGGATTTCTACAGGAATCTTAAGAAAGGCGATTCAAAAAGCAATGCTCTGAGAAGAGCAAGAATGAGATATCTGAAAGATGCCGATCAGCTGAGATCCCATCCCTATTTCTGGTCATCGCTTGTAGTCTATGGAAATAATTCCCCGGTCTATCATTCACACCAGCTGCTGATAATTCTGGCTTCAGCCGTCCTGTCAGCCATCACAGCCATCATTTTCTACCGGAGATCGAAATAATCACTGTATTCCTCGTCTTCCTTTACAATAACCATAAGAGCCTCCTTTGCCAGGTACTTCTTACGCCTTGCATAGGCTTCACTGCCCAGGTTCATATGCCCGGCGATCTCCTCATAGGAAAGTCCGTCTGAAAAGAGCCGGAGTATCTGTTGAAAATCGGGCTGAAGTTTAGAGAAGGATCTTGATATAATCCGTTCGAGAATCAGATTTTTATTTTCATCAGGTCCATCTTCGTCGGGTATCTCCATATCCAGGGCAGTATTCCTGATGTTTCTTCTTAGCTGGGCACCCCAAATGTTTCGTGCTATTCCGAAAAAATAACCCTTAAGATCGGTGGTGAGACTAAACTTATCCTCCGTGATCTGCCTGTAAAGGGCAATTATTGTTTCCTGAAAAACATCAGCCACATCATGTTCATTACCACTGTTTTTGAGGATGTGATGTCTTACAGTCTGCAGAAAATTGTTGTACAGCCAGTTCAGTACCTTCTCATCCTGTTTGCGGATTCCTTCAATAAGTTCACTATCAGAATATTTCCGAAACAATATCGCCGAAGTTTGAAATAGATTAACAAATATACAGGTTCCGGAGGTAATTGTCCATATCTTTCAGAACCCCATGCTATTTTAAAATATTGTAAAGTAAATTTAAATTAAAATATAAATATCTTTACTCGTCAAAATAATCCGGAACAGCAGATTATGTCATTCCCTTTTGTGAAACAACCAGATTCTATGGATTGCGGTCCTGCATGCCTGAAGATGGTTGCTGCCTTTCATAAAAAGACTTTTTCGCTTGAGACCCTCCGGAAAAAAAGCTACATAGCAAAGGAAGGAGTCTCTTTGTTGGGATTGTCTGAAGCCGCTGATTCAATAGGTTTCAGAACCACCGGTGTAAGAATTCCCTTCAGAGTTCTGGCCGCTGACATTCCTCTTCCTGCCATTGTCCACTGGAAACAGAAACATTTTGTTGTCGTTTATAAAACCGGAAAGGAGAAGGTCTGGGTTGCTGATCCGGCAGCTGGACTTGTTAAATATTCACGGGAGGAGTTTCTTAGGAACTGGGCTTCAACAGTGTCGGAAGGGGAACCATCCGGTCTTGCCCTTATACTGGAACCTACACCTGCCTTCTTTAATAATGAGGATGAGAAAGAAACAAGGGGGGGATTCAGGTTCCTTTTTGAATATTTTAACCTGTACAGGAAATACCTGTTTCAGCTTTTTCTTGGTTTATTCATAGCAAGCTGCATACAGCTGGTAATTCCCTTTCTTACCCAGTCCATTATTGATATAGGTCTGAATAACAATGATCTGGGCTTTATTTACCTGGTTCTCTTTGCCCAGCTTGCCCTGGTGATAGGAAGGATGTCGGTGGAATTTATAAGGGGATGGCTGCTTCTGCATATCGGATCAAGGGTAAATGTTGCTTTGATCTCCGGGTTCCTTCAGAAAATCATGTTACTGCCTGTTTCTTTTTTTGATGCCCGACTTACCGGGGACATACTTCAGAGGGTCGATGACAATTACAGAATTGAAGATTTCCTGACCTCAACCAGCCTTAATATCATCTTCTCTTTCTTTAACCTTGTTGTTTTCGGAATAGTACTGGCTGTGTACAGCTGGAAGATATTCGTAGTGTTTGTTTCAGGAACACTTTTATATATCCTGTGGGTTACCCTCTTTGTAAAGCCGAGGGCAAAACTTGACTATCTCAGGTTCAGGGAGAACTCGGTGGCGACTACAAAGCTTATAAATATTATCAACGGGATGCAGGAGATAAAACTTTCCAGAACCGAAACATCCATGAGGTGGGAGTGGGAAAAACATCAGGCATCCCTGTTTAAACTCAAGGTAAAAGGACTCGGATTGATTCAGTACCAGACGGCGGGAGCTACCTTTATAAATGAAGTAACAAACATATTGATAACGATAATGTCCGCAACAGCTGTTCTGAACGGGCACCTGACTCTTGGTATGATGCTGGCAGTTCAGTTCATCATAGGACAGCTAAATGTTCCGGTCAACCAGATTATCGGATTCCTCAGGATGTCGCAGGATGCAAGGATAAGCCTCGACAGGCTCGCAGAGGTGCACAGGATGGAAGAAGAGGAGGAGAATTCTGAGCTGAAGGTAAGAAGCCTTCCCGAAAAAAAAGATATCTACATCAACAACCTCTCATTCCAGTATGAGGGCCCTCATTCTCCTTATGCACTGAAGAATATCGATCTGGTTATTGAGGAAAATAAAAAAACTGCGATTGTCGGCACAAGCGGAAGCGGAAAAACAACCCTGCTGAGGATGATCCTCGGATTCTACCAGCCTGTTGAAGGTGAGATCATTGTCGGGAATACCAGGCTGTCGAATATAAGTCTGAAAACATGGCGCGAAAGGGTAGGAGCAGTCATGCAGAACGGCTTCCTTTTCCCCGATACAATAGCCAGAAACATAGCCCCCGGTTCAGAGGAGATAAACGAGGAAAGAATGATTTATGCTGCTGGAATCGCCAATATAAAGAGCTACATTGAGTCCCTTCCCCTGAACTACAATACAAAGATCAGCGCCAACGGGTATGGACTGAGCGAGGGCCAGAAGCAAAGACTGCTGATTGCAAGGGTAATCTATAAAAATCCCGAAATACTGATTTTTGATGAAGCAACTAATTCTCTGGATGCCAATAATGAGAAGGTTATTGTTGAAAACCTCTCAGGATTTTTCGAAGGCAGAACAGTCATTATTGTTGCTCACCGCCTCAGCACAGTAAAGGATGCCGACAGAATTGTTGTGCTTGATAACGGCAGGATAGTCGAGTCGGGAGACCATGATTCTCTTATCAGAAGCCGCGGAGCGTATTTCAACCTGATAAAAAACCAACTTGAACTTGGTAACTGATTAAACAGATGAATTACGGTAACAAAAAACTGATTTTCTCTGAACCTGTTAATGAAATAATAGGTAATCCCCCTCGAAAAATTGTAAGATGGGGAACATCAGTAATATCGGCTGTAATAGTCCTGTTTATCTTCTTTGCATGGCTGATCAAATACCCCGATATAGTCCCTTCTCCTGTTGAGATTACAACAGCAAATCCGCCTGTCACGCTTTTAGCAAAGGTATCGGGAAGGATCAAGAATCTTTATGTAAGGGATCAGGACCATGTCGGGAAGGGAGACCTGCTGGCTGTTATGGAAACAGCTGCATCAATGGATCAGGTAAGACATATGAAACTTATTACAGATTCAATTACCGATCCGGGATCCATTTCTCCGGCCATTCTGCCTGTTTTTTCTGAGCTGGGCGAGTTACAGTCATACTGGGGTGAGTTTATTAAAAATCTTACTGATTATAACATATTTGTCTCCAACGACTTTTATGGCAGCAAGATAGAGGCAGTGATGAAAGAGCTGAAAGGCCTTGACGAGTATATCCGGAGGGCCAGGGTAAAGGAAAGGCTCCATTCTGAAAATCAATTGCTTGAAAGAAAACGGTTTCAGAGGGATTCGTCTCTTTTCATTAACGGAGTGCTTTCTGAAAGCGACCTTGAGAAATCGCGCCAGTCGTTGCTGAGGATAAATATGGAACTTCAGGAAGCAAGGCTTGATCAGTCAGCTAAAGTGATCGAATACGCAGAGAGAAGCCAGCTTCTTCAGGACTATCGCATCAAGCGTGAGGAGGAAAGATCGGGACTGTTGTCGCTGGTGAACCAGTCATTTCTCAACCTGAAGGCCCAGACAAGCATATGGGAAACCAACTATCTGCTTTATTCCCCTGTTGACGGAACGGTTACCTTTACAAGATACTGGAGTGAAAATCAGTCGGTCCTGAAGGACGAACCAGTTCTTAGCGTGGTGCCTGCTGATGCCGGAGAATACCTTGGAAGGGTAAGTCTGAAAATGCAGAGATCGGGGAAAGTAGAGGTAGGGCAGAAGGTAAATCTTAAAATGAGCGGATTCCCTTACCTGGAGTATGGAATGGTCAGGGGAACAGTTAAATCAAAATCACTTGTCCCTTCCGGTGATGCCTATCTGATAGAAATTGATCTTCCTGAGGGACTTACCACACTCTATGGCCGCGAAATAGAATTCACACAGAATATGCAGGGGACGGCCGAAATCATTACCCGCGACCTTCGCCTGATAGAAAAGATATTCAATCCCTTGCGGCATCTGGCATCAAAAAACAGATAGACTATTCCTGCTTTCCGGAGTATGGCTCATAATCGTCGCCCCGGATATCAGCAGGGCCATGACCGGATTCATTTCCCGAGCCACCTGTATCCTGTCCTTTCTTCTTGAATTTCTGGTACAGACGGAAGGCTACAAATAAACATACAAAAAGCAGGATAATAATATCAGTCTTACTCATCTCTTAAATATAACGGAACAGGAGAAATACCTCCTGATCACTGAATCTGTTTCAAAGATAGAATAATCGCGGTTATTTGTTTTATATGAATTAACTAAATTATTCCGGATATGTTTTGCAGTATGATATGTTTGCTTCTGTCGCCACCGATTTGCAACATACTGGTCTCCAAAGCCTGAAGAGTATCTGCGGCAGGCCGCGACCTGCTTCACAGCCTTAATAATTGATAATCAAATTAATTATTGTTAAAACTTTGAGTTTTATTAATTATTTCAATATTTTCGTACTCTGAAAAATCCATGAGATGTCATGGTACGAATGCTTCTAAGGATTTGAAACATAACAGGATTTAAGATGACAACAAACAATCCGGATGACACTGTTCTTGATGAACAGTACGGTGCTGAAAAAAACACCGGTTCTGAAAATAAACACGATACGGCAGAAGCCGGGGCTGATATCACTGGAGCCGGGGAAAATGAACCTTCTGTGGAAATAAACCCAGATGAAACGGTAATTGAACCGGTTACCTCCGTGATCGGGGAAGAAAACAGGGAAATAGAAAGCCTGGAAGTTGAAATGAGTGATCTTGAAGAAATTGAACTTCCTCCGGTTGATTATTCGGGTTTTTCCAAACAGGAACTTGCCGAAACCCTTTCTCTTATTATTGATAACCGTCCTCCTTCAGAAATAAAGGATGATGTTGAGAGGATCAGGATCTTCTTTTACAAGAAGCTAAAACTGGAATCCGATGAAAGGAAGAAGAAATTCCTTGAAGAGGGCGGAAAACCTGAGGATTACAAAATATGGGTTGATCCCCTCGATTATCAGGTAAAAGAGCTGCTTGAAAAGTACAGGGAGAAAAAGAACGACTACAATAAGATTCAGGAATCGGAGAAATACGATAACCTGAAAAAGAAATACGAGATAATTGATAAGATAAAGGATCTTGTCAACAGGGAGGAATCAATAAATAAAACCTTCCACGACTTCAGGGCACTGCAGAATGAGTGGCATTCAATAGGCGTTGTACCCCAGTCTTCGCTAAAGGACCTGTGGGAAAACTACCATCATAATGTTGAACTCTTTTATGATTATATAAAGATAAACAAGGAACTGAGAGACCTTGATCTGAAGAGAAACCTTGAATCAAAAGTTCTGCTCTGTGAAAAGGCAGAGGAGCTTCTGCTGGAACCCAATCCTGTTGTCGCCTTCAGGGCACTCCAGGACTTTCACAACCAATGGCGCGAGATAGGTCCGGTTCCGGTTGAATCAAAAAATGAAATCTGGGAACGATTCAGGGAAGCCACATCACAGATTAACAGGCGACATCACGAATATTTCGAGAATCAGAAGGACGAACAGAGAAAAAATCTCGAAGCCAAAATTGCTCTCTGCGAACAGGTTGAAAATATCAACCTCCTGGAGATTAAGAACTTCAGGGAGTTTGATGAGACAGCTGAAAAGATAGTATCCCTTCAGAAAATGTGGAGGACCATAGGGTTTGCCCCTAAAAAACAAAATAACAGGGTTTACCAGAGGTTCAGGGAGGCATGCGATGCTTTCTTTGAAAAGAAAAGAAGCTTTTACGCTGATAACAAGGAGACCCAGCTCAACAATCTTCAGCTTAAGACGGAACTGTGCATCCAGGCAGAAGCACTTCAGGAGAGTACCGACTGGAAAAATACCTCCGACTCACTTATTAAGCTGCAGAAGGAGTGGAAGGAGATCGGTCCCGTTCCAAGAAAACAGTCGGAACGCACATGGAAGAGATTCAGAAAAGCCTGTGACCATTTTTTCAATATGAAGTCTCAGCATTTTGCAACTCTCGACAGCTCCTATGAAGTTAACCTGGTAGCCAAAATGGCTATAATCGACGAACTAGAAAAGTTTGAAGCAGGTAATGATGTTCAGGCTGCTTTCGACCGGCTTAAGGACCTTCAGAGAAAATGGACTGAAATAGGCTTTGTGCCCTTTAACAAGAAAGAAGAAATAACAAACAGGTACAGGAATGCTCTTAACCATGAGTTCGACAAGCTCAGGATTGGTGATGATGACAAGAGCATTCTGAAGTACAGGACCAAGCTTGACAATCTTAAAACAAACCCGAAAGCTTCAAGAAAGGTCAGGAACGAAAGGGAGAAATTCTTTGTTAAGATCAAACAGCTTGAAAACGATATCGTTTTGTGGGAAAATAATATAGGTTTCTTTGCGAAATCTGCCAATGCTGATAACATGATCAGGGAGGTCCAGGAAAAAATAGAAAATGCTAAGCGAATGATTAAGACCCTTGAGGAAAAGGTTAAAATGATCGATCAATCAGGGCTTGATGAATAATAATTTTATATACCGCTGTTTTCAGTTTCTTAATTTTTTTGGCTTTGGCAGACATTAAGTATGTTTTTGTGACCGGAGGAGTTACTTCTTCTCTGGGTAAAGGGATCATTTCTGCTTCTCTGGCAAAACTTCTTCAGGCCAGAGGATATTCTGTTACCATACAGAAACTTGACCCATACATTAATGTTGATCCCGGGACTCTTAATCCCTACGAACATGGTGAATGTTACGTCACTCTCGATGGTGCCGAAACAGACCTCGACCTTGGTCATTACGAGAGATTTCTGAATGTACCTACCAGCCAGGCCAACAACGTTACCACTGGCCGGATTTACCAGGCTGTGATAAACAAGGAGAGAAAAGGTGATTACCTTGGTAAAACCGTTCAGGTGATTCCACATATCACCGATGAGATTAAACGACGTATTAAACTTCTAAGTACAGGTGGTAAATATGATATAGTCATTACCGAGATAGGTGGTACTGTCGGCGACATTGAATCGCTGCCATACATTGAATCGGTCAGGCAGCTCAAATGGGAACTCGGAGCCCAGAACTGTATTACAATACACCTTACGCTCGTACCTTACCTGTCGGCTTCGGGTGAACTGAAAACCAAACCAACCCAGCATTCAGTAAAGGTACTCCTCGAAACCGGGATACAGCCCGATATACTGGTACTCAGAACAGAACACCACCTTACAAGGGAACTCAAACGGAAAGTGGCACTTTTCTGTAACGTTGAAGAGAACGCCGTTATTGAATCAATCGATGTGTCAACAATTTACGAGGTCCCTCTCAGGATGCTTGATGAGAAACTCGATCAGACTGTACTGAGAAAACTTGCCCTTCCCTGTGGGGAAGAACCACCGCTTCAGCCATGGAGGAGTTTCCTTGACAGATTAAAGAGTCCAAAACATACTGTAAGAATCAGCCTGGTTGGAAAATATGTTGAACTTCCCGATGCTTATAAATCCATAGCAGAATCCTTCAAACACAGCGGAGCATCCAATGAATGCGAGGTTAACCTTGAATATATTCATTCAGAAGAGATTACTGAAGATAATGTTCAGGAGAAACTTGGCTCTCCCGATGGGATACTTGTAGCCCCGGGCTTTGGTTCACGTGGCATCGAAGGCAAAATCGCCAGCGTCAGGTATGCAAGGGAAAACAATATCCCTTTCTTTGGAATCTGCCTGGGAATGCAATGTGCAGTGGTCGAATTTGCCAGGAACGTACTTCATTTCGAAGGTGCACATTCAACAGAAATTAACCACAAAACAAAATACCCCGTTATCGATCTGATGGAAGAACAGAAAAGCGTCATCGATAAAGGGGGTACAATGAGACTTGGAGGATACAGATGTGTTGTTGAGCCCGGCTCTGTCGCCTATAAAGCATACGGAAAAACAGAGGTCATGGAAAGGCACAGACATCGTTATGAATTCAACGACAGATATCTTGAGGATTTTAAAAATAACGGTATGATCCCGGTCGGAATCAATCCGGAATCCAATCTTGTGGAAATTGTTGAAATACCTTCCCATAAATGGTTTGTGGGAGTCCAGTTCCATCCCGAATACAGCAGCACGGTCCTCAACCCTCACCCCTTATTTGTCAGCTTTGTTAAAGCATGTATAAAAGAATAGTATATTACAAGCATATTAATTAACATAAAGAGAAGGAATGGATAAAAACACGATCACCGGACTAGTACTTATTTTTCTGATTTTCATTGGATTCAGCCTTATTAACAGCAACAGGTTGAACAAAACCTACGACAAGGTGATTGTCACAGCTGATTCCCTTTATGCAAAGGGAGATCTTGAAAATGCACGCGCCGAATATATAAACGCACTCAGATACAAGCCCAAAAGTCCCGATGCTGTAGCCAGGGTAAATGAAATTAACGTTAAACTTGGTTTCGCAAAGGACCAGAGTGCAGTTGATTCTGTTGCTTCTGTTGTCGGGACTGCAGATACATTATCTGAAGTACTGCCCGACAGCATCGTGAACCTTAACAGGTATGGGGCATTTGCCACTGCCGCTAACGGCGATGATGAATACATCACACTTGAAAACAACAAGATGGTGCTCAATATCTCCCTAAAAGGTGGAAGAGTGTATTCAGCCCGTCTGAAGGATTTTGTGACTCACGACTCCAAACCACTGATCCTCTTCTCAGGTGATTCAACCGAATTCGGCTTTAACTTTTTTACTGCCGATAACAGGGCTATCAGAACAAATGACCTCTGGTTCACTCCGGTTACTGAAGAAAAGGTTGTGAATGTAACAACAACTCCTGAATCAGTGGTTCTCAGGCTGATGGCCGGCGATAAAGGTTATATAGAATATAATTATACCCTTGAACCTGATAAATATACTGTCGACTTCAATGTCTCATTCAAATCAATGGAAGGCATCATAGCTTCCAATGTCAACAGCCTGACCCTCGACTGGAAGATGTATATACCCCAGCAGGAAAAAGGAAGACAGAATGAAGATATGTATACAACTATCAAGTATAAATACTATCAGGATGATGTAGCCGGTCTTAACCCAAAAACGAAAAAGGAACTCGACAATGCTGATATCACTACAAAATTAAGCTGGGTGGCTTTTCAGAACCAGTTTTTCTCTTCAATCGTGATGACCGACGGCTTCTTTCTTAACGGGTCAGTATCATCAACCAAAACTGTAGCTTCGGACAAATATATAAGGTACTTTACGACTGAACTGGGGGTTCCTTACGAACCGAACCAGCAGACTGATCTTGCAATGAAGTTCTATTATGGCCCCAACCATATTTCAACCCTCAGGAAATCGGGTGATGACCTTGATAAAATAGTATTCCTGGGCAAGAACATAATAGGCTGGATCAACAGGTTCATCATCATTCCTATATTTAACTGGCTGGAGCATTATATTAGCAGTTACGGACTTATAATCCTTATACTTACCATTATCATCAAGATTGTGCTTCTTCCCCTGACTCTGAAATCATATAATTCAACGGCAAAGATGCAGGTGCTTAAACCACTTGTTGATGGCCTTAACATCAAATATCCCAAAAAGGAAGATGCAATGAAAAAGCAACAGGCCACCATGGAGCTTTACAAGAGAGCCGGGGTCAATCCAATGGGAGGGTGCCTGCCCATGCTGCTTCAGATGCCTATCCTTTTCGCAATGTTCAGATTCTTTCCTGTCTCTATTGAACTGCGTCAGGAACCATTTCTCTGGGCCACCGACCTTTCTACCTATGACTCAATACTTACGCTCCCATTTTACATACCCGTGTACGGTAACCATGTAAGCCTTTTTACCCTTCTGATGACGGCATCCACATTGCTCACGATGAAGATGACAGGATCGTCACCAGGATCGGATCAGCCGGGGATGAAGGTCATGATGTACATGATGCCGGTGATGTTCATGGTTGTGCTTAATAATTTGTCGTCTGGTCTGACATATTATTACTTCCTTGCTAATATTCTGACATTCCTTCAGAACTTCCTTTCCAAGAAAATGATCAATTCCGATGCTGTTTTAGCTACTCTTGAGGAGAATTCAAAGAAACCTATGAAGAAATCGAAATGGCAGGTAAGACTTGAAGAAGCTGCCAAACAGAGAGGTGTGAATCCTTCAAAAAGATAATTTATTACCCTCGGGGCGGAATATTTTTTCATAAAGAATGTTAATTTCTTATAAAAAAGCATTCATGTGAAAAAATATATCTAAATTTAGATATTACTAAAAACAGGGGAAAAATGGGGAAAAAAGTTAAAAATAAAGATTTAGCTGCCAGACTTGGTTTATCGGGGACACTGGTTTCACTGGTGTTAAACAACAAGGCTGATCAGCATGGAATACGTAAGGATACCCAGGAAAGGGTCCTTGCCCTTGCAAGGCAAATGGGTTATTTTGATCAACAGAAAGAAAAAGGGGAACCATCACCGGTTGAAGAAAAACCAGGAGTGCTGGGTATGATAGTCCCTTCTATAAATGATCCGTTTATCTATGAAATCACACCCTATCTTCAGAAAGCATTCACCAGCATTGGAATAGGGTTTTCAGTAATCACCAAGGATCCTGATGATCAAAGATATAACAGGCTGATAAGTGCATTTAAAAAGTTCTACAGCGGCCTTATACTTGTAGGCGAAGCTGCGGATGACTACACTATCAGAACACTCAAGGCAGGAGATTATCCTTTCGTACTTCTTGAAAAATCTGTGAAAAGTGTCAGACTGAATACAGTCTGTACTGATAACAGCGTTGGCTCCACACTCGTAGCTGACCATCTTTCGAAACTTGGATACAGGAATATACTGATAGCTACCTGGTCGAAAAGTGCCGGGAGGGATACTCCTGTTATCGAAGAGTTGCGACAGGCTCTAGGGAAAAATCCTGAAATAAACAAACCGACTGTGATAGAAATTGAACCACCACAAACCGGTTCAGACATAGATATCTCACAGTTTGAGAAATTTATGAGACCTCCGCATAGTGCCGAGATAATACTGGTTCTGCATTCAGCTCTTGTTTATCCGCTCATGACTGCACTCAGGAAACGTAAACTAAGAGTACCCCAGGATATTGCACTGATCTCAATGGAAGACGGGATAGGATTCGACCTTATGTTCTCTCCGGTTACCTGCCTGAGAAAACAACTGCCGGCCATGGCCATGAAGATCGCAAATATGATCTGGACCGAAATAAAGAATTCAGGCAAAAGCAAATACAAAAGACAGGTTAACATATCACCGGAACTCATTATCAGGAATTCCTGCGGTACAATCTGAAGTGTTTGTTATCATCCTGTTAATAAATAGCCTGTTCATGGTATAGATTCACCACTGAATTCATTACTTTTGTGCTGTTATGGTATCACGGTCATTTTTACTATGATGACTATGATTAAGAGGGAATGCGGTGTGATTCCGCAACAGTACCCGCTGCTGTGATGTCCGATCGTTCCAACGATGATGGTTTATGAAATACCTGCCACTGTTCCATTAGCGAATGGGAAGGCTTCATAAACCGGGATAAGTCAGAAGACCTGCCATAAGTAATGTGTGTTCAAAGCTTTCGGGAAGAGAAGCGTAGAATCATTATAGATTCCTTTAGTCTATCCCCCCGGAAGTATATATTAATATTATACTAAAGGAATTGAAATTTAGTCCTGCATATCTTGTTTTCTTTATGTCGCTGACCCTTTCACTCTCAGGACAGACGGGGCCTGCTGATACCATCAGGATAAAGGAAGTAATGATAAGTGCAGGAAAAGATCCCTCTTCTTTCACCCCGTTTACTAAACTGACAGTCGACTCAGCCCTGAAGAAAGCGTACAGTCTGAATTCAGTGGCAGAACTGCTGTCGGACCACAACATGCTGCATGTAAAATCATATGGGGCAGGAGGAATAGCCTCCCCTTCATTCCGCGGTACGGGTGCAGGTCATACTACAGTGACATGGAACGGGATAAGCATCAATAATCCGATGGTGGGTCAGTCGGATCTGTCGCTTCTGCCTTCGGGACTGGCTGATGAAATAAGTGTTTTCAGCGGGGGAGGACCGGTTCTGTCAAACGGAGGTGCAATAGGAGGGATTATCAGCCTCGAAACCGGAACCGACTGGGATAAAGGTTATTCCGTGTCTCTGAACACCGGGATGGCAAGCTTTGGCACTTACTCAGGCCTGGCAGCCGTAAAAACAGGAAATTCTAAAATCTCCTCTGTTACCAGGGCTTACTTTAACTCATCTGATAATAATTTTCCGTTTGTAAATGATGTGCTTGGAAATGCTTCTTTTACAGATAGTAGAAAAAACAGTGAGTCTCAAACGAAAGGGTTCCTTCAGGAATTATACCTTAAAGGAACAAACAGTATATCCTCTGCCAGGCTATGGTATAACTCAACTGACAGAAATATACCCGTTCCGATGATCTCGCGGCAACCCGTTCCCGGTGAAAGCCAAAGCGATCGTTCGCTGAGAGCCCTCCTCGGACACCAGTTCCGGCTTTCTGGTTCCAACCTTAAGGTTGATGCTGCGTATGTTGCTGACAGATTAAAGTACCTGAACCCTGAGGCATCTACCGATTCGAGGAATCTTGTAAGAACAGTTACCCTGAAATCAGAATTCAGCCCTCAACTCGGGGAAAGAACTAAACTGTCATTTCTTGCTTCTCATGAGCTTAATGCTGTTAATACAAACAACTACGACGGAAGAAAAACAAGAAATACCACAATTCTTGCTGTCTCAGCAGCACGGTCATTCCTCCGGGAACTTGGCGCAGATGTGCTGCTCAGGGGGAAACTGTCGGATGGAAGGATAATGAATCCGGATTTCTCTGCCGGACTTGAATATCAGCTGCCTTCTCCTGCCGGGTTAATTGTAAACACAAATATTTCGGCAAACTCGAAACTGCCTGGACTTAATGATCTTTACTGGATCCCGGGGGGAAATACCGGTCTGAAAAGCGAATACGGACTGTCATATGAACTCGGCCTCAGGTACCAGGGTATACCCGGTCAAAATCCTGTTGTAACAGCGGGTTTTACTGCCTTTGGAAACAGTATAAACAATATGATTCACTGGTACCCCGGAGAATCATACTATTGGAGTGCTGTTAACCTGGGCCATGTAAGAATCTTTGGAACAGAACTGACAGCTAAAGGGAAATACGTTTTCAACACATCATTTATTGAAATAAATGGTAGTTATTCCTTCACCAGGGCAACAGAGACTACTGGTAAAGAAAAAATCAGCGACCATCATCAGATAATATATATTCCTGTTCACCAGGCAAATGCCGGCCTTAAGGCAGGTTACGGGATATTCAGGGCCTCCTTAAATTCTTCCTATACAGGAAGACGCTATCTCACGGCCGACAATTCTGATTATCTGCCCGGATACCTGCTATGTGACCTTTTTACAGGGGTAACCAGAAAATTTAGAAAAGTAAATATTGATCTGAACTTCAGGATCTCAAATTTATTCGGTAATAATTATCAGGCTATTGCCTGGCATCCTATGCCCGGGAGATCCTATGCCGTCAGCCTTTTAGTCGAACTTGAAAATCATACGTTATGAGAAGAATCGTGTTTTATTTATTAATTGTTGTTCTTGCCTTTTCATGTACTGATCCCGATCCTGATCAGGGAGCCTTATATCTGTCGGGAGATGGAGCATTTATAATAAATGAAGGCAATTTCAGATGGGGAAACGGCTCTCTTTCGTTTTATTCCTACGATTCGGCCCGGCTTTATAATTCAGTATTTGAATCAGTTAATAACAGACCCCTGGGAGATGTGCCATTTTCACTGGCCGAATCGGAGAGGTCGCTGTTTATTATAGTGAACAACTCCGGGAAAATAGAGGTGGCAAATATTAAGTCACTGAAGACAACAGCCACTATCGACAGTCTCATTTCACCAAGGTTCATGTGTATGTTAAGTAGTGATAAAGCATATGTTACAAGTCTGTATTCAGATTCTCTTGTTATTCTGAATACTGCCACGGCAAAAATCACAGGTTTCATCAACATCGACGCTACCTCGGAGTCGATCGTTAAGGCCGGTGACAAGGTATATGTTGCCAACTGGGCCGGAGGAAACAGGCTGATCATTCTTGATCCTTCCAACGACCATGTAAGCGGGAGCATTGAGGTGGGTTCCGAACCCGAGAGTATGGTCATCGACAGGAATAACAGGCTTTGGGTACTTTGCAGCGGTGGCTGGAGCGGAGAATCAATGGCAGAACTGCTTAAAATCAACCCTGAAACCGATCAGATCGAAACAAGGCTTGTATTTCCTGACAAAACCCATTATCCTTCTTCATTGAAAATAAACATAACCGGTGATACTCTGTACTTCCTTGACAATGGAATAAAACGAATGACCATAGCAGATGATGATCTGCCTTCAGAATCGTTTATCCCCTGTGGTGATCATTACTTTTATCGCCTGGGCATCAATCCCCGGAACAGTGAGATCTTTGTAACCGATGCTGTCGATTTCTCAAGCAGGGGCTATGTTATAAGATTCAACAGCAGGGGAGAACTCATTGAGGAGATGGAGGCAGATATCAACCCGGGAGCTGTATCATTCAGGTATAACGACCGATAGGTAACAAACAAGCCAATGGTTCTGACTGACAGGAATTCAGTATTTAGTGCATTCGGGGCAGTCCTGCTGTCGCTAATGATCATTTCATGTTCGGGAAACAGAAATCATTACGAAGGGAACAGTGATCAACGATCAGTTACCGCGATACGTTATGCAGGCAGACTACTGATCGAAAAACGCGATTCCTTTACTGTTGTGACAATAAAGGATCCCTGGCAGGGGGCCAGGAATGTCCTTCAGGAATGGTACCTCGCACCTGCAGGGGTAAAAGTGCCGGCAGCCGACCCTTCCAGAATTATAAGGGTGCCTGTCAGGACAATAATCTGCATGTCGACAACACACCTTGCCATGATAAGGGCCATTAATGAGGAAAGGAGCCTGGTCGGGGCTTCAGGGACAGACTTTCTTTATGACTCAACGCTTCTTGCACTTGCAGCAAACGGACAGATCAGGGAAGTCGGTTATGATGATAATCTCAACAAGGAACTGATTACTTCATTATCTCCCGATCTGGTAATGGTTTATGGCGTTGGCAGTGAATCGGCTGCATATACCGGAAAGCTCACCGAGATGGGAATCAAGGTTCTTTTCAACGCTGATTACCTCGAAGACGACCCCCTGGGAAAAGCAGAATGGATCAAACTGTTCGGTGCTTTGTACTGCAGGGAAAAAATGGCTGATTCGATATTCCTGCATACTGAAAGTGAGTATAATAGTCTGAAGGAGAAAATATCGGGCGATGCCGGCCGACGGCCCACAGTCCTGCTTGGCCTGCCATACAGGGATACATGGTTCATTTCTCCGGGTAACTCATACATAAGCCGCCTTATTGCTGATGCCGGAGGGGAGTATATATGGAAGGATACAAATTCGGACCACTCCATGCCCTATGGAATTGAAAATGTCTATACCAGGGCCCTGGAAGCCGACTTCTGGATAAATCCGGGCAGTGCAAAGAGTATTGATGAAATCATCAGTCTTGACAAACGTATGGCCGGCCTGAAGTGCGTAAAAGAAGGTAATGTCTTTAATAACAATAAAAGGAGCAACAGTCACGAAGGTAATGACTACTGGGAGAACGGAGCCCTGAGTCCACATCTTGTTCTTAAGGACCTTGCAGCCATTCTTCATCCCTACCCGGATTTTGAAAACGAACTTGTATATTTCAGAAAACTTTATTCTGACAGGTAAACAATCTCTATTGTCACAGAAGATATGAGGATAAGCGTAACAGAGGGTTCTTTTTACAGCCGTGGATTGTTTACAGGCCGTTCGCGACTGTTGTTCCTCTTTTTGTCGCTCTTACTCGTATTGCTTTTCATAGCTGATATCTTCATCGGTTCGGTATATATTCATCCTGCAGAACTCATAAGGTCATTGTCTGACAGTGCCGGAAGTACTGCAGGGATCATTGTTATGAAGTTCAGACTTCCCAAGGCCATCACTGCACTTCTTGCCGGAATGGCATTATCAGTCAGTGGATTGCAGATGCAGACGGTTTTCAGAAATCCTATGGCCGGGCCATATGTCCTTGGGCTGAGTTCGGGGGCAAGCCTCGGCGTCGCATTTGTAATAATGGGATTGTCAGCACAGTATTCCCCCGGTGCTTTGAGGGATCTGGGCAACTGGGCCGTCGTGGTTTCAGCCTGCGCAGGGGCGGGTGCTGTTATGATGCTGATAATGTTTATATCAGCAAGGATAAAGGATATCCTTACAGTTCTGATCATAGGTATGATGCTTTCAGGCGGCATATCAGCCATAGTGAACATAATGCAGTATTTCAGCAACGAATCACTTCTGAAGTCATATGTCATATGGACCATGGGCAGCCTTGGTAACCTGACAGGTTCTCAGATCAGGGTTCTCCTGATATCATGCATCGCGGGTTTTGTAATATGTATCGCTTCAGTCAAAATGCTTAACGTAATGCTTCTTGGCGAAAACTATGCTTCCAGCATGGGACTGAACATAAAACTCTCAAGGGCCGTGATCTTTGCAGGAACAAGTATCCTGGCGGGAAGTGTGACTGCATTCTGCGGCCCGATAGGGTTTATAGGAATAGCGGTACCTCATATAGCAAGAATTCTCTTCCGGACATCCGATCACAGGATACTTATCCCGGCAACCATGCTGACAGGGGGTTCGGTGATGATACTGAGTGATATCATTTCGCAACTCCCAGGGTCGGAAACCGTGATACCGGTTAACTCGGTCACGGCACTTATAGGTATCCCCATTGTCTTATGGGTTATTGTCAGGAACCGTAAATTCTCAGATATCTGCTGATGGAAGAAATTGACAGGGATATACTGAAGATCGAATCCCTCTCTTTGGGATTTATGACCGGGAGCCAGGCCTGCCCGCTTCTTCCTCCCATCTCTGCAGGGGCTGGCCATGGGGAACTTGTCGCCCTGATAGGGATCAACGGTGTAGGAAAAAGTACACTGCTAAGAACTCTTGCAAGACTTCAGCCTGCTCTTGGCGGAAAAATAAGTATTCAGGGTACTGAGATAACCGGTATGTCGAGAAATGAGTTTGCCCTGAATGTGGGATATGTATCGACCGAACCTGTAAGTGCATCCAATATGACAGTCGCCGACCTTGTTGCACTGGGTAGATTCCCGCATACAAACTGGTTCGGACAGGCAATGCCCGAAGATCACGAAGCGATCAGGGATGCTGTTGAAAAAACAGGGCTCGTCAGTTTCAGGGACAGGTATGTAACAAGCCTCTCAGACGGAGAAAGGCAGAGGGCCATGATTGCCAGGGTTCTTGCCCAGGATACCCGGGTACTTATTATGGATGAACCCACAGCCTTCCTCGATGTAAACAGCAAATATGAGATGATTCATCTTCTCAGGGAACTGACCCGGCAAAAGAACAAGACCATCATATTTTCGACACACGATCTCCAGGCTGCACTGAGCCAGGCCGACAGGATATGGCTTATGCTCAAAAGCGGACTCATGGAAGGAGCACCTGAGGACCTATTGCTTGATGATGCCTTTGACTTGCTTTTCGAAAAATCGGTAGTGAAGTTCGATTCAAGGCATGGTAGCTTTTTTATGAATACTAGGGCCAGGGGAACGGTATCACTTGAGGGAAAGGGGAAAGAAAAGTACTGGACCTCAAGGGCGCTTATGAGGGCAGGTTTTGCAATAGAAGATGAATACGGAAAAACTGTGATAAAAGTCCTTCCCGGGAGGAAATGGTCGGTAGATTCAGATGCCGGACACTTCGATTGCAGTTCGATACATCAGCTGACAGACTGGCTAACAAAAAGTGCAGGGGATCAGTTATAATACTTCCTGTGGTTTTCAATAAAAGGAATAATATCATTAACACCGATCTTTTTTGCGATTATTGTCTTGTTCCTGTCGAGAATATAAATAAGCGGTGTGGTCTGAACATTGTAGTAAAAGGCATAATTGGTCCGTCTCTCAGGATCCCAGCCATTTATCCATGAAGTAAGATTATTGGTCCTGATATATTCTTCCCATTCTTCCCTGTTGGCCGTGGTACATACCGTGAAGACTTCAGCATTGTATTCCCTGAGTTTTCCGTACAGATCGCGGAGCACTGGCGTCGATTCCTTGCAAAAACCACAGTTTGGCTCCCAGAAGTAAAGAATTGTATAGTCTTTTTCAATATCATCAAGCGCCACAAATACTCCGTTAAAGGAGTCCATTATAAGATTGTGTGCCTCCAAACCGATGAGATTTGGTCTCAGAACGTCGATCTGCTTCGCAAGGTCTTTTAAGAACTCCTGAGATACCCAGTCTGCTTTTCCCGACAGATAAATATCATCTGCTATCTTCACCATCACAGCATCATGCCCCATAATGTTGCTTTCACGGAAATGATTGAACAACCACACCGCCACATACTGGAATACCTTATAATTACCACTGGTTTTAGCCATTAAAACATCAATACCATGATTGATGGAATCGGGAGCCTGTATCAACACATTTGTGAAATATGAATTCAGTCTCGAATTTAATAAGGGTGTCCTTAATAACCTTTCATCACCGAGATCCAGGTTGTCGAAATAATGATTCCTGTTAAAATTATACTCCATGACCCAACTCAGGGAGTCTGCTCCGGGTGATCCGGGATCGATTTTAAAATCAGGTAATTGTACGGGTTGCATTGCCTTTACAAGAATCGAAAGGAGATTACCCTGGTTATCGCTCTCTACCTGCTTAAGATAGACAATCATATTCTGTTCCTGTTTCATCTGAAGCCCGGAAAGAACAGTCACTGAATCCCTGTTCTGACGGTTGGCCTGGATCCTTTTTCCAACAGAGGATGCTTTCTGCTGCATAGTTACCCAGTTCTTCTGATATTCGATGAAACGGGTGTTTATTTCTGATCCGGAGAACTCAAGAGTGTTGAACGCGTTATCGTTCGAACACGCCAGGGAGAAATACTGATCCTCCGGCACCAGAAGCTCAAAATATTTGCCACCGGGAAGAACGATCATATAGATCCCTTCAGGAAGGGCTTCATCTCCCCTGAAGGTCCCGGATCCTTTCGTGTCGGCAATAACTGTGTCCCTGATATATTGTTTATCGCCAAGATGATAGGCCAGATAAACTGAAGAATCCCCAAGCCCCTGTATCCTGAAGGATATTTCATAACCAGGCCCGCCAAGGCACTTATGACTGATGGCTACAAACAGAAGAAGTGAAATCAGTACAGGAATTTTTTTCATTTCCCAGTGTTGTTACATTCGAATGTAAAATTAATCATCGCAATTTCTTTGCCAAACCTGATACTCTCAATATTTGAGAAATAAATGCTACTTTTGATTTTTTAAACCTATTCTGTGAGAAATGATTTCCATTCTGATCCCGGTCAGGGATTTTGATATTGTTGCTCTTGTCGAGAGTATGAAATGGGGCCTTGAGAGCCTGTCCGCTTACGGGGAGATACTGATCGGGGATGATGGCTCGACAGAAGAATTCAGAGACAAATACCTGGCACTCAGAGGGGAAAAGGTAAAAGTCATTGTGTCTGAGAAGAACATCGGCAGGGCAGCCATCAGAAACCGGCTTATCTCGGAAGCAAAGGGAGACCAGATGCTTATAATTGATGCCGATGCCATGATACCCGGGACACCTGAAGCCTATCTGCAGGCCTGGCTGCCGTATATCGGCAGAGCCAGTGTAATCTCGGGAGGAATCCTTTACAGGGTTGCACCTCCGGGAGACCCGGATAAAATACTCAGATGGTATTACGGAAGAAAAAAAGAGCAGAAGAAGGCAGCCGATAGGAACAAGGACCCGTATGGAACATTCACAACATTTAATGTTCTTATTGATAAATCTGTCTTTTCAAAACTGCGTTTCAATGAAGAACTTATACAATATGGTCATGAAGACACTCTTTTTGGCTATCAGCTGAGAATGGCAGGTATAAAAATCCTGCACATTGATAACGGACTGCGGCATGAAGGTCTCGAGACCAATATGGATTTTCTGAACAAGACCCGACTCAGTATCGAAAACCTGAGTAACCTATATGATATAGTTACTGACAAAAAGACTTTTTCTGCTTCTGTAAAGATGTTACGCCACTATCGGTTACTCAGGATGTTCAGGAGTAATGTTATTCTTGCTTATTTTTATATAAGGTACAGGGAAAAGATGGAGCGCAGGCTCGATTCGTCAACAGTCTCACTCAGACTTTTTAACCTGTACAGAATAAGCATGTTCTGCGCTTTCCGTGAAATTAACAGGAGGAGGAAAAATCCTGCCTGACAACAGTGAACCATTTTCCGGTTTGTTGCTGATTCATAACGAATCAGTAAAAGCGAAGGGGCTTTGTGTTGTACAAGAGACACCGCCATTCGCACTATAGCCGTATCATTAACAGGATATATCAGTCCGGAAAAGTTCCATATTTCCGTCACCTGATGGCTCGGCCCTTAAGACAAAGCCGAACCTGTTAGCCATTGTACAGAGAAAAAAGTCGGTGGGAGGGGAGAAGTCCAGATTTTCAGGATTAAAGAAACGTTTTCCCGATGAGAATCTCAGGTTCGCAAGTTCCTGTTCCCTGTCCTTCATCTCACCCAGAATCCCTTCCTTTATAATAGTTGCACACAGGAGATCCTCATCAGCGCTTTGGTTGCCACGGTAACCCATGGCAACAAGTGATACATGAGCGGGCGCGAGCGATCTTATGTAGGCAGCCACTGCAGAGGCATTAACAATACTTCCGGTGAGAAGTATATCGGCATTGACGGCATTAACCAGCCCGGCTGTTCCGGCTGTTGTAGTATGGATAAATGTCTTCCCTGAGATTTTGTTCTGAAGTATTTCGGTAGGAGAGTTCCCGATATCAAATCCGGGAATCTTCTTCTCGTCCCTTTCTCCGGCCAGAAAAGGATTCCTGTACTGGTTCCTCATTTTTAAAGCCTTCTCCGGATCTCCGGTCGCAATTATCGTCCGTACTCCTGAATCAAAGGCATAACATGCTACAGAGAAAGCTCTGAACACATCAATTATAACGGTAACTCCACGGGCTCTTCTTGCACCCTCTATAAACTCAAGAATCTCGATACGCATCAGATCGTTTTTTTCGGCCCCAAATTAGCAATTATTTTTGTATGAGCTATTTTGTATCTTTGAAGCTCGTTATCCTACATATTATGACGACAAAACCGGCTCCATGGGCACTGACCCGACTCAAAAACATCAATGAAGCTATCTGGCATACATCATTGTCTGATATTTCCCGAAGCAGGTTATTCCTTCTGAGGCAGATAAGAATAGTATTGATAGCTGCCAGGGGATTCATAAACGATAAGGTCCAGATCAGGGCATCAGCACTGACTTTCTACTCACTCCTTTCTGTTGTTCCGGTAGCTGCAATAGCCTTTGCCATTGCCAAAGGCTTCGGACTCGATCAGAATCTCGAGCAGTTGATTGTGAAGGAGTTACAACCACAGAAGGAAGTCGTGAACTGGCTGTTGGTGAATGCACGCAATGCTATACAGCAGACACGGGGAGGCTATATGGCCGGTGTCGGAGTGGTAATTCTGTTCTGGTCTGTAATGTCGCTCCTTGGGCAGATTGAGAGCTCCTTCAATCATATATGGCAGATACCCTCATCAAGAACGTGGTACAGAAAGTTTACGGATTACCTGAGTATTATGCTTATAGCTCCGGTTCTTCTGGCCCTTTCCGGCAGTATTACTTTATTTGTCAACACACAGCTGACAGAATTCATATCGGGTGCCTCCATCCTTACTTTCTTCAAACCCGTGGTTGCTTTCCTGGTCAGGTTTGCTCCATATTTCCTTACATGGATAGCTCTTACCGGATTATTCATAATAATGCCCAATACCAAGGTAAGGTTCGTTCCGGCCCTGGTCTCAGGCATCATTGCTGGTACCCTTCTGCAGGTACTTCAGTGGCTTTATATAGATCTTCAGTTTGGCATTACCAAGCTGAATGCCATCTACGGAAGTTTTGCCGCTATACCCCTCCTCATTCTCTGGATGGAAGCAAGCTGGATAATCGTTCTGCTTGGGGCTGAACTTTCATTTGCCAATCAGAATATAGCCCGGTATGAAGTTGAATCGGAGGCTCTCCTTATAAGCCACTATCAGAAGAAAGCCCTTGTTCTTATGATGATGCATATGATAATCAGGAACTTTACTTCAGGGGGAAAACCTATTTCAGCTGAGACAATAGCCGCAAAGCTAAAGATCCCTGTGAGGCTTGCACGCGATATTCTTAACGACCTTAAAAACAGCGACCTTGTTTCTGTAATCCAGGAGAATGAAAGAGAGGAGAGGCTCTATCAGCCGGCCATGGATGTTAATCTACTGACTGTCAGCTTTGTCCTTAACCGACTTGACAAGAAGGGAACTTCTGAGCAGATCATTATAAAAAGCAAGGAGTATGATAAGGTGATTTCAATGCTCGATAAGTTTGATAAGACTATTGCCAGGTCCGATGCCAACATCCTGATAAGGGATATCTGAGCCTGAGGCCTTTTTAAATACCACTTTTTCTGGGTTAGCTTTTCACTTTTTCACTGTAGTTTTCTATGAAAGAAATGAATTCGGGATATGTTTTCCATTCATGAAAAAAGTAGTGTGGCAGATTTACGACAATATGTCTTGTAGAACTCTCTTTACTCCAGTAGCTTTTGAGATTCGGGGCCGGGAAGACCCTGTCATTCTCACTTGTCACGGCATAATCCCATCTGAACCCAGGCTCTTTCTGTTCCATTATTCTGTTGTACAGCCATCTTAGTTCATCGTGCAATGACTTTATCGAACGCCTGGGTATCCTTTCCTGATTTCTCAGATAGTTTTTCTTGTCTCCGAACATCCTAAGGTAGAACTTTTCCATGTTCTCTTCCGAGATGTTATTAAGTGTACCTTCAAATGTTTTAAGAGGTATACCATACCTGTCATCGGCAGGCACAGGAGTGCCGTTGATTGCTATTGTCAGGTCGGGCTTTATCCCGGTCCTTACAGCCAGGTATTCAGCAGCCCATACCCCAAGCGACCATCCGATGAGGGTTATTGACCTGTATGATTTCATCTCCGGAAGGATCAGGGCATCGTCGGCGGAGTAGTTATAGAAAAGAATGAAGTCAAATTCATCATTGCAAAGGGGTGCAAACATATTCTCATCGGTCCCCCAACCTCCATACAACACTACAAGATGGTCATTCTTGTCTCTTCTTCTGATATATGTCTTCATTGTTTGCCCAAAGATTACAGGACCAATCGCATATTTCCCGGTTTCCGTAACGGGATACCAAAGATACTTTATTTTTCGGTTGATTCTGCAGCAGAAAAAAGTTTCATGAAAAGGGAAGAAAGAAAAAAATCACTATTGTCCGGAATAATGATGGTTTAGACTATAGGAGGCAGATTTGTCTGATTAAATGCATAAACATGTTGATCTATGGATTCCTCACTCCACTGCGTTCCGTTCGGAATGACACTGTATCTTAAATTAATGTGATGGGGCAGAGCCGCCAACTCTGCCCCATCACATTATACTACTATCAGCAGCTGTCATTCCGACCGAAGGGAGGAATCTACTCAGAGGTTAAGTATAAATAAGAGGATATGTAATCCCTGAAAATGAAGCAAGGGCACAATAAATAACAGCTTCAAATAAACATGAGATATTTTTTTCGGGAAGTTGTGAAAAATAATAAGAGGAGGAGGGTTGTAAGGAAAATCAGGGAGCGGGCTTTACTCGTGAAAAGTCCCGTGTCTACTGTCTGATAAAAGGACGGAACCATGGTAAGCTGGCGCTATTCCTTCGGTTCCAGATGTGAAAGTCAATGTCTGCAATACAATCCTGATGATTTTCACTTCCAACCCTTTCTTCCTCCTCTTATACCAATAGCATGAGCTTCGTAACAAATATACGACTTTTTTTTCAAATAGCAAACAAATGATGTAAATTGTTAATTGTGACGTTTTGAAGATGTTATGAGTTAATTATTTGCGTAAATTTGATATAACTGTTAGGTTCAGTAAACCTTTTAATTTCTCCCTCAATATGTCAATGACCATGATCGAAAAGATCCTTTCCGATCATTCAGACGGAAAGAGAAAAAGACCCGGAGAGACAGCTGATGTTAGGATAGATGTCCGCGCTGCCCGTGACTTCGGAGGAGCGGGAGTGATCAGGAATCTTGAAGAGTATTCTCATGGCATCCACGATGCTGAAAACACCTTTTTTACTTTCGACTGCAACCCTTCGGGATCTGATCAGAAATATGCTGCCAACCAGCAACTATGCAGGCTTTATGCCCGCGAAAACGGGATAAGGGTATTTGATATTGACGCGGGTATCGGAACTCATATTCTGATCGATGAAGGTATCGTAGTGCCTGGATACACAGCAGTATCTACCGATTCACATGCCAATATTTTTGGTGCAATCGGGGCTTTCGGGCAGGGTATGGGCGATTTGGATATTGCTGCTGCCTGGGCTTCCGGAAAGGTGTGGTTCAGGGTACCTTCCTCGGTTAAGCTGGTCCTTAACGGCATCCGGCCTCCCAACGTCAGCGCCAAGGACATTGCCCTCAACCTTCTTGCTGCTTTCGGTACCTGTACCCTTTCCGGAATGTCTGTCGAAGTGTACGGTGAAGCTGCAGAAGCTCTTTCAACCGACCAGAGGATCACTATCTCATCGATGGCAACCGAAATGGGAGCCATTATCATCCTTTTCCCTCCGGGAGAGGAAACAATACGATATTGCAGCGGCATGACAAAGAAAAAATTTATGCCTGTCTATGCCGACAAGGATGCAGAATATTCAGCAGTATATGAGCTCGATGTTTCCGGCTTTGTCCCCTTGCTGTCACGTCCCGGGGAACCCCATAATACAGTGCCTGTTAAAGAATCGGGTTTTGTGAAGATCGACTCGGCCTTTATAGGTAGTTGCACAAATGGACGGATGGAAGATATGGAACAAAGTGCTTCTGTTCTCAGGAACAGGCATATAGCCTCCGGGGTTGTGCTTAAAATCGTTCCTGCCACTGACAGGATATGGGAGGAATGCCTCAGAAAAGGAATTCTAAGGGTTTTTAAGGATGCCGGGGCCCTGGTTTCCAATGCCGGCTGTGCAGGTTGTGCGGCAGGCCAGGTGGGACAGAATGGTCCGGGCGAGGTCACAGTGTCAACAGGCAACCGTAATTTTCCGGGGAAACAGGGCAGGGGTGATGTCTGGCTTGCCTCCCCTTCGGTGGTTGCGGCTTCTGCAATTGCCGGACACATAACTGATTATGATTGTATCCCGGCGACTCCTTCTGTATTTACCACTATGAAAATGAACAGGGACCGGAAGTTGTCACCGCCCGATGCAGTAAGGGAAACAAATCGTCCGTTGTACGCAGAAGGAAGGGTATGGCTCCTGACAGCAGATAATATTGACACAGATATGATCTATCATAACAGATATCTTGCAGTTACCGATCTGAAGGAAATGGGAAGATATGCCCTTGACAATATGGAAGGATATGCGGGTTTTGCATCCTCAGTCTCACCCGGCGATATAATTATGGCCGGCAGGAATTTCGGATGCGGAAGTTCCAGGCAACAGGCGGTCGACTGCTTTGTTTCCCTTGGAGTGGGGGCGATTGTGGCCCGCTCCTTCGGGGCTATATGGGAAAGAAATGCAATAAATGCAGGATTTCCGGCATTGGTCTGCAAAGACACTGATACTCTTTCTCTTGCTGATGGCGATATTGTAAGAATTGACTTTAAATCGGGAGAAATAAGAAACCTGAGTAAAAATACAGTTGCATATGCGCAACCATTCTCTGATATCCAGATGAAGATATTCAGAAAGGGAGGACTCCTGAGAATGGATTAATCCTTAAAACTCCGGAAAGATGAAGGCTTACACTTTTGCTGAAAAGATCCTTGGGGCACCCGCCGGATCAATAGTATTCAAAGAACCCGACATACTGCTTACTCACGATAATACTTCCAGTATAAATGAGACATTCAGGAAGATGGGTGGGGAAAGAATACTCCATCCTGAACGGATGCTTGTGGTCCTCGATCACAACGCTCCTCCGGCTGATCAGGTTCTGGCAAACAGGTATCAGGAGATCAGGGATCTGGTAAAAAAATATGGCATAAAAATGTTCTACGATGCCGGGGAGGGAATATGCCATCAGCTGATGTCAAATCATGCACAGCCGGGAATGATAATATGCGGCAGCGACAGCCATACTTCAACAGCAGGGGCTTTTAATGCCTTTGCTGCAGGTATTGACCGTACCGAATCGGCAGCTATCTGGAAAACCGGTGAAACATGGTTCAGGGTTCCGGAATCAATGAAGATAGTCCTCAGTGGAAAACTGAATAAGGGAGTAAGTGCAAAAGACCTGGCTCTGTGGATAATTGGCATGACAGGTTCTGATGGGGCAAATTACATGTCTGTGGAGTTTCATGGGGAAGGTCTCCGTAACCTTTCAATCTCCGACAGAATGGTTCTGGCAAACATGGCCTCCGAGATGGGTGCAAAAAATGCGGTCTTCCCTGCCGACGAAGGGCTCAGGGACTTTACGGGTAACACAACGGGAGCCCTGTGGGCCGATGCGAAGGCTAAGTACTGTGTATATATGGAAATAGACATGAACGTGGTGTTTCCGCTTGTTGCCGCTCCCCATAGTGTTGATAACATAGTCTCTGTAGCCGAAGCTTCAGCCATTACAGTCCATGAAGGCCTGATAGGTACATGTACCAACGGAAGGATTGAAGATCTGAGAGCTGCGGCATCAATACTGGAAGGGAAGAAGATCCGCAAAGGATTTCAACTGAATATAGTGCCTGCCTCCCGTGATATATTTCTCAGGGCTATTGATGAAGGTATTATAAGTACTCTTGTAAGGTCGGGGGCAAATATACTTTCACCTTCCTGCGGCCCTTGCCTTGGCACGGGTCAGGGAATACCGGCCGACGGTCATGCAGTTATCTCCACGGCAAACAGGAATTTTACCGGAAGGATGGGAAACAGAAATGCGTCAATCTATCTTGCCTCGCCTGCTACAGTCGCCTGTTCTTCCCTGACGGGCACCATTAGTGATCCTCGCCCTGTGCCGGGGAATGAGAAATATCCCTTCAGCATAAAAAAATCTTCTTCTTCACTGCCTGAAAAAGGAGAACTCAGAAAGTGGGGAAATGTATGGGATTATTCACATTTCGATAATCTTAATACCGATCTAATGTTCCCGGGAAGGCATACATATTCTGTGCAAAGTTCCGATCCGGCGTCAGTTTTGCCATTCCTGTTCGAGGATTTTGATCCACTGTTTCATACCATGGTGACAACAGGAGATATAATCATTGCGGGGGAGAACTTTGGGTGCGGAAGTTCAAGGGAACATCCCGCTGCAGGTCTGGCCTTTGCGGGAATCAGGGCAATAATAGTCAAATCTGTAAACAGGATATTCTTCCGTTCATCGATAAACCAGGGACTGCTGCTTATTGTAAACAGGGAGGCCGTTGAATCTTACAGATCAGGTGATGATGCAGATGTTGATACTGACAGGGGTATCATAGCCATCGGAGGCAGAAAATTCACTTTCGGGGCACCTACAGGTAAGCTGGGCAGGATTCTTGAGATGAAGGGTCTTGTAAATTTCATGAAAACACTCTGAGGAATCGAAAAAAAATGTATTTTTGCACGCTGAAAACGGTTCCGTAGCTCAGTTGGATAGAGCAACAGCCTTCTAAGCTGTGGGTCGCGCGTTCGAGCCGCGCCGGAATCACTGAAAAGGTTGCCTTTCGTGCAACCTTTCTTATTTTAAGCTTTTTACTTTAAACTTTAAGCCTAATATTCCCGCGATGAAAATATCAGTATCCTATATTCTGGGTCAGATATGGATTTTTGATGATGGCCGACTGTGGCACCGGGAGTAATATCTTGTTGGCGTTATTATTAAGCACAGGCAAGGCTTTGTTAAACCTTTTCATAGTCAGGTATATACTGCCTTCCATGGTCATCTCCGAGTTCCAGCGAAGATAAATGTCGTCAGGATTCAGAGAAGATACTATCGGATAATCAAGACTGGAATTCAGTCCATTGAATATTGTAACCGCCGCTTCCGTTTCCTGGTTTTCAAGCAGTGCTTCAGCCAGTATCAGGTAAATTTCTGTAAGGCGCATCAGAGGGACATAGGAGCCCTTTTCAAAGACCGTGTTGAACTCAGGGTTTTCTCCTTTTTCAAATCCCCATATGATTTGTCTGTCTGATGAAGTAAAAGGAGAACCATTATCATCCAGGGTATACAAACCGCTGTTAATAATCCGTCTGGCAAGTGTGATTGATTCTCTGAAGTTATCGCCGTACAGGCGGAGAGAAGGTGGAGGATAAGTGGTTTGTAAACTAAAGTCAGTGAGGTATACACGGGCCAGTAATGCATACATCATGTTTTCCGGTATCCTGAATGCATCGGTACCTGACCATTCAGCAGGAAGATACCCAATTGACTCATTTGCGTCATATGATATTTGCGCAATAACCTCATTTACAGGGTTTCTGGGATTAGAGCCAGGATAAAACTCAGTTTCAACCGGTATCTCACCAAACCAGGTCATAAGGAAATAATTCAGGTATGATCTGATTGCAATGGACTGCCCGGTAATACTGTTTTTAGCAGCAGACTCAGACAAAAAGAGTCCTGAGCTTTTCACAACAAGATTTAGTCTATAAATCAAATCAAAGGCATTATTCCAGAGCAAAGAAACCTTTTCGTTTTCAGGAGGCTGTATCTGTAAATGCTCATAGATCTCATTCCAGCTTTCGTCAGGAGCCAGGACGGTATTTGAATAAACGGCATCAAAAACATATGAAAACCTTGTGTATGCGAAAAAATCTTCATAGCAGGCATCAAGTGTGTCCCTGATGGCTTCCTCATTGTCAATCAGAGCAAGAGTTGAATCTGCCTCGACAGCTTCAAAGGAACCATCTGATATTTCAAGGGTGTTGCCATTGGCTGCTACGGTCGCGTCATATGTACCTGCAACAGATCCATTGTTTGTTTTCATTATTTCGACGCTACCTTGTTTGCCGGAATAAATACCACTCTCATCTGTGTATGATATCATAACCTGAAGGCCGGTCGGAGCCTTTGCCTGGTTGTCAGCTACTTCATAAACACCGGGAATTGTATCACTGGTTATTATCTCGAGCTTTTGTTTTTCCCTGACAAAAACTATTAAATATCTGCTCCCTGATTTAAGTACAATAGACTCATCAGGAATAAAACTGGTTTCATTTATCGTGGCTTTTGTAACAGATGGAAGCAGGGTGCCTTCATCGTCCTTCTGACAGCCGGAAATCAACAGGCTAAGGCCGAAAAAAATCAAAATAGAATATTTCATATTTCTGAAGTTTTGACCACAGGTTATAGCCCGTAGCCGGATTTATATTTTCCTGTAACCCAGTCCGTTGAAACATGCTATCAGGGTGCCGTCCTCGTCATATATATCGACCTTATATCCGCCAATGCGGTTCTGTACGCTCATCTCACTTGCCACTGCCCGGATCCTGCTTCCTGAAGGGGACCTGAAATATGTGATGTTGATGTTTAACCCAAGGGTGGGAATCCCATCCGAATTTGAGGCTGCTGCAAATGCACAGTCGGCAAGGGTGAATATTGCACCTCCCTGTACCCTGTCAACTCCGTTTAAATGATGGTCCTTTATTTCCAATTCAGTTACAGCATAGCCCTGTCTTACTTCCAGGAGTCTTATCCCGACCATCCTGGCAAATCTGTCATTTTCGATTTTATTTATCAGATCTCCGTCCATGTGAAAGATAGTTAATTGTTCCGGTTAAGGAATTGCTCTGAGAGTCTCCAGAATATATCACCTTCGCGGTAAACAAAAATAAACTTACCGTCAAATGTAAGGTCTATATCTGAATCATCTTTATCTGTATTATAAGCATCTCCCATGTTTTGGGGTTCATCCCAGCCTCCTGTGCTGTTTCTGAACGAGATATACTGATCATAGTTCCCCTTGCCTCCCTGACGGTTCGAAGAAAAAATAACAAAACCGCCGGCAGGGTTAATATAGGGATTGACATCACTGAAGTCCGAATTCAGGTCTTTCTCAGCCGGAACAGGTTCAGCAAACCTGCCATCGGATAACCCGGAATAATATATTTTACCTGAAGCCGTCGCTGCACTGTAAGTACAGAAATACAGACGGTTTTCTGCTGTCACTGAAGGATGGAATTCCCAGATTGTATCTCTGCCGATATCAAAAAGTTGTTCCGGCTCTGACCAGCCGTTTCCCTTTCTGCTGACCCTGCAGATGCAGTAATCACTACTGTCTGTCTTTCCAAGACTTGAGGAGTAATAGACATAACGGCCATCAGGAGAAAAAGAAGGTTCTGTAGCCAGACAGTTCTTTGAAAAATCAGCCGTGTCGGGCCCCAGCCACGCCGACCCGTCCCATCTCAGTGTGAAAATCCGGGTGTCGGGCCATATGCCTCGTGCAAAAAAGATCTCATCACCAGACGGAGATATAGTTAATGAAGCATCATTGGTGCCGGGGCAGGATACTACTCCGGGCATGAAAATCTCAAGACTGTCTCCCGGCATGCCAAGCCTCAGATAAAGAGAGTCATTTTCAGTTACGGCATCCTTCCGGTTATTTATTCCTGAGCAGGAAACTAAAACAGTACATAATAATACGGCTAAAACTCTTGTTGTCATTTTTATAGATAAAAGGGGAAATTCAGATACATTTGGGATATTCTGATGTTAAAAGCCTGATTGGCTGGTAAAGTTAAGATAAAGTATTTGATTTAAAATCCTCTTCCACTGTCTTTAATTCATTTCCCCTGTTTCCCTGTAGGAAGTCTCCTGAAGGGTACAAACCTTACAAATGAGATACGGCTTTGGGTGATCACCCCATTTGTTTTCTCGACAAGGATGAGTTGCTGAACAGCTGCCGGTGAACCTATCGGAATGACCATCTTTCCGTTATCGGCAAGCTGACTGATAAGGGGAGGGGGGATCTCACCGGGAGCAGCAGTTACTACTATGCAATCAAACGGAGCATGTTCAGGCCATCCCAGGTATCCGTCGCCATATTTGGAAATTATATTTGTATAGCCTTCTTTTTTTAAGAGTGCTGCTGATTCTTCAGCCAATTCAGCCTCTATTTCAATGGTATATACTGTTCCGCCAAGCTCAGCCAGTACAGCAGCCTGATAACCCGACCCGGTACCTATCTCAAGAATTTTCTTTTCTGGTCCGGGATTTACCACTTCAGTCATAAGAGCAACTATATATGGCTGGGAGATGGTCTGCCCGTAACCTATAGGGAGAGGGTTGTCTTCATAGGCTTCCCTGATATATTCCCCGGGGACGAAGAGATGCCGGGGGACTTTCCTCATTGCAGCTATGACGGCCTTGTCACTGATGCCACGGGCAATGATCTGCTCTGTCACCATCCTTTCCCGGGCTGTTTCATGCCACGTGGTCTGAGGATCAGAAACGCCTTCCATCATTGACAATAAAAAGAGAATCAGTAAGTGCACAACTCATTAAGTCTTTTAGAATTATCAAGATAGTCCGTATTTTTCAAAAAGTCAATCTTTTTTGAAAGTAAGTAAAACAGAAATTACGGAGCAGCTGTAAGCCTACCTGTAGCCCACAATAGAAAGGAACCCATCGCCAAGATAGCTGACAAGAGGCCATATGGGAAGAAGATTGACCTTTGTAAGCATGGTGATGAGTATAAGTCCCAGGAATATCCACGACCCGTACCTGTAAAGCCCGTTGTAAAGTGCAGGTTTCTTTTTAAAATAGTTTAGCAGCAGGTGAGAACCGTCGAGTGGAGGGAGAGGAATAAGGTTGAAGATGAACAGTCCCCAGTTTATATATATGCCATACAGCAAAGTCTCGCCCAGAAACTGTCCGGCCGGACCCGTAAACGCGGTTACAAAATTCCTCAGGAGAGAAAAGACCACAGAAAGGATCATTGCGATTATTGCATTAGACAATGGACCTGCCATAGCGATCTTCATTACATCCTTTTCAGGATTTCTGAGATTGCCTTCATTGAACTGCACCGGCTTTGCCCATCCAAAGCCAGCCACAAGCAGGACGATAAAGCCCATCAGATCGATGTGCTTAAGGGGATTCAGGGACACCCGGCCCTGGTCCCTCGACGTGGAATCGCCACATCTGCTGGCAACCAGTGCATGACTGAATTCATGGACTGTAAGACCGATAATTATACCCGGAAGAAACTTGAGTATTCTTGCCAATTCCAGATGTTCCATCTTTATTTTACTGTTATACAATTTGTTAATTAATAGTATCCGGTGAACAATATATCAGTCCTGACATTTCCGGTACGATAATACGCGGCACAAGGTAGATAAAAATGGGTGATGATATGTTGAATTATGTAAAGGTTATTTCCGAAAAAACTCTTAGGTTTACGGAAACAGTTGAAAAATGAAAAGACTTACCGTATTAATCATATTGTCGGGATTGTTGTTCATTCCCAAAATATCGGGCCAGACTCCTGCAGATACTGCTGTTTATCTGATGACATGCGGACCCGGTACAGCTACTTATTCAGTTTACGGACACAGTGCCCTGAGAATAGTGATTAACCGAGGAGAGAATGATAGTGTATGTAACTGGGGCGTTTTTGACTACAGAACAAAGTATTTCGGATTGAAATTTGCAAAGGGGAAACTCGACTATATGCTTGCTATTTCTTCCTACAACAGTTTCCTGGAGGAGTATTCCTCAGAAGGCCGGTGGGTCCAGTCGCAGAGGATCAATCTCTCGGGCACTCAGAAAGCCAGTCTGATAGAGCTTATCAATGAAAACCTTAAACCTGAGAACAGGAAATACAGATATGATTTCTTTTATGATAACTGTGCAACGCGTATACGGGACCTTCTCGAAAAGGCATGCGGTGATAAGCTTATTTATCCGCCGTTGATTGAAGAAGGGAAGATTCCTTCTTTCAGGCAGAAAATAGGGCAATACCAGCTTGGATTTCCATGGCTCGATTTCGGGATCGACATGCTGATCGGTACACCGGGAGATAAAAAGGCAGGTTTCCGCGACAGGATGTTCCTTCCTATCGATCTTCAGGAAGGATTAAGCCAGTTGCTGCTCATCAGCGGGGATAAAAGAATTCCCCTGCTCGGCAATCCTGAGACCATACTAAAACCCTCCGGGCCTATTCCTGCCCCTTCGCCTCTTCTTTCACCGCTTGTGGTTTTTTCAGCCCTGTTGATTGTTGTTATCTTCCTCTCATCGGTCATAAGGGCTAAGATTCCCAATATTATTATGGACCGGGTGATATTTTTTATCTTCTCACTGGTTGCTCTACTTCTGATCTTTACAGGATTCTTTTCAGAACATACACAGATGCATCTGAACCTGAATATATTATGGCTGAGCCCTTTCGTAATCCTTTGTTTTGTTTCATTGTTTTTCAGTGAACCACCCACGATATGGTTCAGGATTGTCTTTTACCTGTCTCTTCTGTTCCTCGTTATAGCATTTTTCAGGCCGGCGGCAACCAACCATGGTTTTGTTCCCCTTGTAATACTTCTTATTGTAAGAAGTTCTGTCAGGGCAGGATTTTCATGGAATCCCCTGTCTCTGTCTCATTTAACATAATTTTAACACTTATTAAATCCATTTTTGGGATTTACTCTTTTCTTTTGCAATTGTTTTACCAGGCTGGATCAGATGATACAGCCTGTCTTTCATATAAACACCTATTTAATTTATAAAACATGGAGCAGACTGCAGATATAAGGATCCTGAATGAGAAAATTGAAAAGGAGAGTGCATTTGTCGATATCATCAGGATGGAGATGAACAAGGTGATCGTCGGACAAAGACATCTTACCGATTCTCTCCTGATCGGGCTTCTGGCAAACGGCCATATTTTACTTGAAGGAGTGCCCGGACTGGCCAAGACCCTTGCCATTAAAACTCTTGCCTCTGTCATTGATGCCAGGTTCAGCAGGATTCAGTTTACCCCCGACCTTTTACCGGCCGACCTCATTGGCACACTTATCTATAGCCAGAAGAAGGAGGAATTCATAGTTAAG
>CAZBQM010000006.1:39341-52977 GCA_964494045.1 uncultured Rikenellaceae bacterium
CCAACTTCATACTTGCAGATGAGATCAACCGTTCGCCGGCCAAAGTTCAGAGCGCCCTTCTTGAGGCCATGCAGGAAAGACAGGTTACAATAGGGGAAATGACCTACAAACTGGATGAACCCTTTCTGGTTCTTGCCACCCAGAATCCCATCGAGCAGGAAGGTACCTATCCTCTTCCCGAAGCACAGGTCGACAGGTTCATGATGAAAGTCGTGATCGGCTATCCTTCCTTTGAAGAAGAGAAACTTATTGTCAGGGAAAACCTTGCCAGCGAGTTACCCTCAGTCAGGACCGTAATCAAAACCGATGATGTAATCAGGGCAAGGAACGTTGTCAGGGAAGTATATATGGATGAGAAAATCGAAAACTATATACTCAGTATAGTTTTCGCCACAAGGAATCCTACAGACTCCGGACTCTCTGCCTTTAACGGGATGATATCATACGGGGCCTCACCCAGGGCATCCATAAACCTTGCGCTTGCCGCCAAAGCCTTTGCCTTTATCCGTAGGCGCGGATATGTAATACCCGAAGATGTCAGATCGGTATGCCCCGATGTACTGCGGCACAGGATAGGACTTACCTATGAAGCTGAAGCGGAAAACGTGACCCAGGATAAGATCATCACTGAAATACTTAATGCCGTCGAGGTTCCATAATAATCATTTTGTATTTAATAATGTCCTTTTTAACAATGTTTTTGAGGAGTTATATATAGTATTGTTTTATACCGGAACTGTATACACTGTCAGGTAACGGGCTAAAGCAAACCAGTAAAGTAATGTAAAGTGGAAGCTGCTGAGTTATTAAAAAGGGTCAGAAGGATTGAAATCAAGACTAAGGGATTGACAAGGCATATCTTTGCCGGCGAGTACCACAGTGCCTTTAAGGGTAGGGGTATTGCCTTCAGTGAGGTCAGGGAATACCAGTACGGCGACGACATAAGAAGCATAGACTGGAATGTTACAGCCAGGTTCAATCATCCGTATGTGAAGATTTTTGAGGAGGAAAGGGAGCTTACCGTGATGCTGCTTATCGATGTCAGCGGCTCAGGTGAGTTCGGAACCATTGGAAGCTTCAAAAGGGAAATGATGACCGAGGTTGCCGCACTTCTTTCATTTTCTGCTATATACAATAATGACAAAATAGGTGTCATCTTTTTCTCAGACAGGGTGGAAAAGTTCATTTCACCTCAGAAAGGCAGAAAACATATACTGAGAATTATAAGGGAACTTCTCGACTTCAGCCCATCGAGCAGAAAAACAAATCTGAATGAACCCCTTCGTTTCCTGACAAATGCCATCCGTAAAAGATGTACCGCCTTTCTTATGTCCGACTTCATTGCTCCAGGCTTTGAAGAATCCCTCAGAATTGCCTCAGGAAAACATGATATAGTTGCCCTTCAGTTTACCGACAGGCATGAAAAAACCATACCTGATATCGGGCTTGTCAGAATTGCCGATCCCGAGACCGGAGAGGAAAGGTTGATTGATACATCTTCGTCGCATATAAGGAGAAGATACGAGGACTGGTGGATCCTTCATCAGGCTGAAATAACCGGCATATTCAGAAGATCGGGCGTCGATTTCAGCGAACTGAATACGGGAGAGGATTATGTCAAACCCCTTATAAGGTTATTCGGGAAGAGATGAAGAATATAAAACTGCATATCGCAATAACTGTATTGGTATCTGCCTTCTTCAGCAGTCTGGCTGCACAGGAGATATCGGTTTCGGCCGCATTCGACTCTACCCGTATATATATAGGGGATCAGACCGGATTCACACTTACCGTTGACCAGCCTGCTGATATGTCCCTTGATCTTCCGGAATTCAGAGATACTATCCGGAAGAATATTGAAGTGCTGGCCGGACCAATTACAGATACAACAAAAGGAGAAGGCGGCAAAATAAGGATTACAGAAAAATACCTTGTTACTTCCTTTGATTCGGGATCCTATGTGGTCGATCCTGTATATGTTGAGATATCAGGAGAAGACGGGTTAAAGAGGTTCTTTTCAGACTATTCATACCTGAAGGTTATGAGGGTTAATCTCACTCCGCCTGATACTGCCACCGGGATTTTTGATATCATTGAGCCCTACAGGGCCCCTGTGACTGCAGGTGAGATATTCCCCTGGGTGCTAATTGCAGCAGCCTTAGCCGTGGTTATCTGGTTAATAGTGAGGATTATTAAACGACTCAGGAAGAAAGAGATCAAACCAGAGCAGCCTGTGAAAAAAGATCCTCCGCATGTTGTGGCTTTCAGGGAACTGGAAATACTTCGTGACGCAGAGCTGTGGCAGAAGGGAGAGATCAAGCTGTACTACTCAAGGCTTACTGAAATCCTGAGGCAGTACATTGAAGACAGATATGGAGTCTGTTCTATGGAACTTACCACTGAAGAGACACTGCGTGCCCTTGTCAGAACCGGATTTAAAAGAGACAAGGTTTACGAACTCCTGAGATCCTTCCTTACAGATGCCGACCTGGTTAAATTTGCCAAACATGAACCATCACCTGCCGAAAACGATATCTGTTTCAACAATGCATGGCAATTTGTTTCAGAGACTATGGAAAAACCTGTGACAGAGACACCTGAAAACAGCAAGGATAGTGAAAAGAATAAGGAGGTCGCGAGATGAACCTGATTACTTTTGGACAACCGGCTTACCTGTATCTGCTGATTATTGTTCCTGCAATGGTAGCATGGTACATTTTCAGACAGCACAAAACTCATGCAGCACTGACCATTCCCGGCACCGACCGGTTCGGCGAAAAAGCCTTCACCTTCAGGAATTACCTGCATCATATACTATTTGGATTCAGGACCCTGGCCATTGCGCTCCTTATTTTTGTTTTGGCCAGGCCGCAATCGACTGACAACTTTCAGAATGTCTCAACTGAAGGGATTGATATCATGCTGGCTCTCGATATATCAGGAAGCATGCTGGCACGCGATTTCAATCCCGACAGGCTGGAGGCATCCAAAGCTGTAGCTACAGAATTCATTTCAGGAAGACCCTACGACCGTATCGGCCTCGTGGTTTTCAGCGGCGAAAGCTTTACTCAGTGTCCGCTTACGACAGATCATGCTGTGCTTATTAACCTTATGAGGGAAATAAAAAGCGGGATGATAGAAGATGGTACTGCCATCGGGATGGGTCTGGCTACAGCCGTTAACCGGATCAAGGACTCTGAAGCCGTGAGCAAGGTGATCATCCTGCTTACCGATGGGATTAATAACCGCGGAGATATCGATCCCTCAACTGCTGCCGATATAGCCAAAACATTCGGAATAAGGGTTTACACGATAGGTGTCGGAACAATGGGAGTGGCTCCGTATCCTGTTCAGACTCCGTACGGGATTCAGTACCAGGACATGGAGGTTGAGATCGATGAAGCCATCCTGAAACAGATTGCTGATGAGACCGGGGGAAAGTATTTCAGGGCTACTGATAATGACAAGCTTGCTCAGGTATATTCGGAGATTGATAAGCTTGAAAAATCCAAGATCGATGTAAGGGATTTTGCCAGAAAAGAAGAAAAATACCTTGTCCCCGCACTGACCGCCTTTGTGCTGCTGGCTCTTGAGATGCTTCTAAGATATACTGTGTTACGAAACCTGACTTAACAAACAAGATATGCAGCTGTTCAGATTTTTAAATCCGGAATTTCTTTACCTGCTGATACTTATACCAGTCATCGTTGCCTTGTTTATTATCAATAACATGAGAAGACGAAAGGCTCTCAGGAATTTCGGTGACGCTTCACTTGTAAAAAGACTTCTTCCATGGATGTCAGATAACAGACCGGTAGTAAAGATACTTCTTCAACTTCTGGCACTTGCCGCCCTTATCGTTGCTCTCGCCAGGCCCCAGTACGGATCCAAACTCCAGGAAGTCAGGAAACAGGGTGTTGAAATTGTGATAGCCCTCGATGTCAGTAATTCCATGTTGGCTGAAGACATTCAGCCCGACAGGCTTACCAGGGCAAAGCAGGCTATCTCAAAACTTGTTGACAGACTTACGGACGACAAGATCGGACTGATTGTCTTTGCAGGTGATGCGTACACCCAGATACCTGTCACAACTGACTATGTATCGGCCAGGATGTTCCTGTCAACAATCGGCCCTGAGATGGTTCCGCGACAGGGAACTGCAATAGGAGCAGCAATTAATCTGGGCATTAGTTCATTTACCCCCGGAGAGGGACGAAGCAGGGCAATGATAATCATCACCGACGGAGAGAACCATGAAGATGATCCTGTTTCTGCTGCCGAAAAGGCTGCGGAATCAGGTATAGTTATCCATACAATCGGTATAGGTTCAACCGGAGGTGTGCCTGTCCCTGTCGTGACAAACGGGAAAAGGGACTACCTCAAAGACAGTGAGGGAAATACAGTAATCAGCCGTCTTGACGAGGGTGTGCTTCAAAAAATCGCAGCAACCACAGGTGGCAGCTATGTGAGGGCAAGTAATGCCAGCATAGGTCTGGATGAGATATTCTCGGGTATTAAGGGAATGGACAAGGACGAACTTGAAAGCACCATGTACACTGAGTACAATGATCAGTTCGGGATATTTGTCGCCCTGTCACTGATACTTCTTTTTGCCGACTTCATGGTGATGAACAGGAAAAACAAGAGACTTGCAGGAATAAGATTGTTCAGGTTTAAAATTTAAATCAGGAAATGACCAGATATCATTTTACATCCGCGATGCCTTGTAAGTACATGAAGAGGTTCCTTACAACGGTTTTGATCCTCCTCGCCCTTTCAGGTTCGTTATTTGCCCAGGCTGACAGGAAATACATAAGACAGGGTAACCGGAAATACTCGAAGGATAATTATCCCGAATCGGAGATCCTGTACAGGAGGGCAACAGATAAGAACAAGACTTCGGCTGATGCTGTCTTCAATACCGGTGATGCCCTGTACAAACAAAAAAAATACAGTGAAGCAGGAGAAAAGTTTACTGAGAATATTTCACTTAATGAAGACAAGGGGAAAAAATCAGCAGCCTGGTACAACCTCGGCAATTCCCTGGTTCTCGGGAACAAGTTGGAAGAAAGTATTGAAGCCTATAAAAATGCGCTGCGTCTTGATCCCGGATCAATGGAAGCAAAGCATAATCTTGCCCATGCTCAGGATCTTCTCAGGCAGCAGAAGGAACAACAGGATAAGCAGAACAATCAACAGAATGATCAACAGGATAAGCAGGACAATCAGCAGAGTGATCAACAGAACAATAATGATAACAAGGATCAGCAGCAACAACAAAATGACAATCAACAGGATAAGGACCAGGAACAAAAGGACGGACAACAGAAACAACAACCCGGAACACAGAAGATATCACCTGAAGATGCCCAACGTCTGCTTGATGCCATAGCGAATGATGAGAAAAATGTTCAGGAAAAGGTGCAACAGGAAAAGGCGGCCCGGGAAAGAGTGAAAACTGAAAAGAACTGGTAATAAAATTGAGATGAAAATATACAGATCGGTATTTTTGCTTTTTTGCTTTCTGATACCCATTGCCGTTAAAGGTCAGGATATAGAGGTGAATGCAGAGTATCCCGAAGCTGTCAGAGCAGGACAGCAGTTTACAGTCACATGGATAATAAACTCGGGAGGCGGGGATTTTGCACCTCCTTCATTCGGAGAGTTCTACAAGCTGGCAGGTCCCCAGACCTCATACAGCTCAAGTACCCAGATTATAAACGGGAAAGTCACCAGGGAGACCTCATACACATATACATACTACCTGCAGGCCATGAAGGAGGGTAAGTTCACTCTCGGACCTGCCTCCTTTACGATAAAAAACAAAACCTATCGCTCCGATTCAATCCGGATTGAGGTTTTGCCTGGCAGCCAGAGCTCTGGCAGCACCGGATCAGCATCAGCTGAACCTGAAGGCAGAGCAGTTAATGAGGATGTCACGGGAGAAGATGTTTTTGTCAACTTCCTTGTTAATAGGACCGAAGTGTATCAGGGTGAACCTATTACAGCTACTGTCAAACTATATACAAAAGTTGATATATCGGGGATCAATGAGATGGAATACCCTTCGTTCAGAAACTTTCTGAGGGTTGATCTTGAAACTCCTCCGCTAAATTCACTAAAGAGGGAAAATATAAACGGAGAGATAATGGGAACAGGAGTTCTTCAGCAGTTTCTTCTTTATCCCCAGGTATCGGGCGACATAGTGATTGACCCGGTCCGGATAACCACTCTTATCCGCCAGAGAAGCGGTCAGTCCGATCCTTTCTTCGGCGATTTCTTTGCCACCTATTCCAACGTCCCAAGGGCGGTTGAAAGCAAACCTGTCAGAATAAAGGTAAAAGCACTTCCGGGTAACCGGCCTGACGATTTCTCGGGTGTGGTCGGTGACCTGTCCATCGCTGCTTCACTGGCAGGCGACACAGTGACTGTAAACAATGCACTGAACCTTAAGATAACAATTCAGGGATCAGGTAACCTTAAGCTGGCAGGAACCCCCGTTCTCAATCTTCCTCCCGATATTGAGGTATATGATCCCAAGATCACCGATGATCTCCGGAACGGAACGAACGGAACCTCCGGACAGAGAACCTTTGAGTTCCTTCTGATACCAAGGCATCATGGCGATTATAAAGTTCCCCCTGTCACCTACTCATTCTTTAACGTTTCCTCAGGCAGGTATGAAAGGGTAACGACACCAGAACTGAGCTTCCATGCTTTAAAGGGTGATGAGACACAGGAAGGGATCGCCGTTTTCGGGGGAATAACAAAAGAAGATGTCAGGTACCTCGGACAGGATATCCGTTTTATCCGCACAGGGAAGGGCAATATGAAAAAACACGGAGGCTTTCTTGTATCGGCTATTTCCTTCTTTTTCTATTATGCAGTGGCACTCCTTGCATTTCTCATTGTACTGTTTGTACGGAAAGAACATATCAGAAGAAATTCGGATCTCTCTCTGGTCCGGAACAGAAAAGCCGCAGGAATAGCAGCGAAAAGGCTCAGGGAAGCCTCCCTTTGCCTTAAGAACAAGCAGGCTGACCGTTTCCACGAAGAAATCTCAAAGGCGCTGTGGGGTTATCTGAGTGATAAGCTGGGCATACCATTATCAGCTCTTGGCAGGGAAACTGCCATGGCCACACTCAGGGAAAGAGGTGCAGATGAAGAGATGCTAGGCAAGCTGAATAAACTTCTTGACACATGTGAATTCGCAAGGTTCGCTCCTTCATCATCAGATTCCGAAGCAACAGGGGTCTATGAAGATGCAGCTTCTTTTATCAGCTATGTTGAAAACCTAAAAGTTAAAAGATGAAACCACTGATAAGACTCCTGGTATTTTGTGCCATAGTGTTCAGCGTGTCTGACAGGCTGGCCGGACAGGCACCCGACGAACAAAGATTCAGTGAAGGTGTGGCCCTTTACACTTCCAATTCGTATCAGGAAGCGCTTGATGTATGGACCGGACTCTATAATGCTGGGTACAGATCGGCTGATCTTGCTTTCAATATGGGTAATGCATACTTCAAGCTCAATAATGTTCCCGGGGCCATTCTGTTTTATGAAAGAGCCCTGCTTCTCAGGCCGGCTGATGAAGACGTCAGGTATAATCTTGCAATAGCAAGGTCAATGACAAAGGATAAATTTGAAGAGATCCCTGAGCCTTTTTTTGTCAGATGGTATGATTTCATCTCTCTTGTACTGGCTTCAAACACATGGGCAGTTCTGAGTCTGACGACCTTCATCCTCTCTCTTGTACTCCTTTCCTTATATATCTACAGCTCAAGGTACAGGATAAAGGTTGCCGGGTTCTGGCTGGCTATTTTCTGTTTTGTCTTCTCACTATCGTCCCTCGCCTTCTCAGCCAGAAACAAATCGCTGGTGTACGACGGCAACAAGGCAATAATACTCACTCCGCAGGTAAGCGGTAAAAGTTCACCTGACACAAGCGGCACCGATCTTTTCGTCATTCATGAGGGTACCAGGGTTACTCTCACGGGTGAACTGGGCGAATGGTATGAGATCCGCCTGTCGGACGGAAACAAGGGATGGGTCCCGTCGAACTCACTGGATGTCATCTGAATGACAAATGCCTTAGGCTAAAGGACGAAAACCGGCCTCTCACATTATTCACAATGCTGATTCATAGCTGAAGGGCCACGGGAATGGGGCTCCTTATCACCATTTCACCGGTTGATTCCCTGTTTTTACAAGGTATTCGTTGCACCTGCTGAAATGCCTGTTACCGAAAAATCCGCGCGATGCTGAAAGAGGTGAGGGATGTACCGATTCCAGAACCATATGCCTTGTCCGGTCAATAGACTCTCCTTTTTTCTGGGCATAGGCGCCCCACAGGAAAAATACCAGGTTCTCCTTTTCGGTATTAAGCAGGCGTATCACACTGTCGGTGAACTCTTCCCATCCTTTTCGCTGATGTGATCCAGCGCTGTGTTCACTTACTGTAAGAGTCGCGTTCAGCAAAAGAACCCCCTGCCTTGCCCAGCGCTCAAGGTTTCCGGTCGGTGGAGCCGGGATACCGAGATCTGATTCTATCTCTTTGAAAATGTTGACCAGACTGGGAGGAAAGTCAACCCCGTCCCTTACTGAGAAACAGAGACCATGAGCCTGACCAGGTCCATGATATGGATCCTGGCCGATAATCACCACTTTTACCATATCATAAGGACAAAGATCAAAAGCATTGAATATCAGCGATGCCGGAGGATATACCTTTCCGGTCCTGTATTCCTGCCTGACAAACTCTGCCAGTTTTTCGAAGTATGGTCTGGAAAACTCCTGTCCGAGTTTCTGCCTCCAGCCTTCTTCAATCCTCACTTCCATTATTTCAGGGAATTAATCAAAAACAAAGCTAAAGTTATAAAAAGTCAACATATAAAAAAAGATGGGCTGCCTGCCAGACAGCCCATATCACATTATCACCCTCACAACCTAAAAGAAACCTTCTGCATTAAGTTAGTTAGTAAAAATTTCTCCAGGAATATTCACAGATCTTCCAAAACAATGAAAACCTGCATTTTTTACCTCGCATCAAATTTATAAAATAATAATCTAGTGAACCTAATGATTTTAATAATAATTCGTGATATATTTATAAACATTAATCCATTTGGGCTGTTGAAAAAATGTTTTTCATTAAATTGTGGCAAAGTTGATTAGACGCCTGATCGTGGAATGGTAGTTCTGACCGGACACAGGTTTTTGCCGTGACGGGGGAGGGCTATGTTTATCCTGACAGGAATAAATTTTAGTAAAAATGCCTCTGGAGATTGAAAGGAAATTCCTTGTAAGAGGGGAGTTCAGACACCTTGCGGTAGGGGAAACCCGGATTTTTCAGGCCTATCTGTCGCTTGATCCTAAGAGGATTGTAAGGTTAAGGATAGCCGGTGAAAAGGCCTTTTTTACAATCAAAGGCGAAGCTTCAGGAGGCGGGATCTCCAGGAAGGAGTGGGAGATTGAACTTCCTGTTGAAGAAGCAGAAATGATGAAGGATATATGTCTGCCCGGGATCATTGAGAAGACGCGTTACCTGGTGCCGTCAGGGAAGCATTGTTTTGAGGTGGATGTCTTCCATGGCAGGAACGAAGGACTTGTTATCGCCGAGATTGAACTGGAAAATGAGGATGAAGACTTTGAACGACCAGCCTGGCTTGGTGAGGAGGTGACGGGAAAACCTGAATATTACAATTCCAACCTCGTGAAATAACCTTACTTCTTGAATATAAAATAGACGGCAAGGATCAGGAACCCAAATCCAATAAGATGGTTGATCCTGAATTGTTCATTGCGAAAAACAAGGATAGTAAAGACTGTAAAAACAGAAATTGAGATTACTTCCTGGATGACCTTAAGTTCGATAAGGGAGAAAGGGCCACCAGTCTCTCTGAAACCAAGGCGGTTTGCCGGAACCTGGAGGGTATATTCAAAGAATGCTATTCCCCAGCTCAGCAGGATGACGCTTATTAGGCTGATATTCTCAAAACGGCTCATGGTTTTGAGCTTAAGATGTCCGTACCAGGCGACAGTCATGAAGGCATTCGACATGATCAGCATCACTATGGTAAGAATACCTTTCATATTCGGGATTTTTGTTTGTTAATGTTATAGTAAAATCATCTTCCGACAGGGAATCAGAGTTCCCTTGAGTATATCTGCTTTGGATCGCCGGGTCCGTAGAAGTCCTTCAGACTTGCCTGAAGGCAATAACCTTTTCTCCTGTAAAAAGCTTCCGTGGGAGCGTAAAGAGGTCTTCCTGAAGTTTCAATCCAGAGTATTCTGCCACCCTTATTCTTCACATCTTCCTCAATGGTTTTCAGGAGAATAGATCCAAGTTTCCTGTTTCTGAAATCATTATGCACTGCCATCCAGTAGAGGTCCCAGGAATGCGTGGAGAAAGGATTTTTACCATAAATGGCAAAGGCCTGTATCTCTCCGTCCTCAACTAATTTCATCCAGTAGTATCCGCTTTTCTCGCTACCTTTTTCAATTGTCTCGTCAGCCAGCTCAAGGGCTGTTTCGATCTCGAATTCATAAAAGAATCCGGCAGATTTAAGTATTTCCCTTATTCTTCCTTTGTCTTCAGGAAGGATGTTTTTGATGATGTCAGCCATATTTCAGTGGTTCAGATCATTAATAATTCTTTCAAGTACTTCTGTAAACGACATCCCGGCTTCGGTCACAGCTGCTGTAAAACCACTGTCGGGAGAAATACAGGGATTGGCATTCACCTCGATCACATATGGTCTGCCGGGTTTGTCGAGCCTCATATCGACTCTTGCGTAACCCCTGAGTCCGAAGAGATGCCAGCACCTAAGTGCGGTCTCATTGATTTCCATGGCAAGCGACCTGTCAAGCCTGTCGCCCGGGAATTCCCTTATGGTATTTTCGTATTCGAAACTCGACTTGTCCCATTTGGCTTTAAAGTCAACAATCCGTGGCTTTTTGCCCCAGTGATTATGGAAGACCATTTCTGCAGGCGGCATTACCTGTGGGCCATCCGGTCCGGCAACAACACTTATATTAAACTCCCGGCCGTCTATATACTCCTGTATAATCCAGTGTGAATCATCATATTCCTTTATCCGCGAGACAGCTTCAGGTCCCATGGCAAAAACCGAATCACCGGTAATACCCATTGATCCGTCCTCCCATACAGGCTTGATGATATAACTGTTTCCTTCTTTCAGCATCCCATATTGGGAAGGCGAATATGAAAGCGGAGATCTGATCCCTTCCTTCCGGAGCATATTCCCCATCAGGGTCTTGCTTGTGGTAAGAAACATGGCCTCAAGTGGATTCCCGGAGTAGGGTATGGAATACATATTAAGCATTGCAGGTATGAAATAATTCAGCTCTCCTTTGTTATCAATGGATTCCACAAGGTTGAATACAAAATCGGGATGGTCGGCGGCAACAGCGGCAATTTCATCCATGAATGCAGGACTTATACCACGGGCATAGCTTTCAATTCCCAGTATTTTCAGGTTTTCAGCCACATATTCAACCTGGTCGAGGACATCCATCTCATCGGCCAGGGCAGCATCTCCCGGTTTATTATAGATTATGCAGCATCTCCGTTTTTTCATGGTTGCAGATGATGGCGTTTCAAAGCAGCGCTTATGATCATCTCAAGCAGGGTCTGGTAATCCGTTCCTGCCAGACGTGACAAAATGGGCAGGTCAGAATGAACAGGATGAAGCCCGGCCAACGGATTGACTTCAAGGAAACATATCCTTCCGTTGCGGTCCGCTTTAAGGTCGACCCGTCCTGCATCCGTAGCCCCGAGAGCCTTCCAGGCCTTCAATGCCACTGAGAAACATTCTTCGGCTATCTCTCCTTCAAGGGGAAGATAACTGCAATAATCCTGGTAGTTTTCCTTTACCTCCACCGAATAGGGAAGATTGTCTTTGCAGATTATTTCCATCCCTCCGATGACAGCGGCATCTGTTCCGTTTCCTGCAATGCCTACAGTAAATTCTCTTCCCGGCAGATATTCTTCAACCAGTGCCGGTTGTTCAAACCTCTGCAGTATGTATAATGCCATTTCGCGAAGCTCTTCTTCCGAAGAGACAAGGCTTCTGCGTGTGATTCCTTTTCCGGTTCCCTCAGATACCGGCTTTATGAATAAAGGAAAGGCAAGATTACATCCGCTGATGTCTTCGGGAACATTGATAATCATACCAGGACTGACCGGTACTCCTGCAGAAGCTACAATGAGCCTGGTCAGATATTTATTCAGAGACACTCCCATGATGACGGGTCCGCTGAAGACATATGGTATCCTGTACTGGTCGAGTATGGCCGGGACTACAGATTCTCTTCCGTCGCCATACAAACCCTCAGCAATATTAAACACAATATCCCATCTTTTCCCTGATGCAAGAGCTTCAATAAGCTGAAAACAGTTACCGACAGGTTCTGTCTCATAACCCATTTTCTTCAGGGCGCCTTCGATGGCGTCGATCGTATCCTGCTTGTCAAATTCAGCGGTATCCTCCATGGAATAACCCCGGTCGAGATACCACGACCGGAGATCAAAGGTCAATCCTATTTTCATCGGTACTGACTATTTTTCAGGATACTCACAAACAACACCCTTGTAATTCCTGAGCACGATATGTTCTTCGTTATGTTCAACCACGTAATCGGGAAGGAGAGGGATTTTTCCGCCTCCGCCGGGAGCGTCGATAACAAATGTCGGCACTGCATAACCGCTTGTGAAGCCGCGAAGCCCTTTTATTATCTCCAGTCCCTTTCTTACTGTTGTACGGAAATGTCCTGAACCCGGTATGAGGTCACACTGATACAGATAGTAGGGTCGTACCCTTATTTTAAGAAGCTTATGCATCAGCTCCTTCATTACCGGAACATTATCATTGATCCCTTTCAGAAGGACAGTCTGACTGCCAAGCGGGAAACCGCCATCGGCCAGTTTGATACATGCAGCGGCACATTCCTCCGTAATCTCAGAAGGGTGTGAAAAATGAAGACTTATAAACAGCGGATGATATTTTCTGAGAACCGATATCAGATTGTCAGTAATACGCTGAGGGAGTACAACAGGTACCCTGGTTCCGATACGTATTATCTCAACATGTTCTATTTTCCTTATGTTGGAAAGAATATAATCGAGGGTCTCATCATTAAGTGTCAACGGATCGCCTCCGCTGATGAGCACGTCTCTGACCTCTTTGTGTTCTGAAATATATGCAAATGCTTTCTCAAAATCATTTTTTCCGAGTTTGTCAAGTCTCCCTACAGAATGAGAACGCGTACAATATCGACAATAGTTTGAGCATACCTGTGTTACGGTGAAAAGCACCCTGTCGGGATAACGGTGAACAATACCCTTGACAGGAGAAAAGGATTTCTCGTGGAGGGGATCCGACTGTTCACTGGATGATACAATTAGCTCCTCAACGGCAGGCACAACATTCCTGCGCAAAGGATCTGAAGGTTTTGAATTGTAGATCAGTGATGCAAAATGGGGTGTGACCCTCAGGGGAAGACGACCTTTCAGATTATTTAAGGCCACAACTTCCTTGTCGGTCAGTTTCATGATTTTCTGCAGATCGTCAATACTGTTGAAAGTATTGCGTAACTGCCATTTCCAATCATTCCA
>CAZBQM010000007.1:0-49642 GCA_964494045.1 uncultured Rikenellaceae bacterium
TCTACCAGGTCTCTTTCGAAAGTCTTTGACCTCGCAATTGCCTCAGCGCTTTCCCTTCCTGCCGGGTCAGCCGGTTTAAGCCCTCCCTTTTGTTCTGCGATCCTGGCTTCGATATTACCATAAGGCATCACGACAATCATAGGCTTAGCTTTCCCTTCGGCAATAAGGTTATCGAGGATAAGATTGGCCTTGCCTACTTTAAACCATGTTTCTTCGGTATCAGTAGTTCCGCTTATCAGGTAAAATACCGGGTACTTCTGATCAGGATTCCTGTCGTATTCCGGTGGGGTATAAACAAGCACTGTACCTGTTGTTCCCTCAGCCGATGGGTATAACTCATAAGTTACTGTTCCGTGAGGAACATCCCTCATTGAATGGATCAGCGAAGAATCGCCACTTACATCCAACAGGCTGCCTTTGAATCGTTCGTTTGGGAAATAGTACATATTGCCCGCATCCATAACCTGAACGCCATCAATAATATAGCTATAAGGATAAATGTCGGGTTTAACAGGCCCAACCGTTACACTCCATGAGCCTCTCGTGTCTTTAACCATCTGGACAGGCGCTTTTTCAGATTGCAAACTCAGTTTAACATCCTGTGCATTTGGTGCGTTAATGCGGAAAGTCACAGTTTTATCGGGATTGATCTGCGGAGATCTCCCAAAGCCTCCTGAAGGCTGGCCGATTGCCCATCCCGGGAAACAAATGAATGCCCCGACAATAAGCGAACGAAAAATTGTATTTTTATTCATATCGATACTCTTTTTGTGATTGCTAATTTATTAATTCTGTTCAGTTATTTTTATTCATTGAGTTCAAATTATTCCTGTCAATCCGAAAGACGACGCGAGCGGAAAAAATAATCAGCATCGATGAATACATATTCTAAACTAATTCCAGACTCAGGTGCAAAATATGTTATTTAATATAACTCTCCCTTCTGATTCTCTTCAGTTTTCGGCACAGCTAAAAAAACGCAGGTTACAGAATCTTTCCTTCGATCTGTAACCTGCGCTTTGAGATTTAGCTGTCTGAATCAGTTTCTGATTCAGAACTATCTAAGAACTTATTTTTTAAGCATATTCCTGAAGGCTGACCCAAAAATGAGGTAGCTTGTGTTTCCGCCAATGGTTCCTTCGTTCTGTGCCCAGATAAAAGGCCAATCATCGTAGTTCTCAAAATGATCGGGGCGTCTGAACAGGATACCGGGAGCAACGTTGCCCGGGATGAATGAGAAATCGGCCCTGTTATTGCCATAAAATACGTCCTTGGGACGTGCGGCTCCTATTGCTGCCACCAGTGAATAGTTGTGGTAGGGATGGCATCCGAACAGCCAGTTGGTTGCTTTGAATGCGTGGCTTTTGTCAATAATATCAGGGAACTGCGAATTGACAAAACAGACAGTGGTTCCAAAGCTGACGATGTCGCCGCCACCTGCCCAGTTGCCAAGACCGATAGGAACCCCGTAGGGATTATCCTTTTCAAGCCCTTCAACATATTCCTTGTATTTTACAACATAGGGTCTGAGTTTCTCCTTATAGGCTGCATCCATATGGGGAATGGCAAGAACTGCTGTCATAATGGTCCTGCTGACATTACGGTCAAGTGCAGGCCATAAAAGCTCCTGGAACTTATCGAGATACTGCTTCTCACCTGTTGATATATAGAGTTCAAGGTTGGTTGCATAGTCTCCTGATCCGAAGCCCATCATGCCGGGACGACCCTGGGGTGCCTTGGCCATCAGTTCAGTACCCTCTGCCAGAAGCCTTTTTGACTGGGTCAGGGCTCTGGCTGAAAGATCATCGTTATATCCCTTGAGGGCACGGCTTGCTGCTGCAAACATGGTTGCTGCCCTTATGTCGAGACCCGGATTACGGCTTGTGAATGCCCACATATCATCCTTGACTCCGCTCGACTTGCCGTCTTTGGCAACTTCGTAGGGACCAAGGTTCGGATTGTAGTGAAGTCCGTCGGTAATCGAAGCTGCATCACCAAGGTGATGATAGTTGTCGAGAACCGAGTTGGAGAGAGTCTGTGCCATGTGGCCTATAATCTCTGCCTGGGCCAGGAGCTGCTTTGTACCATGTTCTATAAACTGCAGGATGTCAGGCGTTCCATCGGGACGGTGAAGATCAACATAGCGCTGTTCCTGATCTACGAAAGTCTGGTCGCGCTGAGGCTTGAAATACTCCCATGTCTGAACAAAGTTCTGTACAACGCCAATGTTTGATCCTGTCTCGATATCAAAATCGCCGGCGTCAAAAAAGCCGCCCACGTTTAATCCGGGGATCAGTTCCAGTCCCTGGTACTTTGTATCGGTTGTCGGTCCCTGTCCATGCCCGTCGAAGTGATCGGTGGGTGCCGGAGCCTGGAGATAGCCCTCTTTAAAAGGTTCGCCGTGCCATACCCTGTAAGCTTCGTTTACGAACATATGATTCATATGTATCGGGATCCATATGTCGCTTGTGGCGGAGGTCATCTCGTCGTAAACGTTATCTTCTATTATGAAGTTGTTTGTTTTAAAGTTGCCATACTGGATATAGTATATACCGGGGGTCTTGACCGGAGTAAAATCGAATTTTACGTAGTGGTATTTATAATAGTCGCCCCACGACACAACATTGCCGCTGAATGCCTCAGAAGCATTACCGTCGGCATCAATTTTAAATATAGATGCTTTTGCAAGGGGTTTGTCTTTCTTGTCGAGTTCGATGACCGAGACCTTCTGCTGGGAAGGGATATAACCCACCTGCGAGAAACCGATATTGGGTTCTCTTATCCAGCCCGGGATGGCATTGGGTTCAACAACCCATGTAAGAACCTTCCCTGTTTTTCCTGCAGGAAGCAGGCTGCGGACAACAAACCAGCCGTTCTGTGCCAGTATACGGCCGTCGAAAAGCATAAGGTCGGCATCCTGGGATGTGATTTTTACCTTGCGTTCAGGATCTTCGGGTGCAAGAAGAATGGTACGCCCTTTTTCGAGCGGAAGCGGATCAATAAACTTGCCGGTTCCCCTGTCGTCGGATGTCACATATCCTTTGTACTGCTTTAGTTTTTCACTGTTTGGTTTGGTAACGGTGTTACCTACCACATAGCGGGGGAAGCGATTAAGACGTCCGTCCATCAGATAGGTCTTTCCCCAGTATTGCGATGGCAAAAACTCAAGATTAAAACCGGCATTCCCTTCAAGTACTTCGGGAAGAGGTTTATCAAGGTAAACAGATATCTCAACACCTTTACCTTTGGCAGTAACTACCACGCGTGATTCAAAATCGTAATCCGGAAACCTGAGTAAAGACTCAATGGATTTCGTCTCACGGTTAACCTTGCGTGAAGGTATTGCCGGAACAAGATCCCACTGTTCCGGGGTGCTGGATAATCTCACTGCGCCACCCTGGGATGTTCTGACGCCATGATGGATGATCTCAATGCCGGCTGTCTTTTCATCGTTAAAACCTCCGGTAAAAAGGTTATTGTAGACCAGGACATTGACGCCCTGCGTCTCAAAATACTCAAGATCATTGAGTACCAGATCCTGGCCCGAAGCATAACCAAACATTGCCAGGAAAAACAACAGAAGTGAAAAAAATGGTAGTTTCTTCATACTGATAAATTAATTAAAACAGGTAGTAGTTAAAATAAAAACATTTGCTGCCATAAATTTTACATAATCAGGCAATAAACCGGTATCTTTAAAACACTGTTAATAAAGATCTTGCGCTATTGTACCATTTGCTCAAGCGTAAAGGTAAACAAATCAGTCCGAAATGCTATGACTGACAAAATTTTTCCTCCATTTCTACGGTATTGTCTAATGACATTAACCATTAACCCGTGCAAAAAGGATCATGTAATTATGCTTTCTTTCCTTTGCACATTTCGGACAATAAGCATAATGTATATAATAATCCATCGCTGTCTGACCGTTTTCGCTGAGGTATTTTTCCATTTCTTTAATAAACTTCGGAACACTGTTGTATGGTCCGTCAAAAACACACGATACAAATGACCCCGAAATAGTAGTATTATCTGCCTCCGCATTCTCAACCTTCCCGGAAACTGAATAGTAGATCTCTGATTTAAAAGCTGAAGGGTCTCTGTATAGAATCAATGCCTCAGACTTGTCAGGGATTGTGACTCCGGCTTCGGTGGCCATTTTGTGCATTTTCATTACCTTTTTACCGATCGTAGGTGGAAATGGTATATGAAAGCAGGTGGACATGCTTTCCTTAATGAAAAGCTTATTTTCCCATTCAAATTTTTTCCTGTCCCATTTATCGACATCGAAAACCGGACAGCATTCATCATTCTGTTCTTTCATCTTAAGACATTTTGATTATTGAATATTCTTTCCTTTATTAAAATATCAGGAACAAATCCCGGGGAGATAACCGGATTTTTTATTTCATCTTCAGCTTTTTACGGTGTTTCGATTTTTCCAGGTACATCATGGCATGTGTCGTGGGATGGTTCAGCTTATTAGAATTTGCTTTATTTAGCTGCAAGCAATTTTATCTGCGTGTAGTGATAAATTTTTAAGCCCTTTTCATCATTTCTGGCAGCTGCTGCCATGGCTTTTGCAACTTCATAAGCTTTTATGGGTTTGTATTTTGACGGGAAGAGAAATGACACGGGATAGCTTAAAAGCCTGCTGACTTCTTCACCAAAGCGGAATTCCTTCCTTTCCCCCAGGAGCATTGAAGGACGGAACACAGAAACCGAAGGAATCCCCATTGCGGCGATAGCCTCCTCGGCTTCTCCCTTAAATCTGAGATAGTAATTACTGCTTGCTGATGAGGCTCCGACTGATGATACCATAAGAAAGCTGCCGCAGCCAGTCGCAAGACAATGGCGTGCTGCATCGACCGGTATGTCATAGTCGACTTTCCGGTAGGCAATCATATCTCCATTTACCTTTTTACGGGTTGTCCCGACAGCACAAAACACCGCATCACTGCCTTCAATTGCTGATCTGAAAGCAAGCTGGTCGCTGAAATCAATAACAATCACCTTTATTCCCGGCGCCACAGACTCCGGGGCTTTCCTGACCACTATCCTGACTGTCGTGAAATACGGATCCTCAGCCAGGAGTGCTGCAAGATGTCCGCCTGTAAGTCCGGTTGCACCTAAAACTGTCGCAGTTCTTTCTTTCATAAAGGGAATATTTACATCGAAGATAGAATTAAATCATCTCAAAGTGCTGCTTTCATCATTTAAAGATACACCATTAACTTAAGTTCCGGAAAGCTCAGGTGACTTTAAACCTAAAAACTTCTGACTGTGAAAGATGATTTCATCTTCTGAAGATGCAATACAAACCCGGCAATAGTAAAAACATTGCTTATTCATATCTCAGGGCCTCGACCGGATTCCTCGCGGCTGCCCTCCAGCTTTGCCAGCTAACGGCTAATACTGCTATTCCCAGGGCAAGCAGACCGGCCAACACAAAAATCCACCAGCTAAGACTTGTTTTGTAAGCAAAATTCGACAGCCACTTATGCAGAATGAACCAGGTTATGGGAGTTGCAATAAGCACCGAGATAAGAACCCAACGTATAAAATCGCGGTTTAACAGAAGTAATACTTCAGAAATACGGGCACCGTTTACCTTTCTTACTCCAATTTCTTTAACACGGCGTTCTGTAGCATAATGCGAAATGGCATATAATCCCATAAATGCAAGGAATATTGCGATTACCATTCCTATGGAGATAATTTTAGAAGCAGTTTTTTCAGTTTTGTAAAGCTGGTCGTAAGTGTTATCCAAAAAATAATATTCAAACGGAATCTCGGGATTATATTTAGCCCATATTTCAGACAACGTCTGAATGGCACTCTCATACTGACCATTTGTTTTAATTAACACCGGATTATCCGCATCAACCTTATTAAGATTTAAATATACCTGCGGGTCGACCTTTGTATGTAAGGACTTCGTGTTTGCATTTCTTAGTATCCCTGCAATGGTGAAAGTCTGGTCTGCTCTCTTTAGTTGCCTTCCTATCGGATTTTCCAGACCGAGACTTTTAGCGGCCTGTTCATTGATAAGGCATTCCCTGTTGTTTTCCTGCCCGGGTAAAAAAGGATTTTGCCCTTCAGTTAAAGGCATCTGCATCATATCGGCATAATTATCTTTCATGGAACAGATTTCCATAATTACCGATTTGTCAGCATTATCAGCCAGAGTTATTTCGCTACCATCATTCCAATCGCTGGGCAGACAATTTTTGGCTGTGACGTCCATTATATTGGGATTTTTCAGCAATTCGTTACGGACGGCATCATAACTGTTGGCAAGATTATATGGCAAAATATAGACTATTTGCTCGTTATTGAATCCCAGATCCATGTTCCTTACATAACTGATCTGTTTTTTGATTATTCCTGCCGAACAAATCAGAATAACCGATGCCACAAACTGACTGACTACAAGTACCCGTTGTAATAATGTCACTCCACCTCCTTTAAAACGGTTTCTGATTATTGCTTCGGGATTGAAACGAAGCATGTAAATAACCGGGAAAGTACCGGCTATAATAATGGTTAACAACAACAGGATGCCCAAATAAAGATAGATACGATAATCAGTAAAATCGAATTCCAAATGAGTACCTGTCAGTTGATTGAATGAAGGTAAAAAAGCTGCTGCCAAAAATATGGCAATGCAGGTGGAGACAAGAATGTACAATCCTGTCTCAAAATATGAAGCCATGAAAAGACTGGTTCTGGAAATACCGTTTATCTTTTTTACGCCAATTGACTTTGCCCTTAAGAAGGAAGTGGAAATGAAAATATTAACAAAATTAAAGCTGGCAATCAGTAATATTAAAACAGCCAGAGAGACAAAAATAAATACAATCCTTTGGTCGCTTGTAATAACACTATCAAAACGGAATCCCGGAGAAAAGTGAATTTCAGTGAGTGGCTGCAGAAAATGCGTAATTTTCAAATCCTTGTACATTGAAAAGTGTTCATAAGTCATGGCTGAAATATCTTTAGCAAGAGCTTCAATATCTGTTCCTTCTTTCAGCAGCAGGTAGTTTATAAAACCATCATTATTCCCCCAACCACTGTTTTTAAGCCAGGAGACTGCTTCCATAGGAACAACAATATTGAGTTTCAGATGTGAGTTCTCAGGCGTATTTTCCATTACCGCGCTAACGTGTAATTGCTGCCCGAAAATCTCAATGGTTTGACCTATTGGATCTTCATTTTTAAAATATCTGTTGGCAATTTCATTATTAATTATGACTTTATCGGGTGCATCAAGGCAGTCATCAGGATTTCCGTTTTTGAGCTTAAATGAAAAAAAACGGAAGAAATTTTCATCGACCACAGCTATATGGTCTTCATAGGTGATTTTTTCGTGAATTTTAACATGTTCCCTGCTAAAAGGCATGAGCCGGCACACTTCTTCAATCTGGGGGAACCGTTCTTTGGCAACCGGTCCGACAACTCCACAATCGCTTCCCAATATTACCGATTCATTGTTAAGATATCCCTTACGGCATATCCTGTAAATACGATCGGCGTTTGAATGAAATTTGTCAAAACTGAATTCGTTTAATCCCCACAGGCCAATGAGAAAAGCAATTGCAATACCAATTGACATGCCACTGATAATCAGTATAGTTGTGGCTTTCTTTTTATTAGCCCACCGGAATATCTCTTTCAAATGTGAATTGTTCATGGCAAACTCTTTGTTTTTTAATTCTCTTACCTTAAAGCACCCACCGGATCGCTGCATAATTTTAGCCAACCAGACAGCTTACAAAAACCAGTTCAATTGTCAATTAACATACCGTTTTTAATAATTCACTGAATAAATGCGTATTAATACTTTGGATTATAATCTGAATTGTTTAAATATTTTACAATTGGTGTATGATTTTTTGTCAGTAATCAACAGCAATTGCATTTTTATCGCCTTGCTTCGTGGCTTCATTATTATGGGATTACTTGTCCTGTTATTGATACTTAATCTCTGAGGAGATTCCTCCCTTCGGTCGGAATGCATTGGAGTGAGGAATCTTTAGATCCACATCTTCTTGCAATTAATCAGAGAAATCTGCCTCTTATAACATAAACCATCATTATTCCGGACAGCAGTGTTAATTTATTCTGAATTTCATAAATCCTTCATTTTCGACCATATATATTTGGTGCTGTAATCACTAATAACCAAAAATAAAATAAGATGAAAAAAGAAGTTCTTATAGGCGCATTCGCACTTTTAATAAGCGCAGGCGTTTCGGCTCAGGAACCTGTCCAGACCCAGACCATGAGTAAAAGGCAGCAGAAGACAGAAGCAAGGACACAGACAAAGGCACAAAAGCAGATCCATAAAACGGATCAGAGCGGTGATCCTATAATGACACAGACAAAAACCAGGACACAGAATCACGGTGCCGTGGTAAGTGAGACAGCCAGGAGAACACAGTCCGGCCCCGGCAAAGGTGAAGTAGTCAGTACCCAGGCAAGGATGAAAGGAGAAAGCCAGAAGGCAAGAGTAAAAACCAACAATCCGGCAAAAGCAGGAAGCGGTATGGGAAACCGTCCCGCAGCAGCTCCCGGCAAAGGAGCTGGCAGGAAATAACCCAACCAGGGATTTGGTAAAAAAAGGGTGTCGGAATGGCACCCTTTTTTTATCTTTAATAATTCAAGCAACAAGTCATTTTCTGACCATAAGAACCATGACCACTAACATTCATAATCAAAAACAGAAAGATTAATTGCTTTTTCACACCTGATTTCATTCAAACAAGGGGGGCCTGTGATTATTTATGGCTTTTTCAGTTACTACCCCCATTTTTTATGGGGGTATTTAATATTTTTTACTAGTATTTCTTATTTTTGACCTGCTTTTATAGGGGGTACATTAAAATAATATATATTTTTAACGACTGAAACCAATTTTATTAGAACTTTAATCTATGAAAAAAACAATTTTACTCCAGGTTCTGCTTGTTTTTACAAGTCTGCTATTTATTAAAAACTCTGAAGCCCAGGAAAAAGAGAATAATTCCGGCTTCAATATATCGACAGATTTTACTTCAAATTATGTATGGAGGGGAAGCAATTACGGGAGCGGACCACATATACAACCCCAGGTAACCTACAATACAGGAGGGTTAACATTGGGTGTATGGGGATCCTTCGATTTCAGCGGATACAAGGAGGCTGATCCTTTTCTGTCATATTCCTTCCCTTTGGGTCTCTCCATTGGCCTTACAGATTATTACTACCCCGGGTCGTCATTTTTTGATGCATCTGTTGAGGATGGCAGTCACGCATTTGAATTGAATACCTCATACTCCAAAAATGGACTTTCACTTAGTGCAAACTGTATTATGAATGAATCAGGAGGGGCTGCATCGATGGGTGGTGACCTGTATTTCGAGGCAGGTTATGAATTTAATTCGTTCAATATCTTTGCTGGTGCCGGAAATGGCTGGCACACTTACGATGGAGACTTCAACCTCTGTAATATTGGTATCGGTACATCTGCCACGATCGGAATAACAGATAAATTCTCTCTACCTGTCTCGGGTGAGGTTATCCTCAATCCCGACAGGGAACAGCTTTATATTGTGGTATCTTTCTCCATCTGTCCCTGATCCCCTGAAGATATGCTCAGCTGCAGGGGTTGCCACAGGAGCATTTTCTGGTTAACATTTTGACCAGTAGAGCTCCCTTAATGATTAAAAAAAAAGAATCTGATTAGTTTTCTTACACAAAACCATTATTCTTGTGTAAGAATTGGAAAGTTATTTTTCAGAAAACAGAAGGATGGTTTTGTTTATGACACTATAAGCATAACAGGTTTTGAAAAGTGAATTGAGGTGTGCTGAAAAAAGACCGGGGGAAAGGTAACACGAGGGGATTAATAATTAATTAACCTCTCATAAATATTATTACACTCATAAACATTATTACAGTGGTGACCGGTACCACAGTAATACCGGGGAGTAGCCGAAAATCCTTAAGAGTAGGACGAATTATTAATAACTAATACCAGCACTATGAAATTTTTTATGAGATTGCTTATCGTGGCAGTAATGTTCACCCTGGCAGCTGAAACACATGCCCAGACCTACGGTCTGAGAGCAGGACTTAACATGGCGAACATGCTTATTAAGGATGATGATGACACCTACAGCGACGACTTTAAAATGAATCCTGGTTTTCATATCGGTCCGACCGCTGAGTTACCCATCAATGATTTCCTGTCTGTAGAAGCCGCTCTTCTTGTTTCTACCAAAGGCTTCCGCTATACTGATGAGTATGAAGGCCTCAAAATGAAAACCAAAGCGAATCTGCTTTATATCGATCTTCCTGTAACAGCCAAAGCCATTTACGACCTGAACGGCATTAAGATCTATGGCCAGTTAGGTCCGTATGTAGGTATGGGACTCACAGGCAAGTACAAAACAAAAGTCACCTATGAAGGAGAAACCGAATCTGATAGCGAATCCGTTGAATGGGGATCAGATGAAGAAAGCGACCTCAAGAGACTCGATTTTGGTGTTGTGATTGGCGCAGGTGTCCAGGTTGAAAAAATCCTTGTAGGTCTGAACTATGGCCTTGGCCTTGCCAATACAGGTACCACCAGTGAGAACGGTGCCAGGCAAAACCACCGCGTACTCAGCCTTACAGTAGGCTATAAGTTTTAAGATCCTGTACCCGGTATCTGCTCAGTAAAGTAAGCAGTAGGATAAAAAGAACAAGGGTAACCGCATAGTTTACGGTTACCCTTTTTATTATTTTTCATACCTGCCTGCAGATCGGGCAGCCAATAAAAGACCGGGATAACAAGGGATGATGTTTCTCAGGTTATTCCAAGTCAACGATCGTTTAGTACAATCTCCAGGGATCCTCCCAATCCGACAATATCATCCTTAATGATCACTACCGACATTATTTCAGGGATTTCCAGAGCCTCTTCTGCAAGTGAGGATATAATTCCGCTGTTAAGGGTCTTATTGCAGAAGGCAGTGGCATAAGCATCGGCCAGGGCACCTGAACGGCAGGCAATCATACATGCATCGGCCGAACCCATGCTGAATGAATGTCCGATGGTTCCTGACGAGCAGCATATAGACAGAGGTGAATCGGAGGTTTTAACAGACACTCCAATCTTCCCTGACAAAGGGGAAGCGCCTGCATATACTGAAATGGCTACAGGAGAGTCAATCTTCATAAAGATATCTCCTCCGTTCTCCACCACTACCTCTCTGAATCCGTACTCTCCAAGAAGATCCCTGCATACAAATTCGGCAAAGGCACCTGCCACGGCACTCATGGGTCCGGTCCCCGCCACTTCCGAAGCAAGGTACATCCCGGTAACAAGTGGATGCACCTCTGTTACCATCTGAAGGGGGACAAGTGAGGTAAGGAATTCAGGAAAAGCTTTAATATGGTCGTCAACGATCTGCCTGTAGTGCAACACCCTTTGAAAGGCGAACTCAGCAGCATCCTTTTGCCTGTCGCGATCAACTGCAATCCAGAGGTCGGTTTCGAGATGCTTCACACTGAAACCTGACCACCGCTCATTTCCCATCAATCCACGGTAGAAACGTGGTTCGTATTGTCTATTCCTGGCCAATATCTATTGAAAACAGTTTCAAAGGGCATGCTTTGAGACAGAGTTCGCAGACGAGACATTTTTCAGGATCAAAAACAAGGTTTGCCGTCTTCCGGTCCATTGAGAGTGCACCGGCAAAACATACTGCCGAACACGCCCCGCAATGGATACAGAGGTCATCCCTGTAAGTGATTTTTTTATTAATGGGCTCACATTCAACATTCTGCTGCCTGATATACTCAATACCCTCCTTCAGAACCTTTGTGGGGGCACTCATCTCCATAACAAGGTAACCTATCTTGCCCGGCGACACGTCGGCCTTGATGATATTAACCATTATGTCGAACTTCTTTATTAGGTTATATGTTATGGGTTCGCCTGTTGCATCGGGCGCGAACTTAAGTACAAATCTCTTGCTTCTCATGGTCTTTTTCTTAACAATAAGTTTCAGATTCTGATTTCCAGACTGTTCAGCCCGTCTGTCTTCCCAAAGTACTCAACCGGTTCTGTCAAAAGAAAACGTCCTTCAGATATTTCCCTTACAAGGATCGCAGCTATTTCACGTGCAACCTTAAGGCTTGAAAGAGGTGCTGTCCGGATCCTCTTTCCGGCAAGGGTGATCACTCCCGAAAATAGTTTCTCATAGTCAACCTGACCCAGCTTTTCGAAATTACCGGAACCATAATCAATGATATTTGTTTCGATCTGGCTGTTCCTGACTGATACTCTTCGGGCTATATCCTCATCAATAACCGGAATAGGTATCCCTACACCAACAAACATTGTGACACCATACTTCTCAAAATAAGCCGCTTTAATAAATGCGGGATTCATCTTTTTGGCATCTCCAATAAGAGAAAGTGTAGCCGAATTCCCGATAGGAACGCCAAACTCGTTACGTGGTTTACCTGTATTGAACTGGGTGCCGTTCCACGCAACATAACCTGTTGTGCCGCCGAAGAATATCCTTGTTCCAATACCTATTGTCCTCAGTTCCGGATCGTTAAGCAGGGGACTCAGTTCTCCCGAGGTGGAAAAATTGGCATTTCCGAAAGCGGGTAAAAGGGTTCCCATGTAGGTATATTTGGTCCTGGTTGTACTGTTTACAGCCACATTATAGTTCTGGTATGAATTCCTCGGGTTAAACATGAAGAATTCATTTACAGAATTCTTGTTTATCAGGGTTTTAATTTCAGTCCTGGGATAACAGTCAGTACCTTTTCCCGTAGCCTGGAGAAGTACATCCTTTCCGGCAATAAGCTCTTCAATAACGTGAGCTCCTCCATAAATATCTTGAGGCATTGCTGTTTCAGTTGCGCCGATATAGGCATCAACAGCTGCAATTCCGCCGAACACCGGCACCCCGTTGAGAGTAATCCTTTCCATGCGCATAGGCGGAGTACTGTGCCCGAAGTTAATAAAACAGCCTGATGAACACATGGGCCCGAAGGTTGCTGTTGTAACCACATCGACCTTCTTTGCTACCATGGCAGGAGAAAGTTCCCGGCTCATTGCCGATACCTGTTCGGCCGTCATAACAACGGCTTTCCCGCTGCGGATCTTCTCGTTGATCTCCTCTATGCTCCTTTTAATTGCCATAAATGAACATTTAAAATAGTTAATAAATAAACCAGTGCGGCTAAGGCCGCTTTATGATCTTTGCAAAGGCTTTTGGCTGTCCGCAAAAATTCCAATTTATAATTCCCTTTCTCAAGGGTAGGTGTTAGCACCTTTCAGGATACAAGTACCTGCGGTTGCTAGAGGATCCCGGAGCCTAATCTCTCCCCTCTTCTTTATAAATCAAAACTTTTCAAGAGAAAAGGATTGATAATCGACAAAGATATTATTTTTTATTTATGCATGTATCAGGGCTGGAAGAAATTCAATGGCAGGCAACTTCATCACAGCTCCTAACTATCATTTTTTCTCTCAGTAAGAGCAACAGGGTGAGGATGTTCCAGCACTGAAAGTAATGGAAGGGTAACGGAGGTTTCGTCTCCTTTCTCAATGGTCCGACTCATCCGCGAACCAGCACCAGCACCCAGTCCTGACCTTCGACCTTATCCCCCGGCGGGTCGAACTCCAGAATCCCTCCTGTTTTGAACTGTCCGGCCCCGGTATAGGAACCGTCACGGGGACTGAACCACGATGCCCTGATTACCGGCATCTGTAACCTTGCTGATTCAACTCTTATTACACTCCCATTGCAGGTATAAAACAACGCGTGATCCTTATTTCTTATAGCAGCAATATAATCATACTTAGGCTTCTGAGGGCCGGCGATGAGATCCTGTGAAGGTATTCCGCCCGGGAAAGCCTCTTTTGACATGAGATCTCTTAGGTGCTTCATCTGAAAAGCTCCGGGTGCATCAAGAGCCTCCTTCCATGTCTCCCTGACGCTGTATGAAACATCTGTATCGCCCTGCCTGTGGAACTGCATGATGGCATTATGACCGTAGGTGAATCCGCAGGCTCCGGCAAAGACCGACCAGTATGCATATCTGCGGATATCGTCGTCGGTCCAGTATGGTTGTTCCGGATCGTGGAGACCCTGGGGAATGCTTTCGTAGGAAGGTTCACCATCGAGTGTAGGTTTTGGAGGTCTGAGGTTGTAGTCCAGATTGACATATTTCCAGTTATCTTCTCCGAATGCTGCGCCGGTGGTGTCCTGATCATAGCGCCGGTGTCCCGACTGGAACATGTTCAAATCGAGCCATGGCGCATCATGGAACCATTCAGATGACCGGGTTCTTCCAAAAGGATGGAAAGTGACAAGATCGTCGGGGGAGATCTGACTTATAGTCTCTCCGATAGTGTTCCAGACCGCTGTCGAATCACTTCCCTTAACGTCTCCCCCGTTAAGCCAGATAATATTTTTCCTGTCGCTGTATCTCCCGGCCAGCCACCCGGCATACTCAGCTGCCATCTCTGCAGTGATGCCTCCGTTCCTCACATTTGAACCCCAGACCGGAACAAGGGCCATATAAATACCCTTCTGTGCTGCCCTGTCGATTATGTAATCGACGTGATCCCAGTAATCATATTGTTCTGTATCTTCAAAAGACGATCCCGGTGTTACAAAGGGCCTGTCGATCCTTCCTCCCGCCAGGGCGGAATCACCATATACATTAACCGTCCTCTCAGTGTTATGAATCACCATAACCTGAATCACATTAAAACCCTTTGACCTCCTGTCGTCAAGATAAAGATCAGCCTCTACGCGGGTAAGTTTGGAGAACAGAAGCCAGCCAGTATCTCCCAGCCAGAAGAAAGGTTCTCCGCTGACACGTTCAAGATATCTGCCGTCATCAGACACCATCAGTTCCCCACATAAATCAGAAAGGTTATCTGAATGACATGAAAGAAGTGTCATAAGAGCACCCGCCATGGCAGCAACGATGAACTTTTCAACTGGCACTCTCCTTGTGTTGCCGGTTTTTTGCATGAATACAGTATTAAAATGAAGGCACAGGATAAGAGCAGTAATTTACGTCATAAAACCCGAAAAAATGAATTTTGACTTATTTTTGCAGCATGGCTTACAAATTCCCCGATATTAAAAATGTAACACCTGTGGGACCGGCATGCAGGAAGAAGACTTACTACACGGCCGAAGAAGCCCAGGAGACGATTGAGCATCTGAGGGAGACGCGTTATGTGAGGAAGATGCATGCCTATAAATGCCCCGACTGCGGGTTCTGGCATCTTACAAGCCACAAACTATGACACCCGGGAACTTTTCATTTAATGCCATCTGAAGCAAGGCATTCATCTTCAGCGGCAATGTTCAAAAGACCGAAGCTTCTCCTTCCAGCCTCCTTATTTTCCGGTTTTGCCTTTACTTTCAAGTTTATACAGACCCGATGCATGTGCTGCCAGATCAGCAGAAAAAGATTCTGAGAAATAACCTGCCACTTTACCGCTCCACATATCAGTTATCTTTACCCTGCCTTCCAGACCCAGGTCAGACAATTTCACCTTAACATCCTGTGTACCGGAATCACCGGTATTAAAAAGGGCCAGATAGGTAAATCCCGACTTCTCATCCCTTGAAGTGATGGCTATCTTTCCATCTTCCCTGAACAGCTGCCTTACCCCTGAACTGTTAGCGTGCATCTTCAGTACATCCCTGTTGGTCAGCAGGGACAGAGTGAATTTATCGTTTGAGGGCAGGTCGCCTCCAAAGAAAAGAGGTGATTTGAAAATGGTAAAGAGAGTCATAAGGGTGTACTGCTCGTCCCTGGTCAGATTAGTCATCCTGTCTTTCCCTACTTCTCCCCTTATTGAAAGCCGGCCAAGAGGGATCATGTCGCAATCGGGCCATGTGCCCGGACGGATATAGCTGTACCAGCCGGAGCTTACCTCAAAAAGGTGATAGATATGGCGCCATGTATCCCAGACATCGTTAACCATTCTCCACATGTTAGCATGGCTGCTTACATGGTCAGCGGCACTTAAGGGAGTTGCGCCGGGAGAGGTACTCAGGACTATAGGGCGTCCACAAAGGTCTATAGCTTTACGTATCATTTCTATTTCATCCCCGTGATAGATGGGTGCAGAAAGGTCATCTATCTTTATAAAATCAACGCCCCATGAGGCGTACAGTTCAAACAGTGAATTGTAATACTCCTGTGCACCTGGTCGGCCGGCAACAATGGTATAGTTATCGCGTAACCATTTGCATTGATTTTCCGTGGTATATATCTGGTCTGCAGTAACCCCTGCAGCTCCTTTGACCGGAAGTTTATTTTCAACGGCAACCTTTGGTATTCCGCGCATTATATGAATCCCGAATTTCAGACCCTTGCCGTGGACATAGTCAGCCAGTTCCCTGAAACCCTTTCCATCGGCGGCTGAAGGGAACCTGTTTATTGCAGGAAGATATCTGCCATATTCATCGAGGACATACCTGGGATCAACCTGGTTATAGCCTCCTGCCTTGTCATTTTCAACAAACCATCTTATATCAACGACAATATATTCCCATCCGTATTTCTTAAGGTATTTTGCCATGTAGTCGGCATTCATCCTGACCTCATGTTCCTCGACGGTTGGTCCGTAGCAGTCCCAGCTGTTCCATCCCATGGGCGGAGTCTTTGCCCATTCCCTGAAATCAGTTTTGCCGGTTGAATTTTGTCCATACACCGGCATGCTGGCTGCCATAAGCAGAAGTAAAAACACCCTGAATGATCTCATGTTCTGTTTTTTAATGTTACCTGAAAAAAGGAATTATAGTCATCGGACCTTCCGGGAAGATCAGTCATTGATCTCTTTTTGTCTCCTTGAGAATAACGTCATGTGCTCCGCCTTCTATGATGCCTGTCGAAGAAACCATGGTTATTTTGGCAAGTTCCTTCATCTCAGGAATTGTGAGGGCTCCGCAACTGCACATGGTTGATTTTATCTTACCCAGGGTGCCATCGAGGTTATCCTTGAGTTTACCTGCGTATGGCACGTAGCTGTCGACTCCCTCCTCAAACTTCAGAGATGTATTGCCTCCGGTATCATATCTCTGCCAGTTCCGGGCACGGTTTGAACCCTCACCCCAGTATTCCTTTACATAGTTGCCTCCGATGAACATTTTCTTTGTAGGGCTCTCGTCAAACCTGGCAAAGTATCTGCCCATCATAAGGAAGTCGGCTCCCATGGCAAGAGCCAGCACCATATGATAATCCTGAACAATACCTCCATCTGAGCAAATTGGTATATACTGACCCTTTGACCTGAAATATTCATCCCTGGCCCTGGCAACTTCTATGAGTGCCGTTGCCTGGCCACGGCCAATGCCTTTCTGTTCCCTTGTTATACATATCGATCCCCCTCCTATTCCAACCTTTACAAAATCAGCACCAGCCCCGGCCAGGTAGTTGAATCCATCTTCATCCACAACGTTTCCTGCTCCTATCTTTACATCTTCGCCGTAGTGTTCCCTGACAAAACTGATGGTCTCCTTCTGCCATTCAGAGAATCCGTCTGAAGAGTCAATACAGAGAACATCGGCTCCGGCATCGACCAGTCGTGGTATCCTCTCCATGTAATCGCGGGTATTGACGCCTGCACCGACAAGCAGTCTTTTATGATTATCAAGCAGTTCGTTGGGATTGTTTTTATGATTGTCATAATCCTTCCTGAAAACGAAGTATTTCATGCACTTGTTTTCATCTATAACCGGCAGGGTGTTAATCTTGTTATCCCAGATAATTTCGTTTGCCTCTTCAAGGCTGATCCCGTAACTACCGGTCACAAGCTTTGAAAAAGGAGTCATGAAGTCTTTTACCTTTTTATCCTGGCTATCCCTTCCGGGCCTGTAGTCACGGCTGGTAACCATTCCTTCGAGTCTTCCTCCCGAGGTGCCATCGTGGGTAACGGCCACTGTCGAGAATCCTGTTTTTTCCTTGAGTTCCAGGACATCCTTCAGTGTATTTTCAGGAGTCAGATTGGCATCGCTTACAACAAAGCCGGCCTTGAATTTCTTCACTTTCCTGACCATTTCAACCTGTTCTTCAATCTCCTGGGAACAGAAGATGAAAGACAATCCACCATTTCGTGCAAGGGCAATTGCCATATTGGAATCAGAAACCGACTGCATTATTGCCGAGACAAATGGGATGTTAAGTGTAACCGTTGAACTGCCACCACGGGGAAATTTAACCAGAGGTGTTTTCAGGTTTACCCTGTCGGGGGTACAGCCTTTGGCTGTAAGACCAGGTATAAGAAGGTACTCATTGAAGGTCCTTGAAATGTCGTGGATGATCCGGGCCATAGAAAAGATTTTTAGTATAGTGCAAAGATAGTGGTAGTGATGTAACATAAGTCACACGGGAGGATTTTTCACATATTTTTCCCTTTCCGGCATCCCTGCAATAAGCGGATTGTTATCATCGCTGAGGCCTGTGATCCTGTTTGTCAACGGCAGTCAGGGCTTTGTATGTATTGATGGCTGGCTTCTCCTCAACCTGCTTTGAAAATGAAAGCGGGGTCCTTTATGTGAGGAGGACCCCGCTTTTATCATAAATTTTGGTTATCCTAACCTGGTTTTATTCGAAAAAAGGAACGCCGGGAATAGCATATTTCTTCATTGCAGCTTCATTGAGATCCACTCCTATACCCGGTTTGTCAGATACTTTTATAAAACTGTTCTGAACCCAGTCAGCTTCATCATAGGTTACTATCTCCTTGAACATGGGGTTGGTATGGAAGTATGACTGCCATTCCATTATGAGGAAGTTGGGCACAGAGGCACATACGTGGGCGCAGGCCATGGCTCCAAGGAATGAAGCAACCATGTGGGGAGCAAAAGGAATATAATAGAGGTTTGCGAGGTTAGCTATTCTCTGTCCCTCACCAAGTCCACCGGCTTTCTGAAGATCGGGCATGATGGCATCGACACCACCTATCTCGAGCAGTGGTCTGAAACCATAGCCAAGGTAGATATTCTCTCCTGCAGCTATTGGTGTTGTCGTTGATTCAGTAATAAGCTTGTAGGCGTCAACGTTGTCGGCAGGAATCGGTTCCTCGAGCCACATAAGGTTGAGAGGCTCCATTTCCTTGGCAACAACCTGGGCGGTATAGGCATCGTACCTTCCGTGCATGTCGACGCAGATGTCGATTTTCGGACCCACAGCTTCCCTGACGGCGGATATCTGTTCGAACATCCTTTGTTGTTCACCCTGGCTGGCAGTCCAGTTGTACCTGTCAAATCTATCGGGGTCATTTGCCTGGTCGATATCGAACTTAATGGCATTGAATCCCATGTTCACAGCATTCTTTGCTGAATCGGCAAAATCCTTGGGAGCAGGATTATTTACCTGGTAAAGTGCGGTATCACTGTAAACCCTTACCTTGTCGCGGAATTTTCCGCCCAGAAGCTGATAGACCGGAAGGCCCAGGGCTTTGCCGGTAAGGTCCCAGAGAGCAGTTTCGATAGCCGACATAACGGCAACAAACATACCCGACTGTGCACCTCCGAAGAAACCACCCCTGCGGAGGTCTTCAAAGATCTTATGGACATTCAGCGGGCTTTGTCCCCTGAGCCTTCTGCCCATGTTCTGAACCATATGATAGGTTCCTGAGATGGCATCCACGCCTTCACCGCAGCCCCAGATATCCTGGTTGGTATATATCTTCACGAAAAGGCTGCCGCGGACATAACCACATTTCACATCGGTGATCTTAAGGTCAGCAGGCATCGAACTCTTCGTTGTATTTTCAACAGCAGTCTCAAGGCCACTTCCGAATGCAGCCGGAGCAACTGCCGCTGCAGCAGTAACACTGGCAGCTTTGCCCAGAAACTCTCTTCTTGAACTTAATTTTTTCATTATTGAAGGTGTTTAAAAGGTTATTAAATTATTAAGCGGACCAATAATCTTTCAACAGGCAGTTATCCTTTCATTAAAGCTATTTACACGATTGGAATAAATGATGATTCTGTTAAAAGAAATTATTACTTGTTTTTGTTGTGGCAATATATAAAAAAAATTCATTACTGTCCGGAAATCCTGGTCTGTAAAAAGATCTGATCCCATTAATTCTCATCAGGCCGTAATACAGGGGTGACATAAGAAAAAGAATTTACTATTTTGGAGTGATTCTTATTTTAGAATCATTATTATTTAAGAATCATTATTATTTAAGAATCATTATTAAATAAGAATGATTCTTATTTCGGAATGACTCTTAACTGACATAAATAAACGTCATTACTATCACGGAATGACTCTTTGAAAAGATTTCTCACTCCACTGCGTTCCGTTCGGAATCTATTGATCCACTCGCTTTTACCATTAATCAGAGAAATCTGCCTCTTTTAACATAAACCATCATTATTCCAGATAATAGTATTTCGAAATGATTTTTGGATGACATTAGAAAGAAGCATTATTATTTCGAAATGATTCTTAATTGTATTACTTTTGAATCCTGTAAAACCATTGGATGTTATTACTCAGTAAGGATTTGGTGAGATAAATAACCTGCGGTCTTCTGCCGGGGTTATTACATTAAATGACCGGACATAACCATGCCCGGTTTTATTACTTTTATTATTTTTATTCAACATTTTATGCAAGGGTGAGTTTATTCTCCTGAAGCATAATAAAATAATCCAAAATCATCATGAGTAACGAACACACATCAATTCACGAATTCGACATCAACCTTATATGTGAATATTTTTCAGTCCTGGAACGACAGGGACCCGGAAGCCCCGAGGCCACCCTCAGGGCTCTAAGCTTTGTTGACAACCTGAACGAGGATTCAGAGATAGCTGATATAGGCTGCGGTACCGGGGGCCAGACAATGGTGCTGGCAGGCAATACCCCCGGTCATATCACCGGACTTGATCTCTTTCCGGCCTTCATCGACCTCTTTAACAGCAATGCTTCAAAACTGGGATTTTCTGACAGGGTCAGGGGGATCACCGGTTCGATGGATAACCTTCCTTTCGGAAACGAGGAACTTGATCTGATCTGGTCGGAAGGAGCTATCTACAACATAGGCTTTGAAAGAGGTATCAATGAATGGAGAAGATTCCTTAAAAAGGGAGCTTTCATAGCAGTTTCGGAAGCATCATGGTTCACAAGGGAGAGACCTGCAGAGATCGAAGAATTCTGGATGGATGCATATCCGGAGATCGATACCATAGCAAAGAAAACAGCTCAGATGGAACAGGCCGGATACATCCCTGTGGCTTCATTCATTCTTCCTGAAAACTGCTGGACTGATCATTTCTATCTTCAACAGGAAAAAGCCCGGGAGATCTTCCTCAGAAAATATGCAGGGAACAGAACCGCTGAGGCTTTCATAGCCTCCGAAAAGCATGAGGCTGAATTATATTCAGTGTATAAGGAATTCTACGGCTATGTATTCTATGTTGGCAGAAAATTCTGACAATGCCTCTTTATAAAGGATTGCTCCGGTTAACCCCGGGGCTATCCTTTTTTCATAACACCAGCGATACTATTTATAATGTTCGTCCCTGTCATTCAAAACAAGGAATCCCTTTGGCATAGGTGAACTAACACTGATCTCGTCTCCCGATACAGGATGGGGGAAGGAAAGTGAACATGCATGCAGGCGAACCCTCCTCCTGAAGTCCCCTGAGGCACCATATTTCCTGTCACCAATGATTGGACAGCCCATATCCGACATATGAACCCTTATCTGATTCTTCCGTCCGGTGAGTGTCGTAACATCCAGAAGCGTGTTGGCATTTACATATTTTATAACCCGGTAACGGGTAACTGAAAATTTGGCTCCTTCCCTTTCGAAGGTCGAATGGACCTTCTGCGACTTGTCTTCAATAAGCCAGCTTTCAATGGTACCTTCCTCCTTTTCGGGTTTTCCTTCAACAAAGGCATAATAATGTTTTGAGGTCTCCTTCCATCTGTCCTTGATGATCTCCATAACCTCCCGCGACCTGGCAAAAAGCAACACTCCCGAAACTTCCTTGTCGAGCCTGTGGACCACAAAGACTCTTTGCTTCGGGCCCTTCACTTCTTCAAGGGCCGAATTGATGAGGCCATGAACATTCCTGCCCCCGGACGCGTCAGATGTCGGAAGGCCGGCAGGCTTGTCAATCACTATCACGTCATCGTCCTGATAAAGAACAGGGAAAGGCATCAGCTCAGTTATAGGCTTTTCCTGATGGCTGATGACTTCAAATACATCTCCGGGATTAAGCCTGAATGAATGCAGGGTAACCTGCTGCCCATTGATCCTTATCTTCCCGCTTTTCAGAAGCTTCCGGATCCTGGTCGACGGGGAATCAGGATAATACTCCTGAAGAAACTCAATTAGAGCCGATTCATGTCTGATAGTGGTTTTCACTTAACTGAAAGCTGCCTGGTTAAACTCCCGCAAATCTATCAAAAACCGTTCACATTCGTGATTTAATAGAATCATTTAATAAGGGAATAAATAATCCTACTGCCATATCAGTTAAAATATGGTATTACCGGCGGTTTTTTTACTCACTCATTTATTCCGTGAAGCAGAAGATAATTCCTTACACGTTCCCAGTACTCAATAGTACCTGAGCCCGATCCGTTCCAGTTTTTGGCAATCTGTTCGAAGTTATATGGTCCCATCCGGGAAGCATAATAAAGGAATACCTCTTTTGAGATCTCATAATCGAACATATCAGACAGTTCATAATTGCTGCCTGTACGGATGTTGAAGTCGGTTACCCTGACCGGTCGGATCTGAAATATCCCTGCTGCCTGCTCGACCGGATTGTAGGCGTTGACATTCCCGGCTGTCTCGACCATTGCAATTGCATGCATCAATGAGGCAAAGGGTTCAACCGGTAATGGCTCTGTAAGGTAGATGAATTTCTGCTCGGGTGCCGCCAGCCTGAGGGCCAACAGAAGAAAAACCGGGATAAAGACAGTTTTCCTGAAAGATAGTTTTCTGTCCCTGAACAGGAACTGCCAATGGTATTCTCCACGATCTTTCCTGCCGTTTACTGGTTCATCGGTTAGCGACCTGACTTTTAAGTAAAGTACCGCTTTCGGGTCGTCAATATTTAGTCTCGTCCGTCTCAATAACCTCAGTTTTTATGTTCAGATAAAATACCCGGTGAGACCGCTTAACTTATTGCATAATTTAGGATATTTTCTGCAGATAAGTATCATAAAACATGATTAATTTTTTAAATATTTATCACAGAAGATCCTGATCTCCTGCATCATTAATAATATAAACAGACAACCGGCAATAATGTTCGGATGGCATTGGCCGGATAATTCAACGGATGCGGCAGCTGCGGCAAATTAAAGAACATGTGCCATATGATTAAAATGCTTCTTTGTGTTCAGATTTATAATGTTCATTTTTTCTGCTAGTCAAATTGATTTTCTATCTTGCAGGCCTGTTTTTAAATACAGTTCTTAATATATAAACTGTTCATACAGTAGATTTATGCCAAAACGGGAGGATATTAAAAAGATACTGATTATCGGGTCGGGCCCGATAATTATTGGGCAGGCCTGTGAATTTGACTATTCGGGAACACAGGCATGCAAGGCACTCAGGTCGATGGGTTACAGGATTATTCTTGTGAATTCCAATCCGGCTACAATCATGACCGATCCGGATATTGCGGACGTAACTTATATAGAACCCCTGAATGAGTTTGCCCTTACCCAGATAATAGAAAAAGAAAGACCTGATGCCCTTCTTCCCAACCTTGGGGGGCAAACCGGGCTTAACCTCTCATCGTTGCTGGCCAGCAAAGGCATCCTTGCCAAATATAATGTTGAAGTAATCGGAGTCAATATCGATGCCATTGAAAGGGGAGAGGACAGGATCTCATTCAAGGAGACCATGACCAGGCTTGGCATCGACATGCCAAAGAGCCAGGCGGTCACTTCTGTGGAAGAAGCAGAGAAGGTGGCAGCCGGACTTGGATATCCGGTGGTGATACGACCTGCCTATACCATGGGTGGTACCGGGGGCGGACTTGTATATAACGTCGAGGAACTGCGTACTGTTGCCAGCCGTGGATTATCGGCAAGCATTGTTAACCAGGTGCTGATCGAGGAATCAGTACTGGGCTGGGAAGAGCTTGAACTCGAAGTGGTGAGGGATTCAAAAAACCATATGATAACGGTCTGCTTCATCGAAAACGTTGATGCCATGGGCGTCCATACCGGAGACTCCTTCTGTACGGCCCCTATGCTGACCATCAGTACTGATCTTCAGAAACGGCTCCAGAAGCATGCATACGACATAGTTGAAGCAATTGAGGTGATTGGCGGAACAAACGTGCAGTTTGCTCACGACCCTGTAACAGGAAGGATAGTGGTGATCGAGATCAACCCACGTACGTCACGTTCCTCGGCACTTGCCTCAAAGGCTACAGGCTTCCCGATCGCATTTATATCAGCCCTTCTCGCCGGCGGGCTCACCCTCGATGAACTGCCTTACTGGAAGGAAGGAACTCTCGATAAATACGCCCCCTCGGGCGATTATGTAGTTGTAAAGTTCGCCAGATGGGCCTTTGAGAAATTTGAAGGTCTGGAAGATAAACTGGGTACACAGATGCACGCCGTCGGAGAAGTGATGAGCATCGGGAAAACATATAAGGAAAGCCTTCAGAAAGCTATAAGATCTCTTGAAACAGGACGCTACGGACTGGGCTTTGCAAAAGACTTCCACTCCAGGTCGCTCGACGAACTGATGACCCTGCTGAAACACCCCTCAAGCGAGAGGCAGTTTATCCTGTATGAAGCCCTGAGAAAAGGAGCAGACATTCAGGAACTGTACAGGAAAACCTATGTCAAACCCTGGTTCCTTAACCAGATGAAGGAACTTGTTGAAGAGGAAGAGGAGATACTCAGTTATAAAGGCGGACATCTTCCCGACGAACTTCTCATCAGGGCAAAGAAAAACGGGTTTGCCGACAAATACCTGTCAATGATTCTCGGAATCCCTGAAAAGGAGATCCGCAAAAGAAGAATATCTCTTGGCGTTAAGGAATCGTGGGAACCGGTACCTGTCAGCGGTGTCAATGATGCTGCATATTACTACTCGACCTATAACTCTGAAGTTAAAACTCCGGTCAGCAACAGGAAAAAGATCATGGTGCTTGGAGGTGGTCCTAACAGAATCGGACAGGGAATAGAATTTGACTACTGCTGTGTTCATGCCGCATTTGCCATCAGGGCCAGCGGATATGAATCAATAATGGTTAACTGCAATCCTGAAACAGTATCCACCGACTATGATACATCCGACAAACTCTATTTTGAACCACTTACTGCAGAGGATGTGCTCAGCATTTATGAAAATGAAAAACCTGAGGGTGTTATAATCCAGTTCGGTGGTCAGACTCCCCTTAACCTGGCAAAGGAACTTACTGAAGCCGGAGTTAAGATTCTCGGAACCAGTCCTGAGACCATTGACCTTGCAGAGGACCGTGACAGGTTCCGGCATATCATAAAAAAACTTGGCATACCACAGCCCGAATCAGGGATGGCTTCAACCCTTGAGGAAGCTCTTGCTATTGCATCCAGGATTGGCTATCCCCTTATGATAAGACCCTCCTATGTCCTTGGAGGCAGGGCAATGAAGATCATCCTCGATAAGGATATGCTCGCTGAATACATCGCAAAAGCTGTTGGAGTCTCACCCGACAGACCACTGCTCCTCGATAAATTCCTCGAAGATGCCATTGAAGCAGAATCCGATGCACTTTCCGACGGTATAGATGCATTCGTCCCGGCAGTGCTTCAGCACATAGAATATGCCGGTATACATTCGGGCGATTCTGCCTGCGTCATTCCTCCGGTGATAATAAGCAAGGAGCACAAAAAAACAATGTATGACTATACCAGGCGAATCGCGATGGAATTGAAAGTCGTCGGTTTGCTCAACATCCAGTATGCCATTTACAACGATACAGTCTATATACTCGAAGCCAATCCAAGAGCCTCACGTACCGTTCCGCTGGTATCAAAGGTCTGTAACATCCAGATGGCAAAGATTGCCACCGAGGTTGTCCTGGGTAAAAAACTATCCGGATTCAATCTGAAGAAAAGAAATATATCGCACTACGGAGTAAAAGAGGCTGTCTTCCCGTTTAATATGTTCCCGGCCATCGATCCCCTTCTCGGACCCGAAATGAGATCCACAGGAGAGGTCCTCGGCCTCGCAGGGTCTTATGGCATGGCATTTTTCAAATCACAGGAGGCAACCCAATCATCACTGCCCCTGAAAGGAAATGTACTTATCACCATTGCCGACCGCGACAAGGAGCGTATCATTGAAACGGCCAGGAACTTCAGGGAGATGGGATTCAGAATAGTGGCTACAGGAGGAACAAAGAAATTCCTCGAAGAAAATAATATTGAATCCACCCTGATCCTCAAGGTTCACCAGGGAAGACCAAATATTGTTGACATGATCAAAAATGGTGAGATAGACCTTGTGATTAACACTCCTTCAGGCAAACTCAGCGAATATGACGACTCGTATATCAGAAAAAATGCAATTAAATACAGGGTCCCCTATATCACAACAACTTCGGCTGCTCTTGCCGCAACAAATGGAATAAAAGACCGGCTTGAAGGGGAATACAAGGTGAAATCTCTTCAGGAATATCATGCCTCGATAACCGACTGATAACCAGGAGATATCTTTGCATATTTGATAAATAGAACGGGGGCTGTTTCCTGAAAAAACAGCCCCCGTTCCTTATTTGAATCAATAAACTTTCGGCTAATGCCTTTTACCAGGCACCCTGTGCCTGAATGTAGTTTTATTTAAAAAGATGGTCCCTGCGGAACTCCCTGAGAAGTGTCTCCTCGTCCTTGCCATCTTCAATACCCTTAAGAAGATGATTTACAAGGGTCTGAACCATGCTGTCATCAAAACCGGCTTCAATGGCAAACCTCCTTATCATCTTTCTCTCCTCCTGGGTGACAACATCATCGGCCAGAATCATCTCAGCAATATTATAAAGATGATTGAACTTTCCGTCGAGGCTGTAAGGAGGTGTATACTGGTGATCCTTCTCGTTTTCAATAAGATTATCTATCTCAGGATCGGTCAGTCCGAATTTTCTACCTTCCTTGTGCAGAAATTCAAGTTCCTCAGGTCCTATCTTCCCGTCAGCTCTTGAAACCTGAACAAGATGAATATAGTATTCCTTACATACTCTCTTCCCGTTATTTGCGATGAAATCAGAAAAATTCATTTCATTAGGCTTTAAAAGTTTCACTCATTCTCAATTCAAATATATCGAGTATTATTTAAATAACAATCCACGGGCCGTTCCGGTTTACACTTTTTTAACTGTTTTCTTAGCTGCAACCCGCGTCCGGCATAAGATCCAATGTGTTCCCAGAGACCTAAAACATCCTGCTCTTCCTTATCCATATTCTGAGGATCAAACCTCTGATCCTGGTTAATTTCCCAGGTAAAAATAAAACGGGAATAAAACCATTTTGATTTGTGTCTAATTGTTATAGTTTTGAGAATAAATAGATAACCTATGAAAAAGTGGACCGGAATCATGGCTTTTTTACTTATGACCCTGAACCTGGTTTCCTGTTCAGGTCAGTCTGCAACCCCTTCGCAACAGAACAATCCTGCCCTTGACGAAAAGGTAAGGAAGTTCCTGAAAGAAAATTCGGATCGCTGGTACGACATGAATGTTCCTTCTGTTGACGGCCAGCTTCTCTATGATCTGATTATAAAAGGCAACTATAAAAGTGCCCTGGAGATTGGCACCTCAACTGGTCACTCAGGAATCTGGATCGCATGGGCCCTCAGCAAGACGGGGGGCAGGCTGATCACGATCGACATCGATGAGAACAGGCATAAACAGGCCCTTCAGAACTTCAGGGATGCCGGTTTGTCTGAGTATATTGATGCCAGGCTCGGGGATGCCCATCAGATAGTCAAAGAGCTTAAAGGTCCCTTCGATTTTGTCTTCAGTGATGCCGACAAGGAATGGTACAAGAACTACTTTCTCGACCTTGATCCCAAATTAAAGACCGGCGGATGCTTTGCTGCACATAATGTTTCAGACAGGGGTTTAAGATCGGGATATTATGGCGGGGCCAATCAGTTCCTCGATTATGTAAGGAACCTTAAGAACTACGAAACCACAGTAAACACCACAGGTGGTGGAATGTCAATTAGTTATAAGAGACCTGTAAAATAGGCCATTCTGATGAGCGAAGAAAAACTGGAGAGGAAGCTGGGACTCTTTCCGGCAACAAACATTGTTGTTGCCAACATGATAGGAGCCGGAATCTTCACTACCTCAGGACTTCTTATGACCGGGCTGAATGATCCGGTGCTGATGCTTGCACTTTGGGTTGCAGGTGGAATAATTGCCCTGTGCGGGGCCCTGTCGTACGGAGAACTGGGAGCTGCCATGCCGGGTGCAGGAGGTGAATACCTCTTCCTTTCAAAACTTTACTCTCCTCTCTATGGTTTTCTGAGTGGCTGGGTTTCCTTCATGGTAGGCTTTTCAGCTCCGATAGCAGCATCGGCACTTGGTTTCAGCGAATATTTCATGAGGGCTTTGCCTGGTATCTCGCAATGGGCCGAAACAAGCAGACTCATTAGCCCGGTAATGACCGGGAAACTCCTTGCCATTGGTGTCATCCTTGTCTTTACATTTATCCACTACCGCGGTATAAAATATGGAGCCAGGGTCCAGAACGTTCTGACTGTTTTAAAGGTGGGACTTATACTACTTCTTATTGTCGCAGGATTCGTCTCGGGGGAAGGTGATTTCTCCAATTTCACAGCAGGAGACAAGGCGCCTTCGGGACTGGCTGGGATGAAGACCATCGGACTTTCTCTGATGTGGATCATGTTTGCCTACAGCGGATGGAACGCCTCAACTTACCTCGGGGCTGAAATAAAGAATCCTTCAAGGACCCTCCCCCGCTCTCTCATCCTGGGTACTCTGATCGTTATGCTGTTGTATCTCGGGGTCAATACTCTTTATGTTTACGGGATTAAACCCAATGAAATGAAGGATGTGATATCCGTTGGCGGACTGGCGATGGGGAACCTGTTCGGAAGATCTGCCGACATCCTCTTTTCCCTTCTTATCGGTTTTGCCCTGTTCTCTTCACTAAGCGCCTTTCTCATCATTGGTCCCCGCGTGTACTATTCCATGGCAAAAGACGGGCTCTTCTTCAGATCGGTGGCAAAGATCCACAGCAGATTCATGGTGCCGTCAAACTCCATCCTGCTCCAGTGCCTGATAGCCATTATTCTCGTCTTCTCAGGAACTTTCGAACAGGTTCTGACATATATGGGTTTCGCACTCGGAATCTTCCCTCTTTTGTCTGTTGCAGGCATCTGGATCCTGAGAAGAAGAGACAAATCTGCCATGCGGATCAAGGGTTTTCCCTTCACCCAGGTAATCTACCTGGCTGCAGGAATCATGATACTTGTTCTTTCCTTTATGGAGAAACCCATGGAATCGTCTGTGGCTCTCCTGACTGTGGCAGTCGGAATCCCCGCATATTACATATTCAAAAAGACTAACGGAAAAAACTAATTAACACCTCATCTGCTGATTCCGGCCAGGTCGCGTATTACAACTGATGCACAGGCAATTCCGAAAGCAGCAGGCATGTAGGATATCGTTCCCACAACAGAGGCCTTGTTCCTTTCGTCTCTTTCCTCAAGTATCTTCGACTTGTCAACAGGTTCGGGAGAATATACAGCTGTAAAGCCCTCCCTGACACCCAGACGGTGAAGCCTCTTCCTGAGCATACGGGCAAGTGCACAGCCAGTGGTTTGAGAAATATCAGCTATCGTTATCAGAGACGGGTCAAACTTACCTCCGGCTCCCATTGAACTTACCAGTGGATATTTCTTCTGAACTGAATGCCAGATAAGAAATACTTTTGGTGATAGTGTATCAATTGCATCAACGACATAATCAAATCCTGCATCAAGAACCTCTTTCATGCGTTCATCTCGGATAAACTCCTCGATAACAGTCAGGTTGACAGAAGGATTAATATCCTTCAGCCTGTCACCCAGGACCCTGGCCTTAAGTTTTCCCCCGGTACTAACAAGAGCTGCCAGTTGCCTGTTCCTGTTTGTTTCGTGGACGACATCGCCGTCGACAATTGTCATATGGCCAACGCCGGCCCTGCATATCATCTCGGCGGCATAAGCTCCCACCCCTCCAAGTCCGGCCACCAGCACCCTGGAATTCGCGAGTCTGCCGAGAACTTCCTTACCCAGCAAGAGCTCACTTCTTGACAGCCAGTTTTCCATCATTCAGGCATATTTGAATTCACCCTTCCCCCTTTTTTGCAGGAAGTCCGGCAAATACCATAAAATTACTATAAACCAGAGTCTTCAATCCTTCAGTTGACAGACTGAGGTCATTTGCGACCTTATCATAAATATTCCTTATATCGGTTCCCGATCCATCGGTCTCAAGGAATATCTTTCCCCCTGGGACGAACTGCAGTAACTCAGTGGATGCGGACCTTGTTACGAATTCAAACCAGAACGACAGGTAGAAATCCCTTGAGATCAGCTGCATGGCCAATTCCCTGCTTCCCCTGAATCCATGAACAAGCCATGGAACCGATGGTCTGAGCTTTCTGTGTTGATCCAGCAACTCGTCCCATGCCTTTACACAATGGATGATCAGGGGCTTGTTTTTCTTCTCTGCCAGAAGGGCCTGTCTGACAAACATCTCTCTCTGCAGTTCAGGGGATGGACCTCTGAGCCGGTCAAATCCTGCTTCTCCGATGGCAAAAAGGGCCGGGTTTTCTGCCAGATCCTGGAGTCTGCTCCACAGGATCTCACAGTTATCATCACTCAGATGCCATGGATGGATACCTGCGCAACAGGCCACACCCGGTGTTGTGATTATCACATTGTCCTCATGGACCATCAGTGTGTTTACAACGAACAGTCCGGGCTCAGGTAAGGAGCCATGAGTGTGAATGTCAATATAATCATCCGGCCGGGGAAGATTCATTTCCTTAATTGCGGGATAAGTGATACTCCTTTCTTTATTCTTGATATTGTCTCATCCCTTCCAATCCAGCAAGCTATATCGAAGATCTGGGGTCCTCTGGAAGCCCCGACTATCAGGAGGCGAAGTGCATTCATAATGATACCTGTATTGTATGACTTCTCAGATATCCATTGCTTTACCGTATCCTCTGTCTCAGCCGGGGTGAACTCTATCACCTTTGCCAGTATCTCAATAAGCTCTGTCATCTGTGATGCAGTATCATCCTTCCATCTTTTCCTTATTGCCTCCGGATCGTATGTCTCCGGAGCTTTAAAGAAGAAATCGGTCTGGTCCCAGAATTCATTTACAAAGCTTACCCTTTCCCTGACCATGGCGACAAGCTTTTCGAGACGTACAATCTCACATTGATAGCCTTTACCCCTTAGCAGGTCGCGGAATCTGAGGGCAAGCTGGTTATCACTTTGCTTTATGAGATACTGATGGTTGAACCATCTGGCTTTCTCGGGGTCAAACCTCGAACCCGATTTGCCAACCCTTTCAAGGGAGAAGGCCTCAATAAGCTCATCCATCGAGAATATCTCCTGTTCGGTTCCGGGATTCCATCCCAGCAGGGCAAGCATGTTAACAAAAGCTTCGGGGTAGTAGCCGTCCTCCCTGTATCCCCTTGCCGTCTCTCCGTATGGCCAGAAAAGCGGGAATACAGGAAAGCCCATCTTATCACCATCCCTTTTGCTCAGTTTCCCCTTGCCATCGGGTTTCAGAAGCAAAGGTAGATGGGAAAAAAGAGGTGCCTCCCACCCGAAAGACCTGTAGAGCATTATATGAAGCGGAAGTGATGGCAGCCACTCCTCACCCCTGATAACATGTGTGATCATCATCAGGTGGTCATCCACGATATTTGCCAGATGATATGTCGGCATGCCATCTGATTTGAAAAGTACCTTATCGTCGAGTGTGCTGCTATTCACAACAATATGTCCCCTGATAAGGTCGTCGAAACTGATTTCTTCATCTTCGGGCATCAGGTACCTTATCACATAGGGTTCTCCCCTGTCGAGCTTTGCATTCCATTCTACCGGATCAAGGGTAAGTGAATTCTTCAGCTTTCCCCTGGTTCCGGCATTGTAAATGAATGTCCTGCCCTCAGCAGTAGCCTCAACCCTGTAGGATTCAAGTTCCTCAGCTGTATCAAAAGCATAGTAGGCAGCTCCTTTATCAATCAGATCAACAGCATATTGCCTGTAGATTTCCTTGCGGTCGCTCTGTCTGTAAGGTCCGTAGTTTCCTCCTTCCCTGATACCTTCATCTATCTTTATTCCGCACCACTCAAGTGACTCCATTATATATTCTTCTGCTCCCTCAACGAACCGGGTCTGATCAGTATCTTCAATCCTGAGAATAAATACTCCGTTGTTCCTCCTGGCAAACAAATAGTTGTAAAGAGCTGTCCTCACCCCGCCTATGTGAAGGGGACCTGTCGGACTGGGTGCGAAACGTACACGTACCTGTGTCATATCTGTTATATTTTTTTATCCCGTAAAGATAGATAAACCATGCCATTTTATGTATGGTATGACCATCGGGAGTAAAAAACAAGGTTGTCTTTATGATGTTTAAGTCATAATATGTCAGATTTTTTTATATTAATTTAGCATTCTAATGTATCATCCCATGAAGAAGATGAAAGCCCTTGTAAAAAGCAGGCCCGAAAAAGGTTTATGGATGGAGGAAGTGCCGGTTCCTGAACCCGGGCTTAACGACGTTATAATAAAGGTCAGAAAATCTGCTATATGCGGAACCGACCTGCATATCTACCAATGGGACGAATGGTCGCAGAAGACCATTAAGACTCCCATGATTATCGGCCATGAGTATATGGGATATATTGAGAAGATGGGGGCCGGAGTGAAGAATCTCAGTATAGGGGAAAGGGTTACAGGCGAAGGACATCTTGCATGTGGCCATTGCCGGAACTGTCGAAGGGGAAAAGAACATGTGTGTGAAAACACCAAAGGGATCGGGGTTCATATCGACGGTTCCTTTGCAGAATATGTCAGGGTCCCCTCATCGAATGTAATCCCTCTCGATCACAGGATCCCCGATGACTGGGCGGCTATCATGGATCCCTTTGGGAATGCCACTCATACTGCATTGTCATTTCCCCTGATTGGAGAGGATGTGCTTGTGACGGGCTCGGGACTTATAGGAAGTATGGCTGTTGCAATTGCCAAATTTGCGGGTGCAAGGTATATTGTTGCCAGCGACCTGAGTGAATACCGGCTCGATATCGCCAGAAGGATGGGTGCCACACTTACTGTCAACCCTTCAAAGGGAGAGAAGATCTCTGAAGCTGTCAAGAAACTGGGAATGAGGGGTTTCGACGTTGGTCTTGAGATGTCGGGGTCACCGAAAGCCTTTATTGAAATGATAAGTAACATGTATAACGGTTCCAGCATCTCGCTGCTGGGGATACTACCTTCCAACTTCGAGGTACCATGGAGTGAAATTATCTTCAAGGCTATTACACTTAAAGGAATTTATGGAAGAGAGATGTGGGAGACATGGTACAAGATGGAGCAGATGATCCTCGGGGGTATCAATCTGAATCCTGTTATCACACATCGCTTCCCGGTTGAAGACTTCATGAAGGGATTTGATGCCATGGAAGAAGGTAATTGCGGAAAGGTGATACTCGACTGGGACTAAGCATTGATTTCAGTCCTCACCCGGAGTTAATACCGGGTTGCCTGAAACTTTCAGATCCTTTCATTTTATTGATGTATAAACAGATACAGACATGTATAATAATTTCCAGAATCATCTTAAGAGTCTGCTTGCCGGGATAAAGGAAGCAGGGCTTTACAAGAATGAACGGGTAATCATATCCCCGCAGGGTGCCGAAATCGTTCTCGATACAGGTCAGCACGTTCTTAACTTCTGCTCAAACAACTACCTTGGGTTATCAAATAATGCCCTTCTGATAGAGGCGGCCAAAGAAGCCCTCGACACACACGGATATGGTATGTCGTCGGTGAGGTTTATATGCGGCACAACCGATCTTCACAGGAAGCTTGAATCGAAGATCGCCGGATTCTTCGGCACTGAGGATACGATCCTGTATGCTGCCTGCTTTGATGCCAACGGGGGATTGTTCGAGCCTTTGCTCTCGGCTGATGATGCCATAATCTCCGATTCTCTTAACCATGCTTCAATAATTGACGGGGTAAGGCTTTGCAAGGCTGAACGTTTCAGGTATGCAAACGCCGATATGAAGGACCTTGAGAAGCAGCTTGTGCTTGCCGGCAATAAGAGGTTCAGGCTTATCGTTACAGACGGGGTATTTTCGATGGATGGTAATGTGGCTCCCCTGGATGAAATAGTGCGACTTGCAGCAAAACACGATGCCATGGTGATGGTCGACGAATCGCACTCCGCAGGTGTGGTGGGAGAAACAGGGAGGGGCGTGACTGAACTCTATGACCTGAGAGGAAAGGTAGAGATTATTACCGGTACCCTTGGAAAAGCCTTTGGCGGTGCCATCGGTGGGTTTACCACGGGGAAGAGAGAGATTATAGAACTGCTAAGGCAGAGATCGAGACCCTACCTGTTTTCGAACTCCATCCCCCCGCTTGTTGCTGCTGCCGGAATAAAGATGATCGATATGATGACCGGAACCAGGGACCTGCAGGACAAGCTTCACAGGAACGCCGCTTACTTCATGGAAAAGATGAAGGCCTTGGGCTTCGATATAAAACCTTCGCGGTCGGCTATATGTGCCGTTATGCTCTATGATGCAAAACTCTCTCAGGATTTTGCCGCAAAGCTTCTCGAAATGGGCATCTACGTTACAGGATTTTACTATCCGGTGGTCCCCGATGGCGAAGCCAGGATCAGGGTTCAGCTTTCGGCCGCACACGGGCAGGAACACCTCGACAGGGCAATAAGTGCTTTTGAAAAAGTGGGAAGACAGACCGGGGTGTTGAGATAGAATTACACGGCATCGGCTCAGTAATGATACAGAAAAACCCCCGGGCATTCAATTACCCGGGGGTTATCTTATCATGAAACTAAAAATCAGCCGCATTTTGAAGATCCGCAGTCCTTGCAGATCAGGCAGCCTTCCTCATACACAAGGTTGTCGGAGCCGCATTCGGTGCATTTTCCTTTGGCTTTGGTGCCATTGGGGATGTATTTTTTAAGGGCCCTCTCAACACCATTTTTCCAGTTGTTGATCGACTCACTGTCGAGTTTCAGTGACTGTACAAGGTTAACCACATCCTGAATCGGCATCTCATGCCTGAGAACTCCGGATATCAGTTTAGCATAATTCCAGAACTCCGGTTTGAACATATGCGAGAGTCCCTCGATGGTCTTCCTGTATCCATATTTATCAGTATACTGGAAGTCATACCTGGTTTTGGCATCGTCGGTCTTGACCTTTATTATCTTACCCTTGATAATGGTCTTTGGTATCGGGAAGATCTCTTCATCAGCAATACCTGTAAAGATCTCATAGGGTTTCCCGTCTTTCAGCCCAACAAAAGCCACCCATTTCTCTTCATTGAAATTGAATCTTATTACGTCGCAATCGAGGATTTTTGGACGTTTCGGACGTTCTCTCACCTCGGTTTTGCCCGTGATGAGGACTCCGTTTCTTGAGCCGTCGCGATATACCGTTGCGCCCTTGCAGCCCGATTTCCATGCTGTCTGATACAGTTCGCTGACCAGTTCCTCCTTCACATCCGAAGGAAGGTTTATGGTAACACTTATCGAGTGGTCGACCCATTTCTGTATGGCTCCCTGCATTCTTACCTTGGCAACCCAGTCAACATCATTTGCAGTGGCTTTATAATAGGGAGATTTTGCAATTACCTCTTCTATCTTCTGGTCGCTCATGCGGTTTACTGCATCAGGATCAAAACCGTTAAGTTTCAGCCAGTCGACAAACTTATGATGAAAGACGTTGAATTCTTCCCAGGAGTCACCAACTTCGTCACGGAAAGTTATTTTGACGTCCTTATCATTGGGATTAACCTTTCTTCTTCGTTTATAGAAAACCGAGAAGATGGGCTCGATTCCTGATGTAGTCTGTGTCATCAGACTGGTGGTTCCGGTGGGTGCAATAGTCAGAAGCGCAATGTTTCTCCTGCCGAATTTGACCATATTGCTGTACATCACCGGATCTTCAGACTTAAGCCTGTTTATAAACGGATTGTTCTTTTCCTTTTCTGCATCGTAGATTGTAAACGGTCCCCTTTCCTTTGCCAGGTAGGTAGATGATTTATATGCTTCGAGGGCCAGTGTCTTATGAACCTCAACTGAGAAAGAGGTAGCTTCGTCGCTTCCGTATCTCAGGCCCAGGCCGGCAAGCATGTCGCCTTCAGCGGTGATGCCGATGCCCGTTCTGCGGCCTTCTCCCGATTTCTTACGGATATTTGTCCAGAGGTTCCGCTCGACAAGCTTCAGTTCCTCGGGTTCCGGATCAGCGTCTATTTTGGCAATGATGGCATCAATCTTTTCAAGTTCAAGGTCGATGATATCGTCCATCATACGCTGAGCCAGACCTATATGTTCTTTATAGAGTCCGAAGTCGAAACTGGCATCTTTTGTAAATGGATTGTTTACATAGCTGTACAGGTTGATGGCCAGAAGCCTGCAACTGTCGTACGGACATAAGGGTATCTCGCCACATGGGTTTGTGGATACAGTGGCATAACCCAGATCGGCATAGCAGTCGGGAACACTCTCCCTTATTATTGTATCCCAGAAGAGAACTCCGGGCTCGGCCGATTTCCAGGCATTATGAATGATTTTGTTCCAGAGCTGGACGGCGTCAATATCCTGAACGAACTTTGGATTATCGGAGTTAATCGGATATTGCTGCCTGAAAAGAGATTTTTCTTCCACGGCTTTCATGAACTCATCGGTCAGTTTTACCGAAACGTTTGCCCCGGTTACCTTTCCGCTTTCCATCTTGGCGTCGATAAACTTGCCCGAGTCGGGATGCTTGATCGATATTGACAGCATAAGGGCGCCCCTTCTTCCATCCTGGGCAACTTCCCTGGTCGAGTTCGAATATCTCTCCATGAAAGGCACTACCCCTGTTGAGGTAAGGGCACTGTTGAGAACCGGGGTTCCCTTGGGACGTATATGGGAAAGATCGTGACCGACCCCTCCGCGGCGTTTCATCAGCTGAACCTGCTCCTGATCTATCTTCATGATACCTCCGTAGGAATCTGAAGAACCCTGATTACCGATCACAAAGCAGTTCGACAGGGAGGCTATCTGATAATCGTTCCCAATGCCTGTCATCGGACCACCCTGGGGTACTATGTATCTGAAGTCTTTGAGAACATTATATATAAGCTCTTCAGGGAGAGGATTCCTGTACTTCATTTCTATTCTGCGAATCTCACGCGCAAGCCTTCTGTGCATGTCATCCGGTGTCTTCTCGTATAGATTCCCGTATGAATCCTTCAGGGCATACTTGTTGGCCCAAACCCGTGCAGCCAGTTCATCTCCCCTGAAATAACCTATGCTTGCCTCTACCGCCTCATCATGTGTATAAATGGGTTTATCTTGTTTCTTTTCAACTTTCTTTTCGTTTTCTGACATACTCACTTTTTTTTCAGCCCCGGAGGATACTCTGTCTTCCGTTGACTTTTCTGATGAAACGACCGGCTCGCGGACAAATAAATCTCCCATTTGCTTAAATTATATTATATATTGATAATGTTGCTCTTAATCGACCACCGATTTTTGAAGCGGGTAATTGCTAAATTAGGCAAGCATAAAACTCAAAGCAAGGTTCCATTTTTAAGTTTATTAACATAATCAAGCCTAGTTATTAACTACCAGACCTTACCCTTTGATAATCAGGAATCATAGCTTTATATGACTCATTATCTTTACGTTACAAAACCGGTAATTTTCAGGAGGTTTATATTATAAAGTATATCATAAGGTATTCTTCATGGAGGCTGGTATAAAAAAAAGGTGCCCTGAATGGGGCACCCTTGTGAGTAATGGAATAGTATCAGTTGAAGAGGTATTTAAGACCCAGCTGGATTCCCCAGGTACCGGCAACGGAGGTCGGATCCTGGAAAGAGTGCTGGACATATTTACCACCGATCTTCGTCATGCTGACCTTTAGTTTACCTGTAGCTTCGTCACGGCCGTTGACTATCAGGGGCGATGTTGTCACAACGTTCTGGTTAAGTCCCCAACTCGGATTAAGAAGGTTGGCAAAGTTGATAACGTCAACTGTGAACTGAAGTGTGTTCACCTGCTTGCCTGCATTCACCCTGAACTCCTGCATGAACCTCATGTCGATCCTGCCGTTCCAGGGAGTGTAGGCACCGTTTCTGACCATGTATTCTCCTTTGTGTTTTTTCAGATACGGATCCTGCTGGGCAAACTGGATATATGCACCAAGATCTTCGGAGCTTGCCCAGATGAAGTCGTCATAATTAGCAGGTATATACATCAGTTCATGTCCCTTTGTACCATCGGAGTTTGCGTCTCCGTCGTAAATATATGAATAGGCATTCCCCTGGTAGCCGTTATAGAAGAACGACAGGGATGAACGGAAGTGCTTTGCATACTCGATGGAGTAGTTGATGTTGGCAACCACCCTGTGAGGAGTATTATTAAGGGTGAGCCCTGTTTCCTCAGTATTGAGAGATCTGAGTATCTGTCTGTACTGCCATGCTGAGAAAGGGTCGGACCCTGATTTACCCGTCACCTCTTCGCCCCAGCTGGTTGAGTAGGCCAGCATTCCGCTGAAGCCGTAGATTCTTGGCAGATCGAGGTTAACTGATACAGAGTAGCCCTGTCCCAGGTTGGTGTTCCGCATAATGACAACATCAGTATATGGAGACGTAAGATACCTTGTTGAATAATTCGACATATAAGGTCTTTCAAACGGGCCTTCAACAATAGTGGAAGCTGCTTCAGCGAAGTTTATATTGTCGAAGAAGATCGAGTTAATGTCGTTGGTGTATACTCCTTCAACAGTCAGCATCATGTCGAGGGGAAGCTTGATGTCGACCCCGATGCTTGTACGCCATACCTGGGGAAGTCTGAAATCCTTGTCGATTGCCGCGATACGGCCACCGGCGGGGTTAGCCTGCGGGAAGATATCTGCAATGGACTCATCATCAAGAAGCTGAGTAGGATCGGCATAAAAAGGGATCCTTGCAAGCTTGTTATTTGTCGAAGAAGGATCCTTTGTATTGTTAAGCACAAGCTGATACTGAAGCATACCGCTGTTTGAAGGCTGGTTGGTAAACCACACGAAGGGGATCCTTCCTGTAAATATGCCGGTACCACCCCTTACCTTAAGTGATTTGTCGCCAAAAACATCCCACGAGAAACCGAGTCTTGGCGACCAGAGTACCTTTGTATCGGGCCAGGTCGAAAGGTCAACCTTTTCCCCGTCCCTGAATGAATACTCGTGGAGTGCAGGATTATCGACTGCTCCGTCAAAATACATGGGGAGGTCAATACGCAGACCACCTGTCACCTTAAGGTTTTCCAACACGCTGTACTCATCCTGGAGATATGCGGAAAACTGTCCGAAAGAAAGTTCCGATTCAGGATTTGTGAGTCCGTTGATAGGGTAAGTATAGGCGAAGTTAAGAGGATGATAATCCGTATTATAGGGCTGGCCTTCACCATCGCCGTTGAGATATCTCTCGAATGAATTGAGGTCCTTGAACCTGTAGTAGGAGGTTCCCTGACGCAGGTAGCTGTTGGCAAAATACTCATGCTCGAACGAGAGACCGAAGGTAAAGTTATGTTTGTCGATCTGGTAAGTGAGGTTATCTGTAAAAATAAGAGTGTTATTATCCATATTGTTCTTATAGGAGAATAACTCATAACCTGCACTCATCAGCACGTTACCCTGGTTGGAATAACCTGTATAGGAGCCATCAAATATATCGATGAAAGGGAAGATATCGCTTGTGCTCTTCCTTGGCTGGGCATACATTGTGTAGGCTGCAAGGAACTTGTTGGCAACCTGGCCGAAACGGCTGTTAAGCTCTGCAGTAATTGAGTTAAGGGTGTTTGAAGTGTAATACTGCGAGTTTTCATATGACATACCTCCAAGCCTTACATGACGTCCCTTTCCGGAGGCGAGAGACGGCTTTGCATCACCGCTGGAGCTTGGCCGCGATACAGTCTCACTTTCCGAATAGTTATATCTGACGGTAAGTTTATGATCCCTGCTGATGTTCCAGTCAATCTTTGCAAGGAACTTATTGTTGAATTCATTATCACCCCCCCAGTTTTCATATGGTCCGGTCTCATAGCCGAATTTTTCCTTAAGAAGGTCCGAGAAGTTTTCAAGGTTTTCTGTAGTAACCCTTGAGTTCACATTCGGATCCTGGGGATCACGTCCCGGAGCCATGGCAAGAAGAGTATTACCCGGTGTAAGGGTGTTTTCCTTCTCGGCACCGATGAAGAAGAAGAGTTTGTTTTTCAGGATCGGACCACCCAGTGTAAATCCATATACCTTTTTGGATGACTCGGATACCTTAAGTTCCTTGTCACGTATTTTGGTGCCATTAAAACTCTCGTCGCGGTAATAGCCGTAAACTGTTCCCCTGAAGGTATTGGTACCACTCTTTGTGATGGCATTGACGCTTGCTCCGGTGAAGTTTGACTGACGGACATCAAATGGTGCCACGGCAACCTGGATCTCCTCAATGGCTTCCATGGAAATAGGTTCTCCTGATACACCGGGCATATTGCTTCCCGACAGGCCGAAGTTATTGTTGAAGTTTGCCCCGTCAACAGTAACATTGGTGTTATAAGCCTCACGGCCCACGTACGAACCTGTGCCTGTCGAATAAGGTGAGAGCCGTGTGTAATCACCCAGGTTCCTGTTGAGCGAAGGGATAAGCAACATATCCTGCTTGTTTATGTTTGAACTGGCTCCCATCTTCTCAGTGTTGAAAGCCGATGGCTTTGTCCCGACAACAATTACCTCATTGAGTTCGGTACTCGACTCGGTGAGTGATGTGTTGAACACATAGTTCTCACCAAGCAGAAGGTTTACATCGGTAAAGGTCTTCTTTGAAAAGCCAATAAATGAGGCTTCAATCCTGTAAGGCCCGCCAGGACGCATACCCTGGATAGTAAACATCCCCTGGGCATTTGCGGAGGCACCGTAAATAGTACCGGAAGGAACATGAACGGCAAGAATACTGGCACCGGCAAGGGGTTCACCCTGACCGTCAGCTATTCTGCCACTCATTGATGATGTCGTCGATCCCTGCCCGTACATCAGCACTGTAACAAGAAGAAATGACATCACTGATAACAACCGAGTAAGTAGTTTTGCCATAAATTAAAATTTAATGTTAGTAATTAATCTACTCCTTGCTTAAAGTATTTGAAACATGAATTTTTTCATAATCAGATCACCATTATATCCGGAGGTCCAATATAAATCATCCATAAAACAGGCCTGACGCTGTTTTTTGCCAAACAGAAAGTTTTTCAGCTAAAAGATAATATCTTTTTTTCTGATTTCAGATAAGATTATGCCGGTTGCCCCGGTATTTTTACTAACATACTGCGAGGAAGTTTTAGCTGATTTCAAGTAAAATGCATCATCTGACAACCATCCTTCAAGAATTGATGAAAATTCTTCTGACGATTTGAAAGTTTTTGCCCCGTTCAGATTAATTAAATCAACTGCCTCCCTGAATTTTTCATAGTTTGGCCCGAACATGACCGGGATTCCCCAGCATGCAGCCTCCAGTATATTATGTATTCCCTTCCCGAATCCTCCGCCTATCGCCGCTACATAGGCATATCTGTATGCCGAGCTCAACAGTCCGATACTGTCGATTATCATGACTCTGGCATCGGAGTCGCTTTCGCTAAACTCCGACAGCCTTACAACTTTTGTCCTGAAAAGTTTCTCCAGCCGGTCGATATTCGGCCTGTCTGTCTCATGAGGGGCAAACAGCCATTTCATCCGGGACGGATCGCTGTTAATATAAGCGGCAATAATCTCTTCATCCTGTTTCCAGCTGCTGCCGGCCAGGAACAACCTCTCCTTTCCCCGGAACAGCTCTATCCCGCTTATATCCCTGGCCGATGCGGCAATGGTGGCAACCCTGTCAAACCTTGTATCACCGGCAACCGTAACGTTGTTCATTCCAAGTTCTTTCAGAAGATCGGCCGAGGCACTGTCCTGGACAAAGACATGGGTGAAGCGCCTGAGTATGGTTCTGAAGAACCCTCCGTACCATTTGAAGAAATGCTGATCGGGTCTGAAGATGGCAGATATCAGGTAAAGTGGTATTTTCCTCCGGCTGATCCGGGAAATATAGTTGTTCCAGAATTCATATTTAATGAAAATGACGCAAACCGGATTGACAGCCTCAATAAAACGTACTGCATTCCGGCGCGTATCGGACGGAAGATAGCAGACATAATCGGCTCCCTTGTAGTTTTTTCTTATCTCGTAGCCTGAAGGTGAAAAAAAGGTAAGTATTATCCTGTGATCCGGCATCTCACTTCTTATCTTCTCAATCACAGGTCTCCCCTGTTCAAACTCACCAAGCGATGCTGCATGAATCCATATATTACGGGCTTCCCGGTCGATGCCCTCCAGGAGTTGCGGGTACCAGTTCCTGCGTCCTTTAACCCACAGGCGGGCTTTGCCATTAAATGGAGAAATGAGGAATGCCAGCGTGTTATAAATAAATATGCCGGCATCATAAACTAAGCCCATAATGTGGATCATTTATTGTTTCTGTAAAAATAACAATATTGAATCATCGTTGCAATGATCATCCTCACGGTTGATAAATCCTTTTACTATTATCCCGAATAATGATGGTTTATGTTATAAGAGGCAGATCTCTCTTCTTAATTACATAAGCATGTGAATAAGGAGATTCCTCACCCCACTATGTTATGTTTGGGATGACACAAGATCTTAATTTGTGGATAAGGAGATTCCTCACTCCACTGCGTTCCGTTCGGAATGACAATGTATCTTAAATTTTTGAGAAGGGGCAGTGTTGGCGGCAGAGCCGCCAACACTGCCCCTTCACTCTGTACTCCTATCAGCAGTTGTCATTCCGACCGAAGGGAAGAATCTCCTCATAGAGTAAAAAAAAGAAAGAAGAAAAGTAACCCATAAAAATGAAGCCACTAAGCAACGTTTTCATTCACCTCCGTACAGTAGCAACAGGGAGTATGACCGATGAGGGATGGGGGATATTCATAATTAGGCATATTGGCAAATTACTTATATTTTTACCTTTTAATCCGATAGTACCATGGTCAGACTGGTTGCCCTGATTATATCAATTGTGCTTCAGATTTTTGCCGCTTCCATTGCCCTGAGGTTCATGAAACTGACAAAGTACAGGCTGTCGTGGATACTTCTCTCGCTCTCATTTGTCTTTATGGCCGTCAGGAAGATCATCCAGCTCTTCGAATTCTTCAGGGGAACCCCGTCATATACATGGCAGATGATAGATGAATGGATAGGAGTTCTTATCTCATTCATGATCATCGTAGGTGTAGTTCTTATAAGGGAACTTTTCTACTCCCTGAAAAGGGCCGACCTTGACAGGGCACGGACTGAAAGAAGAGTCCTCAATGCAGTTATCAACACCGAGGAAAATGAAAGAAAGCGGTTTGCCAAGGACCTTCACGACGGACTGGGTCCGCTGATGTCGACCGTCAAGATGTCGTTGTCGGCACTGAATGACAGAATAAAGGACCCTTCGGGAATAGTGATCCTGAACAACACCAATCATCTGATAAACGAAGCCATAAACACACTCAAGGATATCTCAAACAACCTGAGCCCCCATGTGCTCACAAATTTCGGACTTGCAAGCGCCATAAACGCCTTCATTACAAAAATCAACCAGACAAAAGCCATAACCATCGAATTCAAATCGAACATGGAGAACACAAGACTGGAAAACGACAGGGAGGTGGTGATTTACAGGGCAGTATGCGAACTCATCAACAACTCGATACGGCATTCAGGGGCTTCAAAGATTGATATCGAACTCAACAAACATGAAAAATTTGTTACCTTGCAGTTTTGTGATAACGGCCGTGGCTTTGATACTTCAGGACTGAAAAAAGAAGATCCGACGGGAATGGGTCTCTCAAATATTGAAACCAGGGTCAGGTCCGTTGACGGGGTGTTCATCCTCGAGAGCACTCCGGGCAAAGGGACCAGTGCACTGATTAAAGTGACAAATGAATAACTCTTCCGCTAACAGGAAAATGGAAAATATAAACATAATAATAGCTGACGACCATCAGCTTTTCCGAAACGGGCTCAAGATACTCCTCAACGCTTTCCCCGACTTTAAGGTGGTCGCCGAAGCCTCAAACGGGGAAGAATACCTTAAGGTTCTTGAAAATACCAAAGCTGACATAGCTCTTATGGATATCAGTATGCCCGAAATGGACGGCATAGAGGCGACGAGAAGAGGAGTCAAACTAAACCCCGATATCAGCGTCATAGCCCTCTCGATGTACGGTGAGGAGGAATACTACTACAAAATGGTGGATGCAGGCGCAAAAGGATTTCTTCTGAAAGACTCCGACATCTCAGAAGTAAGGGAGGCCATCATGACTGTGAAAAAAGGAGGAAGCTATTTCTCCCAGGAGCTTCTTTACCATGTCATCCAGAAAATCAAGCACAGGGAAAGTGAAAGCAAATCGGCCAACCTGTCAAAAAGGGAAAAAGAAATACTTCTCAAGATATGCGAGGGCCTTTCGAACCAGGAAATAGCCGAAACACTTTTCATAAGCAAACGGACAGTCGACAAACACAGAGCCAACCTGCTTGGAAAGACAAACTCAAAAAATACAGCCAGCCTGATTCTTTTCGCCATCAAAAATAAGCTGATAGAAATCTGAACATCCTGACTAAAACTATTATCCATGTCTGAATCCCAGTCACTTGGACGCAAAGGAGAAGAACTTGCCAACGCTTACCTCCGGAAAGCCGGCTACCGGATCCGTCATTGCAACTGGACCTACGGCAGGAAAGAAATAGATATCGTTGCTGAAAATGACCAGTATATTGTTTTTGTGGAGGTCAAAACCCGTAATGAAAGCTTCTACACTCCTCCCGCAAGCGCTGTAAACATCGATAAGCAGAAAACGGTCATATACGCCGCTGAAGCCTACCTCAGAAAATATAACATCGAAAAGGAAAGCAGGTTTGATGTCATTACCGTTATCACCGACGGCGAAAACTCCGAACTTGATCATATTGAAAACGCTTTTTATCCTACCCTGAGATAGTAACCTTTAGCGGTTCCTGACGTCTAATACTGAAAACAATTACATAATTTTACCCATCACCTCAAACTATATTTTAAGTAACAAATATTTTCTGAAATGAAACTACTCAGGACACTGCTGATCTTGCTTCTTATTAGTGGATCACTATCAGCCCAAATAAGGAAAAAAGACAATACATCTGCCACCCGGCCGGTTGAAGGATATGTATTCACCACGATTATTGATCTGAAAGCCACATCAGTAAAGGATCAGGCCCGCACCGGGACATGCTGGTGTTTTGCCACCGCCTCATTTATTGAGTCAGAACTTCTACGTACAGGTAAAGGTGAATTTGATCTGTCGGAGATGTACATAGTAAGGAATAACTATCTTAACAAGTTACGCGACAATTATCTGAGAAACGGCAATGGGAACCTCGGAGATGGCAGTCTTGCCCACGATTTCATCAGGGTCTTCACTGAGAAAGGAATAGTCCCTGAAGAAGTCTACCCCGGACTTAATTACGGATCAAAGTCACACAACCACAGTGAACTGCAGTCATATCTGAGTTCGGTTGCCGGAGTAGCAGTTCAGAAGAAAAAGGAAAGTGATGAATATCATGAGATTGTCAACGGAATTCTCGATTCATATCTCGGGGAGGTGCCGCAGACCTTCACCTATAATGGCGTCTCCTATACTCCGGCCTCCTTTACATCATCTCTTGGCATTGATCCTGAAGATTATGTTGAAATCACATCCTTCAGTCATATCCCGTTCTATTCACGCGGGCTCCTGGAGGTGCCTGATAACTGGGCCCATGAGAGATACTACAATGTCCCGCTTGAAGATCTGATCGACATTATGGACTATTCATTCAGCAACGGCTACACTGTGAACTGGGACGGAGATGTAAGCGAAAGAGGGTTCTCACGCCAGAAAAGTATAGCAATCAACCCCCTCAATATATCGTCTGAAAACCGCCCTGCCAACAACAGTGAAGTTAAGGGCCCCCAGGCAAACGATCCCTACAGTTTTGCAGGACCTGTGCCTGAAGTAAATGTGACCCAGGAGATCAGACAGGCCGGTTATGAGAACTTCACAACCACCGACGACCACCTTATGCACCTGACAGGCATAGCCAGGGACCAGAACGGGAACATGTATTACATAACAAAAAACTCATGGGGCACTGATGAAATGGCCTATAATGGATACTGGTACATGTCGGAGAGCTATGTCAGGGCAAAAACCATCTCTATCATGGTCCACAAGGACGGGATACCACGTGAGATAAGGGATAAGCTGGGGATCTGACATCCCCGGCCGGCTTTCCCGGAACTGAACTATTTCCCAAAGATTTTATCGGGAGGCGTCAGATCACGTTATTGACAGCCAGGAGGTTACATCCCCTGATATCACTTTCGTCAAATCGTCCCGAGACCTCGAAGCTACCATCGCTGTTAATCCTGCCCAGGTCACCCGTTGAAAGAAAAGAACACGAGTGAATATTTGCCAGGTCAATAATATTAATACCTCCTGTCCTGCCTGGTTCATTAAGTATTGAAAGAGGATCATGCGGATCCCTTATCATTATTTTCAACCATGGAGGGGTGTTGAAGACGCCATTCCCTTTTGACCAGGCCTGACTGAGAAGCTCTGTCATGCCGTATTCCGAATGAACCGACGGAAGATTGAATCTCTGCATCAGGATCTCATGCAACTCACAGCGGGTTATTTCCTTACGTCTTCCCTTCATCCCACCGGTCTCTATTACAACTGTCCCCGAAAGATCAGTCTCCTTTTCCCCGGCCAGATCGAGCAGGGCAAAGCTGACTCCAACCAGCATTGATTTTTTACCCTCTGCCCTTGCATCTGCAAGGCAGGCAAGCAACTCCCTTGTATTATCCCTGTAGAATCCGCTGCGCCTGTCATTGCTCAGGTGCATCAGACCATTCATCATATATACAAGCGATGAGTTCTTCCTTTCTGTATAGGAAGGCAGAAGGGCAGTGATAAGATAGCCGGAAGGATCACCATAGAAATGCCTGAATCCCCTGAGAAAACTTTCCTCATAGACACTGCTGTCGCAAACATAATGACGGCTTACTGCCTGCCCGGTCGTTCCGCTGCTTTCAAAACACAGTACTGCTTCCCTCCTGCCGCTTATCACCCTGTGGTTTCTGAACATACCGACAGGCAGGAAGGGAATCTGTGTCAGATTCTCAACCCTGAGCGGATCGACCGCCAGGCATTCTATAAACTCCCTGTAGACCGGATTGGCTGATGCCTGGTAACGGAAGACTTCAAGGGCAATCTCCGTGAACTCCCCTGCGCTTTTTATGTTGAAGATCCTGCTGATCATGCCGGCATTCATCGGGCCGGGAAATTTGTTGATCCGTCACCCTGAAATGCCCATTCGAAGTTACATGCTACATATTCATGGCTCTCGTAGGTACCGGTAGTCAGTTTAATGATCCTTATTTTGGCATACTGTTCCTGGTCAGTTCTGTAGACCCAGACCTGTCCTTCGGCCAGAGGCGATGCCAGCCCGGTCCATGTCATCAGCGCCGGATTCACTGTTGTCAGTCTGTTGAATGCATCACCCGCTGAAGCGGCATCACCATAAGAACCTTCAAGAGAGAAGGAATCAAGGTAATTGGCCGACATGAGAGAGACAGAGCTTCCATCGGTATAGATCGTTATATCAGGATTGACGGCACCTGGTGTTGAGACCAGCTTTGCCTTTGAGAAAAGAAAACCGTATCCCACATATGTCTGCAGGTCATTGTTAAAGGTAAGTTTACTGTCGATTGTGGCAGTGCCTGATACAGGAATCGATTTTTCCTTCTCACAACCCTCTGGTACCATAAGAAGAAGAACGAGGACCAGTGGTATAAATGTTTTTATTTTCATAGCAGGTACAAAGATAATTCAAATTTACCACTCTGTTTATGAGATTGTTAAAAAAGAGGCCGTACCGCCGGAAGAAGGTCAGTCTTCAACCGTTGGTACAGCCTTATAGCATTTCCGTAACCGGTAATTATTCGCCTCTGATGGCAGTTATCCCCGGAAGTTTCTTTCCTTCCATGTACTCAAGCATTGCACCTCCACCCGTTGAAACGTAGCTGACCTTGTCGGCAAGCTTGTTTTTGTTGATGGCTGCTACTGAGTCGCCGCCCCCGATAAGGCTGTAAGCACCCTTGCTGGTTGCATCGGCAATGGCTTTGGCAACTGCGGATGTACCTTTTGAGAACTTCTCCATCTCGAACACACCCATCGGACCATTCCAGAGGATGGTTTTTGATTTGGATATGACATCTGAAAAGAGAGCTATGGATTTCTCTCCAAGGTCGAGTCCCATCCATCCGTCATCAACAGCATCAACGGCAGTAACCTTTATGTTGGCCTCATTGTCAAACTTGTCGCCGTTGAGACTATCGACAGGCAGATAAAGTTTCACATTCTTCTCCTTTGCTTTTTCGATGATCGTCCGGGCAAGGTCGAGTTTGTCCTCCTCGCAGAGTGACTTACCTATTTTTCCACCCTGTGCCTTGATAAAAGTATAGGTCATACCGCCTCCTATTATCAGGTTATCGACTCTGTTAAGAAGGTTTTCAATAAGCATGATCTTGTCGGATACCTTTGCTCCTCCCATGATTGCTGTAAAGGGACGCTGCGAATTGTTGAGTACCCTGTCCATTGCTGCCAGCTCGCTGTTGATCAGGAAGCCGAACATTATCTTGTCTTTCGGGAAGAATCCGGCCACCACGGCTGTTGAACCATGAGCCCTGTGGGCTGTTCCGAAAGCATCATTCACATATACATCGGCATATGAAGCCAGTTTAGCGGCCATCTCTTTCTGCTTAACCTTCAGTTCGGCTTTTGCAGCTTTCTTTTCTTCATCGGTGGCATCTTCGGGAAGGATCGGTTTTCCTTCCTCTTCAGGATAAAACCTGACATTTTCAAGCAAAAGAACCTCTCCGGGTTTCAAGGCAGCCGTGATTTTTTCGGCTGTTTCGCCCAGGCAATCGTCGGAGAAAAGAATATTCAGTCCAAGATACTTTTCAAGAACCGGAATTACAGGCTTGAGGGAATATTTATCCATACGACCCTGCGGCCTTCCGAGATGCGACATAAGGATAACCGAACCACCATCGCCAAGGATCTTCTTTATTGTCGGCAGTGCACCCCTGATCCGTGTATCGTCAGTCACAACAAGGGTTTTCTTGTCAAGAGGTACATTGAAATCTACCCTGACTATTGCTTTAATTCCTTTAAAGTTAAAGTCCTGA
>CAZBQM010000008.1:0-40619 GCA_964494045.1 uncultured Rikenellaceae bacterium
TTTATAATTGTTTCGAACGGAAGTCAGAGCCGTATCGGAAGCGTCAGCGCCGGATGGGAGCATTTCAATGAGTGGAAAAAAATTGGCAGTGAGGAGGAAAAAGGTAAGATCTCACTCGAAACAATGATTCGCGGCGTGTGTGAACCATCACGCCTGCTTGACCTGGTTGAGAACTTTACTCTGTTCCAGGAAGTGACCGGTGGGCTGATTAAACTGGTTGGAAAGAATCATCAGTACCTTGGTGTTAATAATGCCATTCTTGCACTTCAGAATATCAAGGAACGGCAGGGGAAGCTTGGAGTGTTCTGGCACACCCAGGGCAGCGGAAAGAGTGTATCAATGATATTCTTTGCTCAGAAGGTACTTCGTAAAATTCCCGGTAACTGGACCTTTGTAATAGTCACCGACAGGCAGGAACTGGATGGTCAAATCTACACTAATTTTACTTCAGCAGGTGTTGTAACGGAAGACCATGCCCAGGCTGAAAGCAGCCGGCACTTACGTCAATTGCTTATGGAGGACCATCGTTATGTTTTCACCCTGATACATAAATTCAGAACTGAGCAAGGAGAAACTCATCCGGTACTATCCGAGCGTTCGGACATCATCGTAATAACTGATGAGGCGCACAGAAGCCAGTATGACACCCTGGCGATGAATATGCGTACTGCACTGCCAAATGCAGCTTTTCTTGCATTTACAGGAACACCTCTGATCGTCGGTGAGGAAAAGACCCGGCATGTTTTTGGAGATTACATCAGTGTTTATGATTTCCGGCAATCGGTAACAGACGGGGCAACGGTTCCTCTTTATTATGAAAACCGTATTCCGGAACTGCAGCTTACCAACGAGAATCTGAACGAGGATATGGATAGACTGCTAGAGGATGCGGAACTGGATGAGGCGCAGGAAAAGAAACTGGAGCGTGAATTTGCACGGGAATACCATCTTATTACAAGAGATGACCGCTTGAATGCAATAGCAAAGGATCTTGTATCTCATTTCATTGGAAGAGGCTTTCAGGGTAAAGCAATGGTTATTTGCATTGACAAGGCTACAGCAATCAGGATGCACGACAAGGTCAAGCTATTTTGGAAGGTAAAAATGGCATCTCTGGAGACTGAACTTATTGACGAACATGATACCAGCAAGAGAAAAGAAATCGAGGGACTGATAGCATATATTAGGGAAACAGATATGGCTGTAGTGGTCTCACAAGGGCAAAACGAATTAGCAGATCTATATGAAAAAGGTCTTGACATTCGTCCCCATCGCAAGCGAATGGTGGAGGAAGACCTGGAAACGAAATTTAAGAATCCGGATGATCCGTTCAGGCTTGTATTTGTTTGCGCCATGTGGATGACCGGTTTTGATGTTCCCAGTTGTTCAACACTCTATCTGGATAAGCCAATGCGTAATCACACCCTAATGCAGACAATAGCAAGGGCTAACAGAGTATACAGCGGTAAGGTCAACGGTCTGATAGTGGATTATGTGGGCGTATTCCGTAATCTTGAGAAAGCCCTGTCAATCTATGGTGCCGGCAAGGGCGGAGATAAGCCAGTAGAAGATAAGTCAACCCTTGTACTTGCACTGAGAGAAGCCTTGAAAGAAACACGTGAGTTCTTAAAGGAAAGAAATATTATTCTTGAGCGTATCTGCTTATCTGAAGGATTTAACCGCGTTAAACTGATAGGCGATGCAGTTGATATACTTGTTGGTAATGATGAAACCAAGCGCCGATACTTAAATCTTGCACAAACTGTTCAGAATCTCTATAAGGCTGTACTGCCTGATCCTAATGCCAGGGAATTTGCCTCTGAATCCGTCCCGATTTCCGTTATAGCCAAAGAGATTCAATCGCTCACACCTCAGGCTGATATCTCAGAAATAATGAAACAGGTTGAGGGATTACTTGACGATTCAATTTCTGCCGAAGGATATATCATTCATGAAGACCCTCCAGGACCAATTGGAGAAAATCTAATTGACCTGAGTAAAGTTGATTTTGAGACTCTCGAGAAAAAGTTCACAAGTGGCAGAAAAAGAACAATTAATGAAAAACTAAAAGGGTCCATTTCTCAAAAACTTAGGACCATGGTCCGGCGCAATCGCACCAGAATGGATTTTTTGGATAAATTTCAGAAGATGATTGAGGCATACAATGCCGGCAGTCTTAATGTGGAAGAGTTTTTCAAGCAGCTGACAGCTTTTGCAAAGAGTCTCAATCAGGAAGAACAAAGGGCGATTGGTGAAAACCTGAATGAAGAAGAACTTGCTTTGTTTGATTTACTTACTAAACCTAAGATTCAACTCAGCAGAGATGAACGCTTGAAGGTAAAAGCAGTAGCGAAGGAATTATTAGCAACACTCAAAGCTGGGAAATTGGTACTTGACTGGCGCAAGCGTCAGCAGTCACGGGCAGAGGTAAAAGTTACCATTGAAAAACTTCTGGATCAGGGGCTACCCCGGGCGTACACACCAGATTTGTTTGAGCAAAAAACTTGTGCTATTTACCAACATATCTATGATTCGTATTCCAGTTCAGAAAAGAATGTTTATGTAGCTGCGTAAGATTATGAAATTAAAAGAAATTGTGAATAAATTAGGATGGAACCTTATCCTAATGTTTTACCTAGTGATCCTTTTTAATATAAATTTTGGATTGATTTATACATTTATAGATTTGAAACCAAGTTTTTCGAGCCTATTGGAAATAATCGTAGGAATATTAATTGTTATTATTATGTTGATTGCTAATTCTTTACTGGTAATAATTCCAGCTACTGGATCTGGTCTTATTGTTCTTCTCTTTTTTCTTTTCTTCTGGATTTCCATTGAAGGTTTCGGTCTTTGTCAAGAAAAAACATCATTTCAGCTTACACAAACAATATTTAAAGAATATTTTTTCACATTTTTCAATTTTTTTCTACTTCTAATAAGCATAGCTATCTTGGTGGTCTCCATAATAACCCAGGATAATTATCTTATGATATTATCTGAAAAAATAGTTGATTGATTCATGAAAGTAATTATATCGTTTACAACGATTTTATATAGGATGATTTGTACAAAATGCGTCTCCTTAAAAAGAGTAAATTAGTGGATTTTTTGTGCAAATTTAGAGTAAATAAATGGAATAGATACAAGGAGCTCGACCACTCTGATTCCTGTTTTCTTAATCATAGTGATCTATCTCCAACAAAAGTGTACTTCACATCTGAAAGGCAATCCGTCAAACATGCGGAAGCCAGCACTTCATCACCGAGCATTTGAGCCCATTGCTTTGGGGCTTTATTGGTAGTGATCATGAAAGAAGTGTTTTCATAAAGCTTATTTATAAAGTTAAAAAGGTTGACTGCGGTTCCTTTTTCGAAAGGAAACATCATAGTAAAGAAAATTTGATTTATGATCATAGTATACAATATTTTTAATTGATTTAAATTTTGTCTAACAATGCGATATATTTAAAGTAAACACAAATATTGGGAAACAGCCGGGAAACAAAAATGCAACTGATTGATTATCAGTTGCATTTGTCGGGGTGGCGGGATTCGAACCTGCGACCCTCTGGTCCCAAACCAGATGCGCTAACCGGACTGCGCTACACCCCGCTTCATTAAGCCGGATCAACCGGATTAACAAGGCAGCGCAAAAATATTACTTATTTTTCAATTACAAAGAATACCGGCATATATTTGTCATGGCCCTACAGGTCAAAATCACCTGCAGCCTCAGGTTGGTAAATAATTTCCTCTACCCTTATCCTGGTCAGCCCGGCTGGTACAATCCATTCTATCTCGTCACCGACCTTGTAGCCTATAAGGGCAGTTGCCACAGGTGAAAAGATTGATATACGATTCTCTTTCACATTTGCCTGGTCGGGATACACGATTTTAAACTCGGTAACCTTATCAGTATGCTGGAACCTTACCTTAACCACAGAATTCATTGTTACTACATCTGAAGGTATCTTCTTCGGATCCACAACGGTTGCATTCTCAAGTTCATTCATAAGTTTTTCCGCCTCAACTGCATTAATTGTCTTATCTGTCCTGGCATCGGTGATACACTTCTTTATCCTCAGGTAGTCAAGTTTGCTGATAATAATCCGGCTCATAGTGTTTTAATTTAATATTCTTATTTTTAATGCTTTCCACAAAAAATACAGCCCAAGACAAATATAGCCAACTTAATTGTCTTTACCTAACAGAAATGACTTTTGTGGATTCTTCTCTACCGCAACAGGCAGTGTTCTTACTCGTTTTCCTGTACTATCCTGCTATCAGCAGGCCGGTCTGGTAAACCGTAAACGATACAAGCCAGGCCACAGCAGTTGTATAAACAACAGTAAACGCTGACCATTTCCAGTTTCCCGATTCCCTTTTTATGGCCGCCACCACGCCTATACAGGGGAAATAAGTGAGAATGAACAGCATAAAGGAGAAGGCCAGAAGAGGTGTAAAAAAGGGTTTCCCGTCATTCCCCGTCTGGGTACGGATCTTGTCAACAAGAGAGCTATGAGGCAGCTTGTCATCACTGTGGTACAGAACCCCCAGTGTGCTCACAACGACCTCCTTTGCTGCAATCCCCGTAAGTATGCTGACGCTGAGCTTCCAGTCAAAGCCCAGTGGTTCCATAACCGGCTGCAAGGCATGCCCTATCATTCCGATATACGAAGCCGACTGCTTTTCATTTTTCCGGCTCATCTCTATCATGCGGATTTCTTCATTTCGCATGGCATCGACCTGCCCGGTACTCAGATGACTGAAAGCCTGATCCGAATATTTCTGTTCTACCCCGGCAAGTTCACTGTCATAATCCCTCGAATAGTTTACATTACGTGGAAAATAACCAAGTACCCAGATAATAACCGACGCCAAAAGTACCACTCCCCCTATCTTCCTCAGGTAAAGACCGATCCTGAACCATACATGCATGATGATACTCCTTGATGTAGGCAGCCGGTATGGAGGCAACTCCATCACAAAAGGTATCTCCTCAGTCCTGAAAAAGACTTTCTTCAGCAGAAAAGCGGATGCTATGGCGAAAAAGGTTCCAAGTGCATAGAGCAGAAAGAGTACCGAGCCCTGGTTATCAGGGAAAAACGCTGTGATAAACAGTATATAAACAGGCAGGCGGGCACTGCACGACATGAAAGGAGTGATCAGCATGGTGATCAGCCTGTCCCTCCGGCTCTCGATGATCCTTGTTGCCATGATGGCAGGAACATTACATCCAAACCCCATGAACAGGGGAATGAACGATTTGCCATGCAGTCCTATCTTATGCATGAGCTTGTCCATCAGGAATACCGCCCTGGCCATATATCCCGTATCCTCCATAAAAGCTATGAACATAAAGAGGATAAGTATGTTGGGAAGGAACACAAGCACTCCCCCGACTCCCCCTATTATTCCGTCGACAATAAAATCGCGGAATATTCCCGGGGACATCGAAGTCATGATCATCTCAGAAAATTTCCATACTCCAAGCTCAAGCCAGTGCTTTGGATATCCGCCAAGCTTGAAGGTGGTATAAAAGATCAGCCACATGAAACCGGCAAACAACGGCAAACCCAGGTATTTGTTTGTCAGATAGTCATCAATAATCTGTGTCTTTCGTGGCTTATGAGTCCTGCTCAGCTTAAGGGTTTCCTTGAGAGCACCCGAAATAAACCCGTACCTGAGATCGGTTATGACCGACTCAACAGGCTCGGGATAGAGTTTCCCAAGCCTCGCCAATTCTTTGGATGCAGTACGTATAATCTCGTCCGGATTAACGCAGCGCGATATGGATTTCGTAAACTCAGGGTCATTTTCGAGCAGCTCTATCGAAAGGTATCTTGCCGACACAAGGTTGGTAAATGGCATGTTTTCCTCAATCTTGATTACAGACTGAAGAACACAGATGGAGTTCTCAATCTCGTGCCCGTAGTTGATATGCACATGCCTGACCATTGGCTCCCTGTTTTCATAGACCTCTATAATCTTGTCAAACAGTTCTGTAATTCCCTTCCCTTTCGAGCTTACTGTAGGAATAAAGGGAACACCCAGGAGGTTGCCAAGCGATCTGTAGTCGAGCTGATCTCCTTTCCTCCCGAGCTCATCGAACATGTTCAGGGCAACTATCATCTGAACACCCATGTCAATAAGCTGGGTTGTAAGGTAAAGGTTCCTTTCAAGATTTGATGAATCAACTATATTCAGGACAATATCAGGCTTCGTGTCGAAGATATAATTCCTTACATAGATCTCTTCGGGAGAATAGCTTTTCAGTGAATAGGTACCGGGCAGATCGACCAGCGTAAAAGTGTAACCCGATTGCTTATATACTGCTTCTTTTGAATCAACCGTCACACCGGCATAATTACCCACTTTCTCCCTCGACCCCGAAGCATAGTTAAAAAATGTTGTCTTCCCTGAATTGGGATTTCCAACAAGTGCTACCTGGATAGTCTTGGTTTTATCGATCCACGAACCATTCTCATCCTCCGTGATCAGCACCCCGTTCGACCTTGATGCATCATCCCGCCCTGCAGAACGGCTTACCTCAATGAGCTGGGCTTCACTGTTACGTAATGACACATGATAGCCCATTACGAAGTATTCCACGGGATCACGAAGTGGTGCTTTTTTTATCACCCTGACCGTTTTCCCGGGAACAAATCCCATTTCAAGCAGCCGGTGACGAAACTGACCTCTTCCCTTGATCTTCAGAATTACAGCCTCTTCCCCTTCAATGAGGTCGTACAGTGTTGTCATCTACAGACGTTAATAGAATAATAACCTGCAAAGGGAAATAATGTTCGCAGGATAATAAAAAAATCCGGTACAGACTTTTGCACTCTGCCTGATCAGTCGATTTTTATCTTGAGAACGACTTTCCTGACCAGGGTGCTGTCACCGCTTCTCATACCAGGTCTGTGCAGGTCTTCAGGAAAAAATATGAAAAACCCGCCGGGAGCAGCCGGGTAATTGACTCCCTGGCTGACTGTCATGAATTCTATATCTTTTGCTTCATCGTAGGGTTCGAGAACCTCTTGTTTGAGGGCCAGGGGTGTGATGCCTATCAGTTCCTTTCCACTTGCAACATATTGAACATCAATATATTTCCTGTGAGCTTCATACCTGGCATTTTCTTCCTTCTTTGTATAGTATTCACTTACAAGAGCATATACATTGTCCCCGTCGATATCGTATCTTCTTAGCTCAAGACCAGCAGGATCATTCTCTTTCATGAAAGTAAAAGCTTTGTCCCAGCGTTCCCTGTTTTTAAAGTATGAATCAACAAATGCCTTGCTGTTGAGTGTTGCATCGGGCTTTGCCTGCCAGCCATTGAGCCATTCCCCCTTCTCAATCCATGTGTTAATCTGTTTTACATCCCACGAGGAAGGATCGTTGTTGCCTGAACAAGCCGAGAAACCAATAAGTGTAGCCATTACAATGATTTTTACTGATAATCTTTTCATTTTTATCTTGTTTAATAATATACTTTTTTAAGCATCCATGTTGGATAAGCAGGCTAAAATAATAAAAATCCCCGACATGGCAGGATCTTGAATCAGTGACTGTCCGAAAATTCAACAAGCCTGTTGTAACAATCCTTCCAGAAAAGATCCCTGACAGTGTACTCCACATCGGGTATTCTCCTTTCCTTCTGCCTGCAGTCATATATATTCCCGGATTGTACAGAGTTGTTTTCAATCATTTCCGTCAGACATCCGGCAAGCAAGCCAGGCTTTTTCATAAACGGAGCCGCAACATGATATAAAAACCTGAAAAAAGCATTCTGCATCCTGTAGATACCCGAGCTGAATACTCCGGGATCGAAACCTATACAGATAAGTTTCCTGCTTCTGAAGCGCTCCGGCAGATGCTGACACATGAGGGCCATGTAGAGCTTCGACAGCGAATAAGCCCTGAAAGGCTTATACACATCCCTTTCAGTCATCACTATCAGATCCCTGCTTACTATCCTGTAAACGGGAGAAGTCACGGCAACTATCAGAATATCCCGATGAAAATCCGTCTTGCTTAAAACAATCTCATTTAAAAGAAGATGCGCAAGAAAATTCACCTGGAATGAATATTCAAATCCGTCAACCGTCTTAATAAACCCGGGAGGACTCAGCACACCTGCATTATTAATGACAATATCGAAACCGCCCTCTTCCTCAACGACCTTTTCAACAGTTGTGGCAACTGAGCGGAGATCGCAGAAGTCAACAACGACATACCTCAGGTTGTCATGAGTGAAATCACCTGTTCGCCTGCCTGTTGCAACGACATAACAACCCCTCCCAAGGAGTTTCCTTACAAGTTCTGATCCCAGACCCGAAGTACCCCCTGTCAGAAGAACCTTCTTGCCATTAAGTCCGGTATTATCCATCAGTAATCAATTATTATGTCAGTATATGCAAAGATTCAAAATAACAATATTTCGTAGTATTAATAATCGTTCCGGAACATATTGAAGTAATGACAATTTGCCGGCCCTGGGGCCCCTTGCCATAAGGAAGAAATCGTCACAAGCCCTTCACTACAGTCTTTCCTTCTGAAGAATTGTCCTTAGTTCGTTGGGCGTGATTTTTTCCCTGGGCACACCGGAATCCACAATGGTTACATTGCCGGTCTCCTCTGAGACAACCACAACAAGTGCATCAGTATGTTCTGATATGCCAATTGCAGCCCGGTGACGCATCCCAAACCTGGCCGGAAGATTAACGCTGTCGGTAACTGGCAGTGGCACTCTGGCAGCAAAAATCTTCCCGTCCTCTATCAGTACCGCACCGTCGTGAAGAGGAGAGTTCTTGAAGAAGATAGTCTCGATGAGTCCCGAACTGATTACAGCATTGAGGATCTCTCCTCCTTCCGAATAAATATCAAGGCTGCTTTTCCTGGCAATCACTATCAGCGCCCCAATCTTTTTTGAAGCCATCGATTCGACGGCCCTCACAATCTCTTCAGCTTCCCTGGGACTTCCTTTTGTCTCTTCAACAGAGGAAAAGAACCTCGGGAAGGGAAACCTGCTCCTGTTAATGTAGCGGTTGCCAATGACAAGAAGAAAACGTCTTACTTCCTGTTGAAAAACTATTATTATGGCAATGACGCCGACTCCTATCACCTGTCCGAAAAGGGCACTTATAAGCTCCATGTTGAGCGCCTTGACAACGAGCCAGAACATGTATATAAGAAAAATCCCAATGAAGATGCTTAATGCTGCCGTTCCCCTTATCAGCTTGTACAACTGAAAAAGGATCACCGCCACAAGAACAATATCAATTATATCTATTACAGATAGTTGAAACAACATAATCAAGACAAGGAATATGCCTTAAAAATATGAAAACATCTTCACATTTCAGCGCGATCACGCAACATATTAAGGGAAAAGAAAAAACAACCGGCTGTAACTAACTGATATCATTAGTTAAGGTCTTTGTTTTAAGAAAGAGTTTCACTGCTTCAACCGCCTCCTTTACGTCATGAACCCTGATAATATCTGCCCCATTGCAGAGGGCGATGGTATTAAGAACCGTGGTTCCGTTAAGCGCTCCTGCCGGATCAGTCGCAAGTGTCTTCCATATCATCGATTTTCGCGATAGTCCTGCAAGTACAGGCAGACCCGCGATGGAAAAATCACTGAGCCTGCGCAGCATGTCGAAGTTCTGACCGCTGGTCTTTCCAAATCCGAAACCAGGATCCAGGATGATATCCTTAACTCCCTTTTCATGAAGTCTTTGTATTCTTGAACTAAACCATGTAAGTATGTCGGCTACCACATCATTGTATACCGGATTCTGCTGCATGGTCTTCGGATTTCCCTGCATATGCATCATGATATAGGGCACATTCACTTCACTGACCAGGCCGAACATCCCGGCATCAGCCTCACCCCCCGATATATCATTGATAATATGGGCCCCGCAGGCAATAGCCTCTGCAGCTACCACCGATCTGAAGGTATCAACAGAGATAACGGCTTCAGGGAACTCCACCGAGATAAGCCCGACAGCCCTCTTAACCCTTGCTGTTTCCTCGCCGGTATCAATATCCACTGCCCCGGGTCTGGAAGAATACCCTCCTACATCAATGATATCGGCACCTTCTTCAAGCGCCCTGCGGGCCGCCGTCACAATTTCCGCATCGGTAAAGGATCTGCTTCCGGGATAAAAGGAGTCGGGCGTGACGTTAACAATTCCCATCACCCTGGGACGGGAGAGATCAAGCAGATGCCCCCTGATATTAAGTGATAGTTTCTTGCCCGGTAACATGTTCCTCAGTTTTGACTTCCGAAAATAACAAATATTATGCGAGTAATGCCTTTCCGGCAAAATGAAATATGAACCATCAAAGCTTTAGCTTTAATTAATACGATATAAGCTTTCTACTTTAACCGATCCTTATTAGATTTGTACTCCATGAGGTTAACGGGTTTCACGGACACTGTGCCCTGAAAACCTTCGTGGCGGGTTCTGCCGATCATTCTGCGGATCCGTGATGAATACCGGACTTTTTAGGCTGACAATAAAAAAATTTAACCTGGATGAAGTTATTTGTGATTGAAGGTGTTGATGGTTCAGGCAAATCGACACAGATAAAGCTGCTTAAAGAATATTTTACAGGTAAAGGATATAATTGTGAATATCTTCATTTTCCCAGGACCGAAACGCCATATTTCGGGGAGCTGATTGCACGTTTCCTCAGAGGCGAGTTCGGAGAGCTTGATAAAGTGGATCCCTTTCTCGTGGCTATGCTCTACGCCGGCGACAGGAAGGATTCTGCAGATCTTATCAAAGGATGGCTCGACAGTGGGAAAATCGTTCTTCTCGACAGGTACACCTATTCAAACATAGCTTATCAGTGTGCAAAACTGAGGGAGACTTCTGTTCAGGACAGACTTATGAAATGGATTCTTGCCCTTGAGTTTGAGCATTTCGCAATCCCTCGTCCCGATCTCAATCTCTTCCTCGACGTACCATTTTCCTTCACCGAGCAGAAGCTGACCTCGCTGCGCGAAGGTGCCGACAGGAGCTACCTCAACGGAACAAGGGATATCCATGAGGAAAACCTTGCCTTCCAGAAGAGGGTGAGGGAAATATACCTAAGGATAGCAGCTGCAGACAAAAGGCTTGCAGTCGTCGACTGCAGCGCTCCGGACAAATCAATACTCCCTCCGGCCCGTATCTTTAATATTATCATTGATATAATCAAGTCACGGAAACTTCTATGATATGAAGATCCTTAAGGTCATATCGCGCATCATTGTCGGAACCGTATTCATCTTTTCGGGATTTGTAAAAGCCATCGACCCACTGGGTTCGGCTTACAAGTTCCACGACTATTTTATGGCCTTCGGACTGGAGTTCCTTGATCCTTTTGCCCTTCCGCTTGGGATCCTGCTCTGTTCAGCTGAATTCATTGCGGGCTTTGCCGTTCTCACCGGATTGAGGATCAGGTGGGGAATAGCCGGGGTTCTCATTCTCATGCTTGTCTTTACACCCCTCACACTGGTACTGGCGCTAACCAACCCGGTGTCCGACTGCGGTTGTTTCGGTGACGCCATTCATCTGACCAACTGGCAGACATTCTGGAAAAACATAATACTGCTGTTCTTCACCCTTATACTGTTTTTTACACGGAAGAGTTACACCGGACTTCTGACTCCTGGACGGGAATGGATTCTTGCAGCATTTTTCACAGTACTCTTTGTACTGTTCAACCTGTATAATCTGAAATATCTGCCGGTGGCTGACTTCATGCCATACAACATCGGGACCCATCTTCCATCAAAGATGATTATTCCCGAAGGAGTTGCCGTTGATGAATACGAAACGACTTTCATCTATGAAAAAGACGGACAGAAGAAGGAGTTCACCCTCGAAAACTACCCTGCCGATGATACCACCTGGGTATTCGTTGATCAGGTATCGGTACTTGTAAAAAAGGGTTACCAGCCTCCTGTTCATGACTTTTCGATCACCACTCCCGAAGGTTATGATATTACAGAAGATGTGCTTTCCGACAAGGGGTATTCGCTTATTATGATCTCAAAGAAGTTGGAAGAAGCTCTGCCGCCACTACTGGAGGAGGGTTTTAATACAGGCCGGTACTGCATCAGCAACGGTATATCATTCTATATTCTCACTGCTTCGGGAAAGAGTGAACTGGGCAACTATGAAGGTGACCTCCCGGTTCACTTTACTGATGAGACAACCCTCAAAACCATTGTAAGGGCCAATCCGGGCTATATTCTTCTTCATGAGGGTACGGTTGTCGGCAAGTGGTCATCGTCCACCCTCCCTGATAAGGAATGGTTCGCGGGCGATCTGACAGGGAAACAGATTGAGAAATTCGGTAAGGAAAACAGCTTTTATTTTATCATAATTATTTCAATGTCGGCACTTATTCTGTTTATGATAATGGTACCGGCCCTGAAAAAATAAAGCACAATTAACTGAAACAAATAAACAACTAAACAAACATTTAAAATGAGAAAGAAAATAGTTGCAGGAAACTGGAAGATGAATATGGGACTCGAAGAGGGTCTGAAACTGGCTGAATCAGTTGAAAATTACTTCAGCGGAAGGCCTGTGGGAAGAGAAGTGATCCTGTGCACTCCGTTCATTCACCTTGCTCCGGTAGCAGGTATTCTTAAGAGCGGTAAAGTTCAGCTCGGAGCGCAGAACTGCGCTTCTGAACCTTCAGGTGCTTACACAGGCGAAGTATCGTCATATATGGTAAAAAGCACGGGAGCCGGTTACGTCATTATCGGGCACTCGGAGAGAAGGACCTACTACCATGAAGACGACAGGCTTCTTCTGAAAAAGACCCAGCTGGCAATCAACAGCGGGCTGAAGGTTATCTTCTGTGTCGGTGAAGTGTTGAAGGAAAGAGAGGAATCGAGGCATATGATCACTGTAAAAAGACAGCTTCAGGAAGGTCTGTTCAGCCTCTCAGCCGACGACTTTAAAAACGTAGTCATTGCCTACGAACCTGTATGGGCAATAGGTACCGGACTTACAGCCTCTCCCGACCAGGCCCAGGAGATGCATAAGTTCATCCGCGACCTTGTCGAAGAAAACTATGGAAAAGAAGCTGCTGCCAATGTATCAATTCTGTATGGCGGAAGCTGCAAGGCTTCAAATGCTGCCGAGATCTTCTCGAAACCTGATGTCGACGGAGGCCTTATAGGCGGAGCATCTCTCAAGAAGGATGACTTCTGCAGCATCATCGAGGCATAATTTTTGTTCTGCAGAACACAACTGACATAATATGGGTAAAAAGCTTCTCCTGCTGACTGCGCTTCTCCTGTTCCTCTTACCAGGCAAACTACTGCCGCAAACCAGAGGTCCTTTCTCAGGAGACCCGTCCGCATTCAGGGAGGAGCTTTTTTCCTTTATGGGTACAGATCTCAGTGAAGAACGCCAGTTGATCCTTGACTCTTTTCTGGCAGCATGGGACAGCTCAGCATTCAGTACGGAGAATTCATCAAGGATACTTGACCTTTCTTCCCAGCTTGCTTCAAGGCAGATGAGACCTGTCCCCCATTTCATTGAATTCCTGAAAACCATCAACGACTTTTCATCGTACAGCAAAGACCGTAACTTTCTGGGATACTGGTTGACGGGCCTTGGAGAAATGCTCTTTAACCCGAGGCTGACAAATGAAAATGTTGCACGTTACTTCCAGAGCACAAGCCTTCTGATAAAGGATAACGTGCTGTTCATCTCCGGCTCACTGAAATGGAAAGTAAAAAATGCGGACCTTAAGTTTGGTCATGATACTGTTTTATATATCACGGTTAAGGATGCCACACTTACATGCTATGTACGGAACGACAGCACCGAGATCTATGACGTTACCGGAACTTACTACCCCGATATACAGCAGTTCAGGGGAACCAGCGGACTCGTTACCTGGGAAAAGGCGGGATTCCCCCGCGGTGATGTTTTTGCCACCCTGGGCAGTTTTACTATCAATACAACCAAAAACAGTATCCAGATAGATTCCGCAAGGATCACTCATAAACAGTATTTTTCCGATCCTGTTCCCGGAATCCTTACCGACCAGGCTACCGGAACCGGAGGAGGGAAGTCACCCTTTCCCCGTTTCGAGACCTATGCAAAGCACTTCAGGATAAAAAACCTTTATGACGGAGTCGACTATGAAGGAGGACTTACCTTCGAGGGAGCGAATGTCAAAGGATCGGGTGACAGGACCTCTCCGGCAAAGATTACCCTTTCAAAAAATGATACCACCCGCATTAAAGTCAGTTCACTCGAGTTCATTTTCTCACGCGACGGATTAAACAGCCAGGAAACCTCAGCTGTTCTCTACCTCGACGGAGATTCCATCTACCATTCCAATCTTGGATTCTCATACAACTCAAATACCCGTTACGTGGGTCTCTTCAGAACCAGTAACCCTGTGTCTTCCAGTCCCTACTTCAATTCGTATCATAACCTCGACATGTACTTCGAATACCTGGGATGGGATATGAACGGATCGAAGATCATCCTCTCCCGCCCCCGTGGATCGTCGCTGGGACAGGCTGAATTTGAATCCGTGTCGTTCTTTAACTCTGATTATTTTCTTAAACTGCTGGGGCTTGATCAGTATCATCCCCTTAACAGGCTGAAGCAATTCAGCGACTTTTACTACTCCGACACCTTCCCCGTTTCCGAATTTGCCAAATGGCTCAATAAACCTGAAGAGCTTGTGACAGGACTTTGTATTGACATGGCTAACCAGGGGTTTGTGTTCTTTGACCGTACCAACCGTGAAGTTACTATCAAGAAAAAAGTAAATGATTTCCTTGAGGCCTATGCGGGCAAAAAGGATTATGATGTTCTGTCGATACTGAGTGAGACAGAAGCACCCGTCGATAATGCTGTCCTCGATCTTTCTGATTTCGACCTTACAGTCTACGGGGTGAAAAATGTCTTCCTCAGCGATTCTCAAAGAGTTGCAATCTATCCCTACAACAGGCAACTAACCCTCGGGAGAAACAGGGAGATGAAGTTCGATGGCGTGGTTGTCGCAGGCCTGTTCACGGTCTTCGGCCATAACTTTGTATTCGACTACGAAAATTTCAGAATCAATATGAACTCCATCGATTCAATACTGATTGCTGCAGAGACAGGGAAAAAGGATGAGTTCGGGAACATGCTGAGCACGGATATTCAAAACTCAATACAGATGAGCAGCGCTGAACTTTTGATCGATAAACCCGACAATAAATCAGGTCTGCGAAGCTACACTTACTATCCTATCATAAGTACCACCGACAACTCCTATATTTTCTTTGACAGACTTCCCGGACTCGAAAACATATATAACAGGGATGATTTCTATTTCAAAGTCGATTCCTTCAGTTACGAAAATATAGATCATTTTACGATGAGCGATCTTAACCTCCCGGGAGAACTCCACGGGGGTAATATAATAAAACCCACCCGGATGAATGTCACCATACAGAAAGACAACTCATTGGGTTTCAATATGGCTCTGCCCGGAGAAGGCATGAGTTTATACAATGACAAAGCGGTACTTTATGACTCGGTCAGTATGAGTAAAAGCGGTTTGAAGGGAAATGGCCGCCTCAGATATCTTTCAGCCACACTCACATCCGATGATTTCAGTTTCTATCCCGATTCTATGCTGACTGCAGCAGAGTCCTTTTCAGTGACCAACGATGGTTCAGGTCTGTTCCCCGATCTTGACAGTAAGAATGTAAAGGTAAGGTGGGATACGAAAATCAATGAAATGTCGGCATCAAACTCTCCCGGTAATAATTTTGAAATGTACAGGAATGGTACTGTCCTTGACGGGAACCTCCTGATCAGGCCATCGGGTGTCAACGGTGCAGGAATAATCAACACACCCGATTCGAGGATCACATCCGGAAGGTTTAGTTTTGCGGAAAGCTCGCTTAAAGCCGATACAGCCGATTACTATCTCAAATCACCATCCACAAGCGGCTATGCCTTTATTGCCGAAAATGCAAATACCAATGTTGATTTCGGAAAGAAGGTAAGCAGCTTCCACCTGAACACCGATTCATCGATGGTTAAATTCCCTGAAGTTCAGTATATATGCACTATGACTGATTTCACATACAGGATGGATGAAAAGATACTCGAAATGGAACAAAAGGCTCAGACCAACTACAAAATGCTGAGCAGGGATGAACTGTTAAGGACAAGCCTTACAGGCACTGAAAAACCTACATTCTTTTCTACCAACAGGAGTAACGACACAATCAGTTTCAGGTCGGTTAAGGGACGATACCATGTTGCTGAAGAATACATTGAAGCTGAAAACATTAACTACCTGCATATTGCCGATGCCCTTATACAACCTGAAAACGGAAGGTTGATAATAAACAGGCGGGCTATGATCAAACCCCTTGAGAATGCGCTTGTGGCCATCAATAACAGGCATCTTCTTCACAGTGCAAAGATCAGCATCGAGTCGACAAAGAGTTACTCGGGTGGAGGTCTTTATGATTATGTGTCCGACGACAGGCTTATTCAGCAGATAAGCTTTCCCGAACTTGTTGTGGATACCCTTATGACATCTGCCAAAGGCTTCATAGCACCCGAACAGAATTTCATGCTCAACCCATGGTTCTCATTCACAGGCGACGTTACTCTGTCTGCCCGCGAGACCTATCTTAAATTCACCGGGGCATCTGGCATAATTCATGACTGCAGTGCCGTACCAAGCCGAACCATCAGATTCACTGCCTCACTCGATCCACGCAATATCATGATCCCGGTCGATGATAAACCCCGTGATATGGATAACAACCTGGTTTATTCAGGCTCCTTCATTAATATCGACTCAGTTCATATCTATCCTGCCTTCCTCTCGGACCAGAAATCATGGGCCGATGTGGCCGTTGTAAGTTCCGGAGGCTATCTGTGGTTCGATAAATCAAAAAACAGCTACCTTATCACATCAAGGGAGAGGATCGCCAATCCTTCAGCTTCCGGAAATATCCTTGCTTTCAACAGAACCGGCTGTGAACTTTCAGGAGAAGGCCTTATAACGCTTGGAACCGATTTTGGACTTGTAAAGCTCGGTACTGCAGGTAATTATGTGAACTCAATAGATTCATCCGATGTAACTATTAATACTCTTCTCGGACTTGACTTCCATTTTTCAGCTGAAGCCCTTGCAGTTATGGCCGATGAGATACGTCAGTCGACCACCCTGAAACCAGTGAGTCTTAATTCAGCTTTTTATGAAAATGGCATGAGGGACCTTTTGGGTGAGACCAGGGCACAAAAGATAAAGGAAGAGATGTCACTTTTCGGTACATCAAAAAATCCCCCTTCCGACCTGCCCTGGAAACTGCTTCTCAACGATGTCACACTCCGGTGGGATGAAGCAAACTCATCTTTCAGGTCAGAGGGTAGAATCGGTATAGGTATCATCGCCGGCCGCCCGGTTAACCTGTACGCCGAGGGCTTTATCGAGATACAGAGAAGACGGTCGGGTGATATGATCGATATATATCTTAAGGTTAATGAGTCGGTCTGGTATTATTTTTCATACTTCAGGGGCGTGATGATGGCACAGGCGGGCAACAGGACCTTTAACAATATAATCTCGCGGGTCAGCCAGAAAGACAGGAAACACCCCGCTTCCACAGTAAGGGAACCCTACTCGTATATGATAGCTGTCGAAGACAGGCTGGGACGTTTCCTCAGGAGGATGACAGAAAGTGAACAGGAGACTGAGCCGTACCGCTTTGAGGATCTGATGCAACCATGACGTAAAACACTCCTTTCCCATGCAGATCTTTTATGCACCCTATATTGAAGGTAATCACTTTACCCTGGATGAGAATGAATCAAAACATCTGGTCAGGGTACTGAGAGAAACTCCGGGAACACCTGTAAGCCTGATCGATGGCAAAGGCAACCTTTATAAGGGATTTATAAAGACAGCCAATCCAAAGGCCTGCGAAATTGAAATCACCGACGTCATAAAGGAATTCGGGAAAAGAAACTACAGGCTGCATATGGCCATTTCTCCGCTTAAGAATACAGACAGGACCGAATGGTTTATCGAAAAAAGCGTGGAAATGGGAATAGACGAGATTACTCCTTTGATTTGCAGCAGGACTGAAAAGAAGATGATCCGCATTGAACGGATAAACAATATTATTGTCTCAGCCATGAAACAATCGCTTAAAACCTTCAAACCGGTCCTTCATCCCCCTTGTTTATTCGACGATTACATAAGTCACGACTACACCGGTATTAAGATGATAGCCCATTGTAATAACGGCTTCCGGAGAGACAGGATACATGATGTATATTCCAGGGGGAATGATGCAGTAATCCTTATTGGTCCGGAAGGTGACTTTACAACTGAAGAGACAGAAGCTGCCCTCTCAGGAGGATTCCTTTCGGTTCACCTGGGAGAGAGCCGGTTAAGGACCGAAACGGCAGGTATTGCTGCCTGCCATTCAGTCTACTTTATTAATCAGTAACAGAATCAGCCGTCACAAAGTCAAGGATCTCCCCGATTCTTTTTGGAGGTATATTATAGAAATCGGTATACCTGCATTTTGTACAGGTAACAGAGGTAAACCTTCTGTTTTGAATGTCAAAGATCTTTGTAAGGAAACTGCTTGTAGTCCTGATCTCGCCTATATCAGCAGTTCGGCTCCCACATTTTGGACATGAATACTTCATTCTTCCCTGTTTTCCATGGAGTCCAAACTCTTTTTCTGAGTCTTTCCGGATACTGATTTCCATCTTCCTGATTTTTTAAGTGCCTGATCAATTATAAATTCAATCTGACCATTTGTACTACGGAACTCATCTGCTGCCCATTTTTCAATGGCCTTCAGCTTATCAGGGTCCAGCCTGAGAACAAATGGCTTCTTCTGGCGCATATTATGAATTTAAAGTTCCCGCATTTACCACCGGAGTGGTATCCTTGTCACTGCACAATACTACCATCAGATTGCTCACCATGGAGGCTTTCTTCTCCTCGTCAAGCTCAACGATGTTTTTGTCAGACAGCTGCTCCAGTGCCATCTGTACCATCGATACGGCACCTTCAACGATCTTGTATCTGGCCGAAACGACAGCCGTGGCCTGTTGACGCCTGAGCATGGCATTGGCAATCTCTTCAGAATAGGCAATGTAGTTGATTCTGGCTTCGATAACCTCTATCCCCGCTATGGTAAGCCTCTCCCTGATCTCACGTTCCAGCTCGTTATTCACTTCCTCGCCCCCACTCCTTAGAGTCATCAATGCATCATGATCCTCAAGATTGTCATAGGGATATAATCCGGCCAGCTTTCTCAGGGCAGCATCACTCTGAACAAGCACAAAATGCTTAAAATCGTCAACATCAAAAGCAGCCTTGTATGTTTCTGAAACTTTCCATACCAGAACAAATCCGATCTTGATCGGATTCCCGATCTTGTCATTTACCTTAATCGGCTCACTGTCAAAGTTACGGGCCCTGAGCGATATCTTCCTCCTTACATAGAAAGGATTCACCCAGAAAAATCCGTTATCCCTGATAGTACCCTTGTAGGCGCCGAACAGCACCATTACACACGAACCGTTGGGATTAACAACAGTAAAGCCGGTCGACATAAAGACAAACAATACAGTAGCGACAATGCCCTGCCATACAAACCCGAATGCAAAGCCTGCAATTGCGGCCCCTAACAGCAAAAGAGCTATCAGGAGAGCAACATAACCTGAAAGAGGTCTGATCATTTGTTCCTGTTTCATAATATTTAATATTAATTTGATATCACAAATATATCATTTTAAATATTGCAAAACAAAAAAAACACAGGAATTTTTTCCTGTGTTGATTTTTTTCAGATCTGTTGCCTTATCTTCATGATAAGGCTATCGGTCAGTGCATTCTGAGGTTCAGGATCAAGCCTGTCGAGCAGGTCCATAACATCGCTGAACCGGGCGGTAAAGCCCCATGCATCTTCAATTAGATCTGTTCTGTCTGTTTTAATTTCATTAAAAGATAGAAAAGGAGTAGATTTCTGACCCATAGGCTTCGTTTTTGTTTTCTGTAAAACGGGCCCGGGCTGAAAAAATTGTGCCTTTATCAGCTTAATGTAAGACTGATCTTTTTTTCCTCCATCATCTTTCTCATGTTGATTAGGGCATACCTCATTCTTCCGAGGGCTGTGTTGATGCTTACCTCGGTTATCTCAGATATCTCCTTAAAACTCAATCCAGCATAGTGTCTGAGTATTACAACCTCCCTCTGATCGTCGGGAAGCTGGCCGATAAGTTTTCTTATATCCTTCTGTATCTGCCTCTTCACGAGGTTATCTTCGATATTGTCTTCGGCAAACCTTTTTGAATTGAACAGATCTGAATCATAATCATCATTTGAAACCGTGTTGATCTGTTTAACCCTGCGGAAGTGATCAATAATAAGGTTATGGGCTATCCTCATGACCCATGAGATGAATTTGCCGTTGTCGTAGTATTTTCCGGCCTTTACTGACTGGATGACTTTCAGGAAGGTATCCTGAAAAATATCCTCTGCAAGTGCCTGGTCGCGAATGTAAAGGCTTATATAGGCAAAGACTTTGTTCTTGTGACGGTGTATCAGCTGTTCAAAGCACGACTGCTCACCTTTTATGAACCGGTCAAGCAATTCATAATCGGAATAATTCTTATTCATACCTCTCTCTTTTTTATAAGATTAATAAGAGTAGAGTTGTTTAATAGGCAGTCCTCCTTTTATTTAGATGTAAATTGTATTGCAAAGAAAACAATTTTTTTAAATATGAAAGTATTACTTTTGGCATTTTAACGGAAAATTAACAGAAAGGTTACGGTAGTAGCATGCATAATTGCATTGAAATAAGGGGTGCAAGGGTAAATAATCTGAAAAACATATCGCTTGATATTCCCAGGGACAGGTTTGTTGTAATCACAGGAGTATCAGGATCAGGTAAGTCGTCCCTCGCCTTCGACACCATTTATGCCGAAGGTCAGAGAAGGTATGTTGAAAGTCTTTCGTCGTATGCACGCCAGTTTCTCGGAAGGATGAATAAACCTGAGGTCGACTTCATCAATGGCATACCCCCGGCCATAGCAATTGAGCAGAAGGTAAACTCGAGGAATCCGCGTTCCACTGTCGGAACCTCCACTGAGATTTATGACTATGTGAGGCTTATGTTTGCGAGGATAGGCCGGACATATTCGCCTGTTTCGGGTAAGGAAGTAAAAAGGGAATCGGCTGATGACGTGGTCAGTTTTCTTCAGTCTTTACCTGAAGGTCTGAAGGTTATTGTGACATCTCCGGCGCTAATTCCCTCGAACATCAGCATAGCGGAGTATTTCGGCTTCCTGGTCAGCCAGGGTTTCAACAGGATTGAGTCGGAAGGCAGGCTGGAGAAGATAGACGACAAAAAGGATTTCCCAGGTTACAGTTCCGGGCAATCCATCAATATAGTGGTCGACAGGCTTATTACCAGCCAGTCGGCCGACAATCTGAGCAGGGCGGCCGATTCTGCCCAGACAGCCTTTCATACCGGTAACGGACATTGCCAGGTTCTTGTTTATACCGGAGAAGGCATCAGACGAGAGGAATTCTCCAACACCTTTGAGCAGGACGGGATCACCTTTGAGGAACCATCGGAATACCTGTTCAGTTTCAATAATCCTGTCGGTGCATGCCCTGTATGCGAAGGCTATGGCAAAATCATAGGTATTGATGAGGACCTGGTTATTCCCGACCAGAACCTCTCCATATATGAGGATGCAGTTGCATGCTGGAGAGGTGAAACAATGAAGAAATGGAAAGAAAGACTCATCTCAGGTGCTCCTTCATTTGATTTCCCCGTTCACAGACCCTATTACCAGCTTAGCCCTGAACAGAAGCAGGTTTTATGGCAGGGAAACAGGTATTTCTACGGGATAAACAAGTTTTTCGAACACCTGGAAGAGAAGAAATACAAGATCCAGTACAGGGTTCTGCTCAGCCGCTACCGTGGGAAGACAACATGCCCGGAATGCAGGGGGGCAAGACTTAGAAAGGAAGCATCATATGTAAAAGTGGCCGGGAAGACTATCCAGGAACTCGTATCGCTGCCAATAGCTGATCTTTATTCCTTCTTTACTGAAATCAGTCTTCAGCCGGGCGACCGCAAAGTGGCTGAAAGACTGCTGAAGGAAATTGTAATGAGGCTCAGGTTCCTTCTTGATGTTGGTCTCCCCTATCTGACTCTCGACAGGCTGTCATCGACCCTTTCGGGAGGCGAATCACAGAGGATAAACCTTGCCACATCGCTTGGCAGCAATCTGGTGGGTTCCATGTACATACTCGACGAACCCAGCATAGGCCTCCACCCGAGAGATACAAACCTTCTTATCAAGGTTATGAAGGATCTGAGGGACCTTGGCAACAGTGTGCTTGTTGTGGAACATGAAGAAGAGATAATAAGAGCTGCCGACTTTATAATTGATATGGGTCCGGAAGCCGGAAGACTGGGCGGCGAGGTTGTCTTTATCGGAAGTCCGGGCTCCTCACCCGGTAATCCATCCCTTACAGAAAGATATCTCGATGGCCGGCTGTCGGTTCCCGTACCGGCCGTCAGAAGGAAATGGAACAGCTATATAGAACTACAGGGAGCCCGGGAAAACAATCTCAAAGATATAGACGTCAGATTTCCACTTCATACCATAACTGCGGTTACAGGGGTCAGCGGTTCAGGGAAGTCGAGCCTTGTGAATGACATTCTTTTTAAGGCACTCTCAAACCGGATCGACAGCGAGAACCAAAAGACAGGCCATTTCAGGAATATAGCCGGAGACATGGCATCTCTGACCGGCATTGAACTTGTTGACCAGAATCCGATAGGGAAATCGACCAGGTCAAATCCGGTTACTTATCTGAAAGCCTATGATGAGATCCGGAAATTGTTTGCAGAACAGCAGGCCTCGGTCCAGAACAACTTCAAAGCCTCTCACTTCTCATTCAATATAGAAGGTGGAAGATGTGAAGACTGCCAGGGTGAAGGCATCATAAGAGTCGAGATGCAGTTTATGGCTGATGTGGAACTGACATGCGAGACCTGTAAGGGCATGCGCTTCAAAAAGAGTATCCTTGAGGTGAGATACAGGGGAAAGAATATCTACGATGTTCTTGAAATGACCATTGATGAGGCAATTGACTTTTTCGGCAGTCAACCCGGGAAAAGTGAGAAAAAGATAATTGCCAGGCTCAAACCTCTTTCAGACGTAGGATTGGGTTATATCAAACTGGGGCAGTCGTCAAGCACTCTTTCAGGAGGTGAAAGCCAGAGGGTAAAGCTGGCCTATTTCCTCAGCCAGGAAAAAGACAGCGGACACATTCTTTTTATCTTTGATGAACCTACCACCGGACTGCACTTCCATGATATCAACAAGCTTCTTGATTCACTTAATGCACTTGTTGAACACGGACACTCGGTGATACTTATTGAACATAACCAGGAGGTTATTAAATGTGCCGATTGGGTTATTGACCTGGGACCCGAAGGCGGTGAAAGCGGAGGATATCTGGTCTTTGCAGGAACCCCCGAACAGCTTGCCCTCTGCGGTGAATCACATACAGGAAGGTTCCTTGCACCCAAGCTGAAAGGATCCGGAAAGAAAAAGAAATAAAAAAAAGCAGGATCCTTTAAAGGAATCCTGCCACGGTTTTATTTCAAGGTTTCAGGTATTATTCATTGATCTTAAAGCCAAACATTATTGCAACGCAACCACTTGCGGGCGCTTCGGTCGACTTTCCGGCTGAAGGAACTTTCACAATGAGTCTGAGTTGCTGGCTCGATTCAAGTTTAAAATCCCATGTTCCCGAGTTTTTGTTCTTATTTGTATAAAGAACGTTACGGTTTCCGTCTACAACAGAAAATTCAACTGCAGGGATCTTCTCGTCAGCGCCTACGGAGACCCTGTATTCCATTTCGGAATAGAAAGTCTTGTACAGTTCAGCTTCTTCACCTTCGAAAAGAATGGCAGCATGGTAGTTACCGTCATGGGTATATGACCCAAGTTCGGGCAGTACAACTTTCCTGGCAAAATCCTTGCACTGGGCAGTCGCATCTAAGTTGATGGTAAAAATCAATATAGCCAGAAACGGTAAAAATATCTTAATTCTCATAACTAGTGTTATTTAACAAATGAATTCCTGATCTCTGAAACAACCGTGGTGAGTTCGCTGAACACCGCCGGGCTCATTTCAGATCTGACTTCCGACTTAAGGGTTGTTACATCCGTGGCCTTATCAAGTTCGGGAGTCACGGCAGATGTTTCAATAGTAACCTTGTCGAATACTGCCTTGATACGGTTAACCTGCGAAATCATCTCATCGACAGCCTGGTCCCCTTTACTATTGTCAAGAAGATCGAGAAGAATATCCAATGAGAGCTTTTGGTCAATTATTCTTCCAACCAGTTTGTTGCCGGCAAAATTTTTAAGATCAACCAGTCGTGTTGAGATATAGAGACCCTCTATCCAGCCACCTGCAAGCACTATTGCAGCAACCGCATGCTGGTCATTTTCTTCGAGATAGGCGTTCGAATTCATGAATGTCTCAGAGACGATCTCCATGATTACTTCCTTATTTGTAATATTTTCCTCAAGCCTGTCTATCTGTTCCTGCTGTATGGCCTCAAGTATACCCAGTCCGTCAGCCATCTTCTTTGCCGCTTCCATGTAATTGATGATAAGCTGGGTCTGATCGTACAAACTGGCAAAACTAAGATCGCATGTGTAGATACCAAGATTAAGGGCCATGCTTTTATTTGAGACATAATTCTTTGCATTTCCTACCGGATTCAGAAGCCTGTCGTTAAACCGGGCGCCCGCCGATTTTACCAGCATGGCTGATTCGAGAGGCGAAGGCAATGCGTTGAAAATCTTCTCTGCATTCTTAATATCATCAAAAACAGCGGCATTATCAAGTGGAACCTCCAACGAAGTATCATCACCTTCCGCTTTCTTACCTCCGGATTTGCAGCTGGCAAACAAACCGGTAACAAGAACGACCATGGCTAAAATCCGGAAGCCAGTTTTTATAGTCTTATTCATGATTTTTTGTTTTATTTTCTGATGAATTCACGACTAAATTAGTACAATATTTTTATTTTTCAAAAACATGGCAATCTAATTGACATGATTTCTAACTTTGTATCAAATAATTATTGATGATCCAATCGGAAAAAAAGTTAAACAAACTCAGGCTCCTGCTAAAAGCGGACAGGAAGGACCAGATTATTGAAGCAGTGAATCTTCTGAGAGAAGAAGAGCCGTTTTCCGGTGTAGTGGAGGCTCTCGTACTCCATTACGATTCGACCTCCGATGAAGCTGTACAGAGATGCATAGGTGATTTCTTTAACGACCTGAAAGACATGTCGGTTCGTGAGGAAGTGATGGGACAGATCATGGCTTCAAGAAAACCCTCAACAATTCAGATGCTTGTTTCCTCCTGCTGGCAGTCGGGGCTCGACTATTCCACATATGCTGCCGGTCTGGCAAAGATCTTTGTCAACAGTAACTTTGCCACGGCAATAGAGTGCATGACGGTTATCGAAGGAGCTGTTTCAGACATCTCTGAAGAGCAAAAGAAAGAGATTTTAACTCTCCTGGGCGGGATGAAAGAAGATGACGACGCTGCAAAGGCAGCCCTTGTCAGGGAACTTGGCCTTATCCTCGGACAGGAGTGACAAAGGCCCGGGCAGGTTCATTCAGTTGTGTGACGAGAAATATTTCATGAACTGGGTTCTTTCAAAGATTGCAGGTTTCTCATAATTGGCATAGTTTAGCCTGCCCCTGAAATCAGAAATGTTCGCAAATCCTTTTCTATCCATCCATTCCGAGATCTCTCTGTTCATCGTCTTAAGGTGTTCTGCTCCCCTGGCATAGAGGACTGAACAAGCCTGAACTGAATCTGCACCCGCCAGAATATATTTAATGGCATCTTTGCCATTGTGAACCCCGGTCGATGCCGATATATTTATCTTCAGGTTCTGAGCACTGGCCATTGCAATCCATCTGAGCACATATTTCATCTCATACTCCCTGCTGAAAACTTCTGAAGGGACGATTTTCATGTTTTCAACATCCACATCCGGCTCGAAAAACCTGTTAAACATTACTACTCCTTCAACTCCTCTCATGTAAAACTGGTCGATCATATAGAGAATATTTGAGAACCTGTACCCGATTTTGAGGGCTACCGGAATCCTGATACTTTTCTTAATCTTACCGATAAGGTCAAAATAGATTTTTTCTGTACCCTCAGAAGTCTTTTTCCTGTCAACGGGGAGAAGGAATACATTGATTTCAATTGCATCTGCGCCAGCCTCTTCGATGTTTTTTGCAAATCCCGTCCAGCCCGATGAGGTATAGCAGTTTATGCTCGGTATCACAGGAATTGAGAGTGACTCTTTTGACTTTCTTATAAAGTCGATGTATTCATCAACGGAGTTTGACCGTGTATATGAAGTCAGATAGTCATCGGCTTCAGGGTAGCCCGATGAAAGTGGGATCTGGCTTACATAGTAGTTGATCTGTTCTTCAAAAAGTGATCTGAGCACCACAGCCCCGGCACCGTTATCTTCGGCTTCCCTGACATGGTCGATGGTGGAAGTCTGTTTGCTGCTTCCGGCAATAAGCGGACTTTTGAGAGTAAGTCCCAGATACTTAGTTTCAAGTTTTTCCATAGCCATATGTTTTTACCTGTTTCGTTCGCCAAAAATCAGACTACCTATCCTTACCATAGTGCTTCCTTCCTCTATGGCAATCCTGAAGTCTCCCGACATGCCCATTGAGATCTCGCTAAAGCGGGGATCACTATTCATATATTCCTCCCTGATTTTATGAAAGCATCTTTTCAGAAAAGAAAATTCCGAAGCTACCCTTGCCTTGTCGCCAGTGAAAGTTGCCATTCCCATAACGCCGCAGATCGAGACATTCTTAAGGTCTCCGGGTTTCCTGTCCCTGAACATATCTTTAAGTTCATCAGCCGTGAAACCGAATTTTGTTTCTTCTTCGGCTATATGGATCTGAAGAAGGCAACTGACAATCCTTCCAGCTTTTCCGGCTTCGGAATCGATGGTTTTCAGAAGTTTGTAACTGTCAACAGATTCGATCATGCCGATGAAGGGAGCGATAAACCTGACCTTATTGGTCTGGAGATGTCCGATAATATGCCAGTCTATATCGGAAGGCAGCTTATCCTTTTTTAACATCAGTTCCTGCACCCTGTTCTCACCAAAAGTCCTGTGACCTGCCCTGTAAAGCTCCATGATCTCATCCACAGTCCTGGTTTTTGACACCGCAACCAGTTTTACCGTCTGGGGAATTTCTTTTTTAAGGGTATTATAACTGTCAGTAATATCGCTCATTGTAGGTATAAATAACCAAAGTTAACAATCAGTGATCAGATTACATATGACCGCTGTCAGCAATACAGACAAGGTAAAAAAAAATTCCATGCCCAGGAGATACCTGAACATGGAATCTGATAGAAACTTTTTCACCCTAACAGGTGAACAACCAGGCCGCTTCTGAGCTTGGGCTCAAACCATGTAGATTTCGGGGGCATGATATTTCCGGTGTCAGCAATATCCATCAGTTGTTCCATGGAAACGGGATAAAGAGCAAAGGCAACTTTCATTTCACCGCTGTCGACTCTCCTTTTGAGTTCACCCAATCCCCTGATTCCACCTACGAAATCGATCCTTTTTGACCTCCGTAGATCCTGGATATCCAGTATCGGGGTAAGTATCTGTTCGGTAAGAATCGTTACATCAAGAACGCCTATCGGATCGCTATTGTTGAAGGTTCCTTCTTTAGCCTTTAGTGAATACCATTTCCCTGAAAGATACATTGAAAATTCATGTAGCTTCCGTGGTTTATAGATCTTCTCACCCTTTTCCTTAACAGTAAAACTTTTATCAAGGAGTCCAAGGAACTGCTCCGGGGAAAGTCCGTTAAGATCCTTTACAAGCCTGTTGTAATCGATTATCCTAAGCTGGTTATGAGGAAAATGAACGGCAAGGAAATAATTATATTCTTCATCGCCGTTGTGAGATGGATTTTTACTTCTCATTTCCATCCCCACATGGGCAGCGGCGGCTGTCCTGTGATGTCCGTCGGCCACGTAGGTATACGGAACTTTTGTGGCAAACAGATTTTCGAGTGTTCTGTTTGTATCCATGTTCCTGATAACCCAGAAGTGGTGTCCGAAGCCATCCTCGGCTGTGAAGTCGTAATCGGGTTTTTCGGTGGCTACAATTTCAGCCACTATGTCATCAATCTCCTTAACAGCATGGTAAGCAAGGAAGACGGGCTCTATATTTGCCTCATTTGTCCTTATATGCACCATCCTGTCGTGTTCCTTATCGGGTCTGGTTAGTTCGTGCTTCCTGATAACACCGTTAAGGTAATCGTCGACTGAGGCGCATGCGGCTATTCCGTACTGGGTCCTCCCTTCCATAGTCTGGGCATATATATAGAAATGTGGCGACTTATCCTGGACAAGCCATCCTTCCTTCTGCCATTTCTGGAAATTGTCGAACGATTTTTTATATACCTCTTCCGAATGGATGTCGGTTCCCGCAGGAAGGTCAATCTCGGACCGGGTGATATGCAACAGTGAACATTCCCTGCCTTTGGCCATCGACGCGGCTTCTTCTGTATTCATCACGTCGTATGGAAGACAGGCAAGATCTTTCACAAGGGATGAGGGTGGCCTCAGTCCCCTGAAAGGTTTAACAACAGTCATTTTTTTGCCTGTATGATTTATTTATTAACCCTGAACTTTTCGCTGCCGGTTTTAAAATACTCAACAATCTGCCGTGCAGCTGCCACTCCGGCGTTGATATTGGCCTCCTCGGTCTGTGCCCCCATTTTCTTGGCTGTGAAGATAAATCTACCTTTGTACTTCTCTTCAAAGACAGCCTTTGATTCAGGTTCGACGTCGGACAGATATTTGATATCCGGTCGTTCTTCGAAGACCTTAAGAAGGCCGGCTTCGTCGATAACCTCTTTTCTTGCAGTGTTTACAATAATTGCACCGGTGGGCATGCTTTTCAGAAGGTCATAGCCTATCGATTTCTTCGTCTTCTCGTTTGCAGGGATATGGATTGAAACATACTGGCATTCTGAATAGAGTTCCTCACAGCTTTTGCAGACCTTAATCCCGGCAGCTTTTATGGTTTCTTCATCAACGAAGGGATCATAAGCATATACATCCATACCGAAACCTTTGGCTATCCCGGCAACGTATTTACCAACGTTACCATAGGCATGGATCCCGAGTTTTTTACCACGGAGTTCTGTTCCCGATTTACCGGCGAAACCTCCCCTGGCCTGAAAGAGCATCATCTCAAAAGCGAGTTCTGCAACTGCATTGGAGTTCTGTCCTGGCGTGTTCATGGCAACCACCTTATGGGCTGTACAGGCTGCAAGATCAAGGTTGTCATATCCGGCTCCGGCACGTACCACTATTCTTAGTTTTTTTGCGGCATCAAGTACTTCAGGAGTAACAAGGTCGCTTCTAACGATCATGGCATCAGCGTCGGCCACAGCTGAAAGGAGTTCCTGAACACTTTTGTAATTCTCAAGAAGGGCAAGCTCATGGCCTGCTGCATCTGTGACTTCGCGGATAAGCTTTACTGCTATCGGTGCAAAGGGTTTCTCTGTTGCAACAAGGATCTTCATATGTCTGGTTTATTGATTGTTAATAAAAATATTACTTTAGCCTGAAAGGGACGGCTATCAGTTCTTAGCCTCAAACTCCTTCATGGCATCTACCAGCACCTTGATGCTTTCAACCGGCATAGCATTATATGTTGATGCACGGAAACCACCCACTGATCTGTGTCCGGCTATTCCCATGATTCCTTTTGACTTGGCAAAATCAGAGAAAGGAGCTTCCAGTTCCTTGTATCCATCGGCCATAACAAAGCAGATATTCATAAGTGAACGATCCTCTGCATCCTTGATTGTAGGTACAAACAGTTTGTTCCTGTCTATCTCATCGTAGAGGATGGCTGCTTTCTCAATATTGATCTTTTCTATGGCTTTCACCCCACCAAGTCCCTTCAGCCATTTGAGTGTCTGCTGGGCAGCGAAAATTGCAAAACAAGGAGGTGTGTTGAACATAGATTCTGACTTGATGTGTGTCCTGTAATCGAGCATGGTCGGGATAGGCCTTGAGACCTTACCAAGAATGTCTTCCTTTACAATTACCATAGTAACACCAGCGGGAGCCAGGTTCTTCTGGGCACCGGCATAGATAAGCGAATACTTCGATACATCAAACTGGCGGCTGAAAATATCAGACGACATGTCGGCTGCAACAGGGATGGTCACATCGGGTTCCTTTTTAAGCTCTGTACCGAATATGGTATTATTGGTCGTAACATGGAAATAATCAGCATCAGCAGGTACCGTATAGTTTTTTGGAATATAACTGAAGTTCCTGTCCTTTGAGGAAGCCACTTCCACGACTTCTCCGTAGAGTTTTGCTTCCTTAAGTGCCTTGTTCGCCCATTCACCTGTATTGAGATAAGCCGATTTTTTGATCATCAGGTTCATGGGGACCATGGCAAACTGAAGGCTGGCACCGCCTCCCAGAAAGATAACCTGATATCCTGAAGGTACTTCGAGCAATTCTTTTACAAGAGAAATGGTATCGTTCATACATGCAATGAACTCCTTGCTCCTGTGTGAAATCTCAAGGATCGACAGACCTGTGCCTGCAAACTCCTTTATTCCCTCTATTGATTTGTCAATAGTGTACTGACTTAATATCGAAGGACCTGCAAAAAAATTGTGTTTTTTCATCGTGCTTATAGGTTATAATTAAAACATAACTGACTTAATCAACGCAAAACAAAAGTAGCAAATTGTTATTTAATTAACACTAAAAATAACTTCACTGCTCATAAATTTTTAACTTGTTATCAACAAGCACCCCGTTTTCAAATACAGGAACGCTCCCAACCCGGTCAAAACTCAGGCAGAATTCTATACAGTCGTCAAGACTTTTGCTTCTCAGTCTTGATCTCTGGGCAGACTTGTCAATATATCCCAAAAGGTCATCCTTTGCCATTCCCCACAGGTCCAAGGCAGCCAGGGTGGAATCACAGATGGTGGAATACAGTCCTGTGCCTAGAAGCTTCTCGGCAAAGGCCCCTGCACATACAGTATCTTCAAGGTTGAACCTGTTTTTCCATCCGGCACAGAAAAGTACCACATCACTGTCATGGTGCAAAAGCCAGTTCACCAGGGCAGTGAAATTCAGGAACGATCCGATGACAATACCTGCGGCCCCTGAGGCCAGCCTTATTATACCTGTGCCGTTGGTGGTACTGTAGACAATAGTCCTTCCTTCCACCCTTTCCCTCGTGAAGTTAAAGGGAGAATTGCCGAAATCGGCAAAGTCAAGTACAAAGCCATCACGTTCGGCAGCAACAAGGAATCCCCTGTTCTTGTAATCTCTGGCCTCTTCGACGCCTGCCACCGGAATAACTGAACTGACCCCATTCTCAAAAGCCATGCAAATGGCTGAGGTTGCCCTGAGTATATCTATGACAACCACAACAGAGCCTTTATGATTCTCCGGTTCATACAGTGCCGGTGAAAAACATGTCTCAAGTTTTCTGTTACCCATCCCCTAGTATCTATAAAAAAATCCCGGATAACGCCAGTTCAGATGACAAACGCGACCGGGACAAAAGAATACCACTGAACTTCACTATCTCAGTTTGTTTTAATAAATGGCATATTCACCACCCTTGCTCTCAGATCCTTGTTACGTATCCTGATAAAGATCCCCGTATCCTGTTTCCAGTATCCTTCCCTGAGATAGGCCATCCCGATTCCCTGTTTCAGAACAGGAGACATGGTTCCGGAAGTAACTTCCCCGATGACTTCGCCTTCAGCGTTTACAACCTCATAATGCTGACGGGGTATTCCCCTGTCTTCCATAATGAATCCCCTGAGCTTTCTCTTTACACCATTTTCCTTCTGACTGAGAAGCAACTGTCTGTCAATAAAATCCCTCCCTTCAGAAAACCTGGTGATCCATCCCAGTCCGGCCTCTATGGGGGAGGTCTCATCATTTATATCATTACCATAAAGACAGTAGCCCATCTCAAGTCGGAGTGTATCTCTGGCTCCCAGTCCTGTAGGTTTTATTCCGAATTCCCTGCCAGCCTCGAAAACGGCATTCCAGAGTCTCGGACCATCCTGGTTCCTTACATATATTTCACAGCCTCCTGCCCCGGTATAACCCGTGGTGGAAAAAAGAACATCCTTTATGCCGGCAAAGTCGATGACCTTGAAAGTATAGTACTCCATACCGGTCACCCGGACTGAGGTCAGTTTCTGCATTGCCTTCATTGCAAGCGGACCCTGTATTGCCAGCTGTGAGATATCATCCGAATCATTATAGAGTCCGTCTCCGGGTTTCAGACCAAACTTTTCCCCCTGGGTCACACACCAGTTCCAGTCTTTTTCAATATTTGCGGCATTTACTACAAGAAGGTATCTTTCGTTTCCAAACCTGTAAACCAGGAGGTCATCCACAATGCCTCCTTTACCGTTTGGAAAGCATGTATACTGTATCTTTCCGTCGAAGAGAAGGTTTACATCATTTGAGGTTATATATTGAAGAAAGGCTTTTGAAGCCGGACCTTCGACGCGGAATTCGCCCATATGGGATACATCAAAGACTCCAATGCCCTGCCTGACATTCATGTGTTCGTCATTAATACCCGTATACTCAACAGGCATTTCAAAACCGGCAAAAGGTATCATCCTTGCCCCTGCCTCATGATGGAAGTTATTAAAGACACTCTTTTTCATCAGGTTGATATTTTAATTGTTCCACTAATCAGAAATACTTCTCTTTTTCTTTTCCTGCAATTCATTCCGGAGAAAAATTCCGTTCTGGTCCCTCCGGATCACCTTTCACTGCCACCCCTGACTGTAGTCCATGAGGTATATCCCTGAAGGCTCCTGTACCGGTGGTATTTTTCAGCATAAAAATAGCAATATTTTGGTTTCTCTAAAAAATGCCCCTTAATTTGTTAAAACTCATTTAAAGTGATGTGCTGGTATTCAGAAACAAAATTTTATTAAATTTGTTATAATTTGTATTATTGATAAAAAAATCGGGCATGTCATATAAATATATTAACACTGAATACCTGGAAACAGTAGCAGGAGGAGACAACAATCTCATGAAGGAGCTTATTGACATGTTCCGCGATCAGGTGGAAGAGGTCTTTTCAGAGATGGAGTCCTTTCTGGCAGGAAAAGACTTTAATTCTCTGAGTCTTCTTGCCCATAAGGCCAAATCATCAGTAGCCATTATGGGTATGGAAGATCTGGCCACCATGCTCAAGACCTTTGAATTACAGGCAAAAGAAGGTCAGTATCCCGAAAAATACCGCTCCTATATCGACAGGTTCGGCAACGAAGCCAGAGCCGCCGTCGTTGAACTTGACGAAATGGTGAGCAGACGATAAATCTGACTGAAATGATCAAAGTTGAAAAAAGGAACAAAATTGACGTAATCTCCTTCTCAGTCGATAAAATAAATGCCAACACGACAGAGCAACTGAGGGAAGATGTCAGCGGTGTCTTTGCCAGTTCCAACTCCAAGGTAATCATCAATCTTCAGGGAGTTGAATATATCGACAGCTCAGGTTTTGCCTTGTTCCTGTCACTCCACAAAGCCGCACGCGGCAGTTTCGGTGTGCTTAAATTCGCCAACCCCGGTGAGCGGGTCTCCGAACTTTTTCATGCCCTTCACCTTCATACCGTCTTTGAGATTTATGATGATCTCGATGCCTGTGTCAGTTCGTTCAGATAGGCTTCCCGACCTTATTCCTTTTGCATAAAAGTAAGTTTACCTTCAGTCAAATCGACAAGAACGGTATCATTATCCTTAATCCTGCCGGCAATGATCTCTTTCGAAAGTTCATTGACTATCTCCTTCTGGATAAGTCGTTTTACCGGACGTGCGCCAAGCTGTGGATCATATCCCCTTCTGGCAAGCCATTCGATAGCCTTTTCAGAAACCTCAAGCCTGAGATCATGATTCTGAAGCAATTTATCCACAATACCAAGTTGTATCCTTACTATCTCTTTTATCTGTTCCTGACTCAGGGGTCTGAACATCACCACCTCGTCGACCCTGTTAAGGAACTCAGGTCTGAGTGATCTTCTGAGCAGGCCCAGTATTTCTTTTCTCAGAATCTCTTCCTCCCCTGCCGGTATGTTGTTCTTCCATTTTTCCATCCTGTCCCTGATGATATCTGAGCCAAGGTTGGAGGTCATAATGACTATCACATTCCTGAAGTTGACTGTACGGCCCTTGTTATCCGTCAGTCTTCCGTCATCAAGAACCTGAAGCAGGAGGTTGAACAGGTCGGGATGAGCCTTCTCTATTTCATCCAGAAGGACAACTGAATAGGGTTTATGCCTTACAGCCTCGGTAAGCTGCCCCCCTTCATCATAGCCGATATATCCGGGAGGCGCTCCAATAAGTCTTGAGACAGAATGACGTTCCTGGTATTCAGACATGTCTATCCTGGTAAGCAGGTTTTCGTCATTGAAGAGAAACTCAGCAAGGGCTCTTGCCAGCTCTGTCTTTCCTACACCGGTGGTACCCAGAAAGATAAATGATCCTACCGGTCTCTTCTCATCCTGCAGTCCCGCTCTCGATCGCCTTACCGCATCTGCCACGGCACTGATTGCCTCTTCCTGGCCGACAACCCTTTTATGAAGCTCATCTTCGAGCCTGAGGAGTTTTTCCCTTTCGCTCTCGAGCATACGTGAGACGGGAATGCCTGTCCATTTCGATACGATTAAGGCTATGTCTTCCGACCGTACCTCTTCCTGAATAAGGGATCCTTTCTTCTTCCTTTCCTCAATAATCGCCTTAAAGGAGCTTATCTCCTTCTCAAGTCCTATGATCTTACCATATCTGATCTCGGCCACGCGGCCGTAATCGCCTTTCCTTTCTGCTTCATCGGCCTGGTGACGGAGCGTTTCCACTTCTTCCTTTTTCTCCTGGACTTCTTCTATCATTCCCTTCTCGGAGGTCCAGGCTGCCTTCAGTTCGTCCCTCCTTGCCTGAAGATCCGCTATCTCGCGCGCCACGGCCTCTTCCTTCGAAGTGTCGCCATCTCTTCTTAAAGCCTCTTTCTCTATTTCGAGCCTTGTTATGGTCCTCATTACCTCATCAAGTTCCTCAGGCAAAGAGTTCATCTCCAGCCTCAGTCTCGAGGCTGCCTCATCAATAAGGTCGATGGCCTTGTCGGGAAGGTACCTGTCGGTTATATATCTTGTCGAGAGATCGACTGCTGCGATAAGTGCCTCATCCCTTATTATCACCTTATGATAGGTTTCATATTTCTCCCTTATACCTCTTAGTATTGAAATGGTATCGGCCCTGTCGGGCTCGTCGACCATAACGACCTGAAACCTCCTTTCAAGTGCCTTATCCTTTTCAAAGTACTTCTGATATTCATTAAGTGTGGTTGCCCCGATGGCTCTGAGCTCACCTCTGGCCAGGGCCGGCTTGAGAATGTTTGCGGCATCCATGGCTCCCTCCGACTTTCCTGCACCCACAAGTGTGTGTATCTCATCGATAAAGAGAACTACCTCCCCATCAGACTTTATGACTTCATTGACAACCGACTTAAGTCTCTCTTCAAACTCTCCCTTGTATTTGGCTCCGGCAATCAGGGCTCCCATATCGAGCGAATATATCACCTTCGACTTAAGATCCTCCGGTACGTCTCCCCTTATTATCCTGTGAGCCAGTCCTTCAGCAATAGCTGTCTTGCCCACTCCCGGTTCACCTATAAGAACGGGATTATTTTTTGTCCTTCTTGTAAGTATCTGAAGTATCCTTCTTATCTCATCGTCTCTCCCGATTACGGGATCAAGTTTACCTGACCTGGCCTTTTCGTTAAGGTTAATCGCATACCTGTTCAGCGAGTCAAAGGTGTCCTCGGAAGACTGGCTGTCAACCGTGGCTCCCTTTCTGAGTTCACCGACAGCCGACCTCAGGGCCTTAAGCGTAACTCCTGAGTCCTTCAGAACAGCAGCTGCCTTGTCATCAGTCTCCATTATACCCATAAGAATATGTTCGACCGTGACAAACTTATCCTTCATCCTGGCGGCATTGTCGCCGGCTTTTCTCAGCGCCTCCGAAGCCTGCGACGACAGGTAACTTTCAGCACCGCTGACCCTGGGATATGTATTGATAAGCCTCTCCGTTTCCTTTCTTATCCGGGCTTCATTGGCTCCGAGCTTGCTGAAAAGCCAGGTCATTATGTTTTCTGACTGGCTGATGAGCCCCTGCAGCAGATGTGCGCATCCAACCTCCTGCTGTCCCTTTGAGGAAGCTATGTTGAAAGCATGTTGAGTGGCTTCCTGTGCCTTGATCGTGAAATTATTAAGATTCATATTCTATGTTTTTCAGGGCATCAGCAAATAACCTGCCACAGCCACGCTCTGCCTTTCTGACACCATAAAACCCCGGTTAATGCCAATATGTCAATGTCATAAAAGAGGTGATTCCTTTGTTCCGGGATACAGGTTACCACATTTTCTCTTAATGTTTTTATCCATTATCTTTGAAAGGTTTGAAAAACTCAAAATATGAACAGGATAATCTGGAACCCGGGAACAATGATCTATCCCCTGCCTGCAGTAATGGTAAGCTGTGGTTCCGAGCCGTCGGAATATAATATAATTACTGTATCATGGACAGGTACCATATGTACCGATCCGGCTATGTGCTACATCTCGATCAGGCCTTCTCGGTATTCATATGATATAATAAAAAGGAGAGGTGAATATGTGATCAACCTTACAACCTCAAAACTGGCAAAGGTAACGGACTGGTGCGGGGTAAGGTCAGGAAGGGATTATGACAAGTTCAGGGAAACCGGGCTGACGCCCGGAAAGGCTACAGTGGTTTCCGCTCCCATCATAAAAGAATCGCCTGTCAGCATTGAGTGTGTTGTAAAAGAAATAAAGGAACTGGGGTCGCATCATATGTTTATCTCCGAAGTGGTTGCCGTCAGTGCCGACAGCCGGTATTTTGACAGTGAGTCAGGAATTTTCAGGCTCAAGGCCAGCGACCCTCTTTGCTACATCCATGGAAAGTACTATGATTCAGGAGACTATATAGGTAAATTTGGTTTTTCTGTAGAAAAGACAAAAAAAAAGAAAGCAGGTTCCCGTGACTACGGAGATAATAATTAGGAATATTTCAACCAAATATCTAAATTCATACTCTCTGAATTAGAGTCTTAAACCTGATCTGAATGAGTGAAAGGATCCTCGAAACCCTGATGCAGCTGTTCGCGATTATTGCAAGGCCACAGAGCAACGACTGTGACCGGAGGGGTATGGTCGAAGCATTTCTCTTTCATATCCTTAACCAGGAACTCACAAGAAAATACCTTACTATATACGACCGCGAGTATTCTGAAGCCAGGAAGAAACTTAATAAAAGCACTCCTGAAAAAAGAGAGGGCTCCATTGCCATCCGGATCAGGAAACTATGCAAGGACATAAATGAGCAGGGACAGCTCGAACAGGAACAGAGGATCGTTGTGGTTATCCAGGCTCTCGAGTTCTGCAGGTCAGGTGCCGATGGGGTGAGCCAGCTTGAGCTTGGTTTTATAAGAACCCTTGCTGAAGGCTTAAACATCTCTGATGAAGAATATAACGGTATTGAAGAATTTGTACTCAATCCCTTCACAAAGATCCCGGGTACATCCAACCTTCTCATCATCTCAGGTGAAAAGGAAGCAGAAGCCAATAACTGCCGGTTTGTTTACAGGGAGATGCTCAGGGGACAGATCTGGATACTTTTCATACCCTCGGTTGAACGCTACTTCATAAGATACAGCTCCGCCGGAGAACTTACAATGAACGGCCAGCTGCTCAGGGAGGACAAGGTTTATCCTTTCAGTCCTGGCTCATCCATTAAAGGTACCAAGATAGCCCCGGTTTATTACTGGGATGTGACCCTGCAGTACATTAAGGAGGACTTCCAGTCATCGGGTGTGGTGTACGAGGTTAAGGATCTGGAATACAGGTTCAGATCGGGTAACATCGGGATCCACCAGATGAGTTTTACCGGTGAATCGGGAAGGATGATAGGTATCATGGGATCGAGCGGTGCCGGAAAATCCACACTTCTGAGCGTGCTCAACGGAACCAACCGCCCGAGTAACGGAGAAGTGCTTATAAACGGGATAAGCATACACAGGGAAGGTGGAAAAATCAAGGGACTTATTGGTTATGTCTCACAGGATGATCTGCTTATCGAGGACCTTACTGTCTTTGAGAATCTCTGGTACAATGCCCGCCTATGTTTCGACGACCTTTCAGGAGAAGAGATTACTGCAAGAGTTGATGCAATCCTCAAAAACCTGGGCTTATACGAGATCAGGAATATGAAGGTTGGCTCGCCTCTCAACAAGAAGATTAGCGGAGGTCAGAGGAAGCGTCTTAACATCTCTCTTGAGCTTATCCGTGAACCGGCAATACTTTTTCTTGACGAACCAACGTCGGGTCTCTCATCAAGGGATTCAGAGAATATCCTCGACCTTCTGAAGGAACTTGCAAGAAAGGGCAAGCTGCTGTTTATTGTCATCCACCAGCCTTCCTCCGACATATTCAAGATGTTCGACAAGCTTATCATCATGGATACCGGAGGCTATATGATCTATAACGGTAATCCGGTTGAATCGATAGAATACTTCAAGAGAAAGATCGGACAGGCAAACTATAACGAAAGCGAGTGTTATGCCTGCGGCAATGTGAATCCCGAGCAGATCTTCAATATAGTGGAGGCAAGAGTCTTCACCGAAAGCGGAAAACCGACCGATACCAGGAGAATCTCTCCGGAAGATTGGAGTGACCTTTATCTGGCTGAAAAAAAGGAAGAAAAATATGAGTGCACAAAAGAGCTGCCTGACATCAATTTCCGGACTCCCGGAAAGCTAAAGCAGCTTCTTATATTTACAGCAAGGGATATTGTGGCCAAAATCGCTGACCTTCAGTATGTCCTTGTAACCCTGATCGAAGCACCTATCCTTGCTTTTTTCCTCGCCTTTCTCATAAGGTTTTTCGATGTAAGCATAAAAGACGAAGGCTATACCCTTTTCAACAACAGTAACCTGCCAGTTTACATTTTCATGTCGGTCATTGTTGCCATTTTCATGGGACTGACGGTCAGTGCCGAAGAGATTATCAAAGACAGGAAGATTCTTAAACGGGAGGCTTTCCTTAATCTGAGCTGGAACAGCTACCTGATGTCAAAGGTGCTTGTCCAGTTCGGGATCTCGGCCATCCAGGCCCTGTCGTTCGTACTGATAGGCAACGCTATAACGGGGATAAGGGAAATGACCTTTCATTACTGGCTTGTCCTCTTCTCATGCTGGGCTTCCGCGAATATGCTGGGGTTGGTTATTTCCGACAGTTTCAAGGCAGTGGTCACTATCTACATCCTGATTCCCTTCCTTGTGATACCGCAGATAATTCTCAGCGGTGTCCTTGTCAAATTTGAAAAACTCAATCCATCAATCTCCTCTCCCGTCACCATACCTGTATATGGCGAGGTGATAACAGCCAGATGGGGATATGAAGCCCTTGCAGTGAACCAGTTTGTAAACAACCGCTACGAACGGATCTTTTACAGGTACGACAAAGCCATGAGTAAGGCCAGGTACAAAAAAGACTACTGGTATTCAGAGCTGAAGGGATACCTTGAATCGATCACCGCCTCAATCGAAAATGGCACCAGGGATGAAGAATTCAGGGACAAGCTCCTTGTCGTTTCAAATGAGATAAAGAAGGAAATGAGTATCCTGCCCGGCCTTCCTTTTCCTGATGCAGCACTGCTTACGCCTGACCTGATAACTCCCGGGATAGCCGGAGCAGCCATGGACTGGCTTAATTCTGTAAGAAGCCACTATATTGCCTTGTACAATAATGCCAACAGTCAGAAAGACAAGGTTGTCACCGTGATGGAGAATGAAGACAGGGAAGGATTTCAGAAACTAAGGGATGACTATTACAACAAGTCCCTTGAGGAGTTTGTCATGTCTAAAAATGAGGATCAGAAAACCATTGACTATAAAGGAAAAATGATCCGGAAACTTGAACCTGTGTTTATGGATCCTTCGGCACCTTTTATAAAAGCTCATTTCTACGCCCCCAGGAAAAAGGTATTCGGAGTATTCGCAGGGACCTTTGCAGTCAATGTTGCAGTGATCTGGTTCATGACAGCCATTCTGTACCTTGCACTTTACTTCAGGGTTCTTAAACGGGTACTCGACCTGGTTGAAACCCTCAGCGGGAAAAGGACAAAACCGGTTGACTGATAATAATGTACAAAAAAAGACTGCCGCGAAAGACAGTCTCCAGGTTTAATTTAAAGGCCGGATAACAGTGAGCCGGCCCTGATATCTTTACTGGCTGACCTCGACCATCTTGAAGGGAACCCGGATAATCGATTCATAATCTTCTCCGGCTTCAAGCATATCTTCATCATCCTCCT
>CAZBQM010000008.1:40629-49036 GCA_964494045.1 uncultured Rikenellaceae bacterium
TGGTTTATGACAGCCATCCTGTACCTTGCCCTTTACTTCAGGGTTCTCAAACGCATTCTCGACATGGTTGGTACTATTACCGGGAAGAAGACAAAACTGGTCGACTGACCCTGGCACAAAAAAGAAAGACCGCCGGAAAAAGACAGTCTCTCAGGTTAGTTTAGGATTGCCGGAAAACATTTGGCCGGCATTATATCTTTACTGGGCTACCTCGATCATCTTAAAAGGAACCCGGATAATGGATTCATAATCTTCTCCGGCTTCAAGCATATCTTCATCATCCTCCTCATAGTACCAGTTTACCTCAACGCTGTTCTTTGCCTTGTGAATGGCTTCGAGCTTCTTGAAAACATCCAGAATGCATTTTGATGAACTGGTGTTGAAATACTCCAGCCTTATATTAACGACTGTTTTGTCACGCGGTTCATCCTTGTAACTGTCAAGCCAGTCTACAACCGGCTTGTAGAACTCAACGGAATTTTCAGGAATTGAACGTCCGCTTATTTCAAAAATACCTGCAGAAGAATCAAATTTAATTGTAGGTGTTTTGGGTGTTCCTTCGATAATGATCGGCTCCATTTCAGTTAAATTTTAAATTTAATTCAGTTCTCTTCATCAACCATGATATCAAGGTAAAAAAACGAATACCTGTCATCATATGGTTTGAAAGTGTATCCCAGCTTATTCCCTGTTTTTCGAGCTATATCAACAAGTCCAAGTCCTCCGCCTCCCTTTTCGGAAATCCTCTGGTGATTGAGAATAAATTTGTACAGCTCCTTGATCTCCTCATGGGTTGACCTGTTTATTCTGATAATCTTCTCTTCGAGTTTATCAACGTTCTTTATCTGGATAAAATTACCGGTTATAATGTTATATCCCTTATCGGTCTTTTTCAAGGCAATAACGGCAAATTTCTCAGATGACTGATCCACAAAACTCCCGGGAACCTTTTCAGCATGATGATACAGATTCTGGAGACTCTCAACCAAAACATTGTATACCCTCTTCCTGAGCTTTGATGGTTCCCTGGCTTCTGAAAGTTTCTCCTCAGCAGCATCCAGAACATGATTAATGACATCAGGATTAATATTACCACTGTAATATAAAACCTGTGTGCCTTTAGCCTGATTGGTGAAATAAGTCTCTACATTAAAGCTCATTTAAGCTTCTGTTTGATGGGTCACTTTTTATAAAAACAAATATAATAAAAAAATGAAGTTATCAAATATAACCATCCCTGTCACTATTGGGATCAAAAATTAACGGTTCATTTTGACAATGATATCAATAGCTGTGACGAATGTTGACTTTTCCTTCTTCTCACTCCTTTGTCTTCTTCGAACCACTGTACATTTCATATTTCAGGTACAGAACCTCAAGCTGTCCGTTAAAAAGCACATGTTTCTCCTTTGGCTTCAGGCCTATGTGTTTAAGAGCCTCACGGTTGTGAGTTATCAACCAGACCACCCTTCCGGGGAAACCATGTTTGAGAACCGTTCCTATGTTTCCGTAAAACCTGTCAGGGTCACCTGTAATGATCCTTTCCTCATACGGAGGATTGATAAAGACTATGCCTTCCTGCTCCGGCAGCCTTATCTCCATAAAGTCCTGTATACTAACATCTACAGCACCTGTCAGTCCGGCGGCCTCAACATTCTTTATAGCCGATGCCACAGCTTTTTCAGATATGTCTCCTGCACTTATTGAAGCGCTGATCTCAGTCGCGGCCCCGTCAAGTCTGGCAGAGACCCCAGAAAACAACTTCTCATCAAAGTTTTTCCATTTCATGAAGGCAAAAGACTTCCTGAATCTGCCCGGGGGTATCTTACCTGCATAGAGTGCAGCTTCTACTGCAATGGTACCTGATCCGCACATAGGATCTGAAAGCGGTACTTTCCCATCCCATTCCGACATCATGACCATACCCGCAGCCAGCACCTCATTGAGGGGTGCAATCCCCTGTTCAACCCTGTAACCTCTTTTATAAAGCGGAATGCCGGATGAATCAAGGCTGATCGTGACCCTGTTATGACTTATGTGCAGGTTGATAAGTATGACCGGGTCAGCATTGTCGACCGATGGTCTTGCTCCCCTGATCATCCTGAATCTGTCGGCAAGCGCATCCTTAACAACAAGTGCAGCATATCCGGTATGCCTGAAAAACTCAGAATTGACAACGGGGACGATGGAAAATGTATCGTCAGGGTCAATGAATCTCTCCCAGGCTATTCCCGATGCACGCCTGTAGAGATCATCAGCAGATGTTATTGAGAACTCTGAAACGGGCATCAGTACCGACATGGCTGTCCTCGATCCGTAGTTTACAGAATATAGTGTTTCCAGGTTACCATTAAAAAATACAGCCCGGTTACCAATCACGGTATCCCTTGCTCCGAGAGAAACAAGTTCCTTTTCAAGTACCTTCTCAAGGCCATAAAGAGTCTTCGCAACAAGTTTCATTGTTCAGTCTGAAATTTATGAACTCAGTACCGGTCTAACTGCCACCCAGCAGCATGTTATAGGCTGAGGGATCGGAGATAAGCTCCAGGGCTTTATCAATGACCTTGTCTCCTGGATTGATGATCCGGTAATACTCATTCGTCTGCCACATATTTGTAGCGACTACTGCTTTTAGTACGGTAAGGATTTCGTTTTTAGAAACATTGAATTCCTTTTCATTGTATTTCACACCTGCCTTCTCCCCTTCCTTAATGAAATCCTCAATGTCCTTCTCAGAAAATGCAAATTTCTTTCTGAAGTCATCGAACTCTTTGTAATCTGATGTGAGTCTGCTCCTGTTCTGATCAAAAAATTCAAGGGCGAAGGAATTGATGGCACCACGTCTCACAAGATCCCTGTAATAGTCTGAATATGCTGACGTATCAGCCGGTACAAATACATCGGGCATAATCCCTCCTCCACCGTATACTTTGCGCCCGGAGATCTTTGTTTTGAAGCTGAGTGAATCAGGCAGCGATATAGTATCGCCGGTGATCAGTTCTCCGTCTGACAGTCTCTTGTAATAGTTCTCCATATACTTGTCATAGCCTTCATTATAAGGGCTCTGAATCGACCGTCCTGTCGGAGTGTAGTACCTGGCGACAGTCAGCCTTATCATTGAACCGTCAGTAAGGTAATAACCATGCTGCACCAGTCCTTTCCCGAAGGTACGGCGTCCTATTATCAGGCCCCGGTCCCAGTCCTGCAGCGCTCCTGCAACGATCTCACTGGCCGAGGCTGAACCCTCATCGACGAGCAGAACTATCCTTGCAGATGCCAGGCTCCCTGCTCCTGATGAATAGGAATCCTGGCGCGGAGTCTTTCTGCCTTCAAGATAGACCATGAGCTTCTTATCTGAAAAGAATTTATCGAGAAGCGAAGTCGAAGCCGCCATAATCCCTCCTCCGTTCCCGCGGAGATCGAGGACCAGGTTCTTCATCCTGTTTTTCTGCAGCATCTCAAGGGCATCAGTGAATTCGTCGTCGGTGGTCACAGCAAACTTATTAAGCTTTATATAGCCCGTCTCATTGTCGAGCATATAGGCTGCATCGAGACTGTTTATCGGAATCTTGTCGCGGGTAAGCGTGAATTCCAGGATTTGGGGTTCTCCCTTGCGGAAGATCTGGATATTGACTTTGGTTCCTCTCATTCCCATAAGCCTGCTTCTGACCCCGGATGTCGATATTCCTTTTCCGGCAACATCTTCACCGTCGATCCGTATTATCCTGTCGCCGGCACGCAGTCCTGCCTTTTCAGAGGGGCCTCCCGCAATGGGTTCAACAACTATTATGGAGTCATGAAGAAGGTTGAACTGGATACCGATTCCGTCAAAATTCCCGTTAAGAGGCTCATTCATCTCCTTTACATCTTTGGCAGAGATATATACCGAATGCGGATCAAGGTTTTTCAGCACTTCAATAATGGCCTTCTCTGTAAGATCGTCCATATTCACTGAATCAACATACCACGCATCTATGAGTCCAAAGGTTCTTCCTATCTTGAAAGTTCCTTCATTCACCACCTGTCCGCCGGCGTGACTGTAACATACTGTAAGCAGAAACAGTATGAGAGCCGATATCCTGATAAGTCTTGTTTTCACAGCTGTTATTTTTAATCCGGAAGTTCTCGCAATTCCTATATGTTATTCCTTTTTGTTACCGATTCAGGTTACCCCTTATGGTAATATTATACTGTCTGTCGTTTAAATATATTACAAACAAATTCAGACATCAATTGTTTTGCAGGCCTGGCTAACAGGCAAAAGGCCCGTTCAGACAGGGTAAATAAAAGGGATCCTATTCCCATTCGATAGTGGAAGGTGGTTTTGAACTGATATCGTAGACTATCCTGTTGATTCCCCTCACCCTGTTTATTATTTCATTTGATACTGAAGCCAGAAAGTCGTAGGGCAGCCTCGACCAGTCGGCAGTCATCCCGTCAGTGGAGACCACAGCCCGCAGGACTGCAACATTTTCGTAGGTTCTCTCATCACCCATAACGCCGACCGACCTGACAGGAAGAAGAATGACAGCCGCCTGCCATACAGAATCATAGAGCCCGCTTTTCTTCAGGTTCCCGATAAAGATCTCATCGGCATCCTTAAGTATCTCCAGCCTCTCCCTGCTGATTTCACCAAGAAGCCTTATCGAAAGACCGGGGCCCGGGAAAGGATGTCTCTGAAGTATCGATGAAGGCAGTCCAAGGACTTTACCAACACGCCTGACCTCATCCTTGAAGAGTAGCCGAAGGGGTTCAACCACCTTAAGATGCATCTTTTCAGGAAGTCCGCCCACGTTATGGTGCGATTTGATTGTCGCCGAGGGTCCGTTTACCGAAACCGACTCGATGACATCAGGATAAATGGTTCCCTGTGCAAGCCATCTGGCATCCTGTATCTTTCCGGCTTCCTCATTGAACACTTCAATAAAAACCCGGCCTATTATCTTTCTCTTTTTCTCCGGATCGCTCACCCCCTGGAGTTCATTCAGAAAACGGTCGCTGGCATCAACGCCCCTGATGTTTAGTCCAAGGCCTATATATGACGAAAGCACACTGGCGTATTCATTTTTCCTCAGAAGGCCGTTGTCGACAAATATGCAATAGAGGTTCTGACCAATGGCCCTGTGGAGCAGAGACGCAGCAACAGTGGAGTCAACGCCTCCCGAAAGTCCAAGGATCACCTTGTCGTTTCCGATTTTTTTCCTCAGTTCATCCACCGACGATTCAACAAACGAATCAGGTGTCCATTCACAAGAACAGCCACAGATAGAAACAACGAAATTCTCTATCATCTTCATTCCGTCGGTCGAATGATATACCTCGGGATGAAATTGGATCCCCCAGGTATCTTCTCCGTCAATCTTAAAGGCAGCAGCCTTTACGTCAGAAGTGGAGCCTGAAATACTGAAGTTGTCGGGAGTTCTTATTATGGTATCACCGTGCGACATCCAGACCTGTGTACCTGCGGGTATACCTTTGAAAAGCGGATCCATGTCATTGAGTTCGACAAGGTTGGCTCTTCCGTACTCACGGGTGGCTGATGGCCTGACTTCTCCTCCGGCACTCTGGACGAGGAACTGGGCCCCGTAGCAGATTCCAAGAAGGGGTATCCTGCCTTTCACCTTCGAGAGATCCGGGAAAGGAGCTTTGCTGTCTCTTACTGAAAAAGGGCTACCCGACAATATAAGCCCCTTAAGTGTATCTTCCGGTTCGGGAACCTTGTTAAAGGGATGGATCTCACAATACACATTCAACTCACGTATTCTCCTGGCAATAAGCTGTGTATACTGAGAACCGAAATCAAGGATAATAATTTTCTCGTGCAAGTTTCACAGAATTAAAAACGGATTCAAAGATATATAATCTTTCAATATTCAGGCCGGCAATCGATCTTCCCCGGCTCATAGGTTTTTCCATCAACTGCAGGGTAAGTTTCGGGAAAGATGGTCCTTGCTTCCTCAACCAGCGAGTCGATCTTCCTGTAACGCGAAGAAAAATGTCCGATGATAAGTTGTCTGACACCTGCCTGGCTTGCCACTGTTGCGGCATCATGAGTTGTCGAATGGCCTGTCTTCAGGGCAAGTCCCTTCAGAGAAGCATCAAAGGTAGCCTCATGGTACAGGAGATCAGTCCCTGCGAAAAAAGAAGGAAGCCTGCTGAAGTATCTGGTATCGCTGCAATAGGCATAGGAACGGGGCTCGGCCCCTGGAGTTGTTATCTCATCATTCTTTATCACCATCCCTGTCTCATCAGTAAAATCGTATCCCTTCTTAATAAGGGGTATCGATCTGAGTGGTATGTGATACTTTTCTATGCATTCTTTAATAATCCTGCGTTCTCCTTTTTTCTCCCTGAAGAGATAACCGAATGCAGGGACCCTGTGTTCAAGAGGGAAAGATGTGACAGTCAGATGCCTGTCGTCGAGTATGACCTGGGGATCAGTACCTCTGACCGGATTAAAGACAATTTCAAAATTTAGGTTTATGTCGAAGTCAGCCAGATGATTCCTTAACATAAGTGAATAGTTTTCGGGAGCATAGATATTAAGCGGGTTGGTTCTGCCCATAAGGCTGAAGGTGGAAAGAAGTCCGTAAATCCCGAAAACATGGTCACCATGCAGATGGCTTATAAAGATATGGTTAATCCTGGTGAATTTCAGCCTGTTCCTTCTCATCTGCATCTGTGTACCTTCGCCACAGTCTATTAAAAACAACCGCTCATGCACATTAAGTACATGAGCGGAAGGAAATCTTTCTGAAGTCGGCAAGGCAGAGCTGCTACCAAGTATGGTCAGTATCATCGGCGAGCCTGCTTAGCTTTCAGTTCATGATATCATTTTTTCTGCTTCAGCAACCGACGCTGTAATTGTCAATACAGTATCGAGCTGAGAAATAGTAATCAGACGTTCAACAGCTTCATTAAGCCCGCAGAGAACAAATGTGCCTCCGGCATTTTTACAAAGCCTGTTGGCAACCAGAATCGCACTCAGACCTGAAGAATCGCAGTACTGACATTTTTCAAGATCAAGGATGATATTCTTTTCTCCTTTTCCTGAAACAAGCACCAATTCAGATTTTAGTGAAGGAGCAACATGAGTATCAAGTTTCTCCGATTTGACCTGAATCAGGGTGCTGTTATTCCTGTTCTCAATATTGAAATCCATAGTTAAATTTTTTGCTATATAAATTTAACTATTTTTTCTATTTCTGTCCAGCTTTATTTTCTTTTTCTTCCATTTCCTCTTTCAGGGCAGCAAGCTGTGTAATATCTCCAAGTGTTGTCTTTTCGACATTGGCTTTCTGTTTCTTCGGAGCTTTTCTGGGAGCTTCTGGTTCTGCTTTTTTGGCAGCGGTATCAGCAGCTGCTCTTTTTTCATCTTCAAAAACCCTGCTGTGTGATACGATGATCTTCTTGGCGGCTTTATTGAATTCGATGACTTTAAAGGGCAGTTTCTCTTCAACCTTAGCAACAGTACCGTCTTCCTTAACAAGATGTTTTGGTGTAACAAATCCTTCAACACCATAGGGCAGTGCAACAACGGCACCCTTGTCAAAGACTTCAACAACAGTACCTTCGTGTACTGAATCAACGGTAAAGAGGGTTTCAAATACATCCCATGGGTTCTCTTCAAGCTGTTTGTGACCAAGGCTAAGTCTCCTGTTCTCCTTGTCGATTTCCAGAACCACAACTTCTATCTCGGCATCGATGGATGTAAACTCAGCAGGATGTTTGATTTTTTTGGTCCACGACAGGTCAGAGATGTGAATAAGACCGTCAACTCCTTCTTCGATCTCAACGAAGACACCGAAGTTTGTAAAGTTCCTTACTTTGGCCATATGACGTGCACCAACGGCATATTTCTCGTCGATATTCTGCCATGGATCGGGTTTGAGCTGTTTGATACCAAGCGACATCTTCCTTTCAGTCCTGTCGAGTGTCAGAACAACGGCTTCAACCTCATCCCCTACTTTCAGGAACTCCTGGGCACTGCGGAGATGCTGTGACCACGACATTTCGGAAACGTGAATAAGACCCTCTACTCCCGGTGCTATCTCAACGAAAGCTCCATAGTCGGCCATAACGACAACCTTACCTTTTACCTTGTCACCTATCTTGAGGTCGGGATCAACTGAATCCCACGGGTGAGGAGTAAGCTGTTTGAGACCAAGGGCAATCCTTTTCTTGTCATCATCAAAATCGAGGATGACCACGTTAAGTTTCTGGTCAAGCTGAACAATTTCTTCAGGATGGTTAACCCTGCCCAATGAAAGGTCGGTGATGTGAATAAGACCATCAACACCGCCCAGATCAATGAATACTCCGTAGGAGGTGATATTTTTGACAGTACCTTCGAGAACCTGACCCTTTTCAAGCTTGGCAATGATCTCTTTCTTCTGCTGTTCAAGTT
>CAZBQM010000009.1:0-20502 GCA_964494045.1 uncultured Rikenellaceae bacterium
AACTTGAATTTGCCTTTAAGTATTAGTTGATAAAAATTTATTGGACACTAGTGACTTGAAATAATAAACTTTAAGATAAGGTTAAAAAAATATTTAGGGTTCCAAAAGAAGTAATTAAGATTTTCGTCAAGGAAATACTTTTGTCCAACTAAATTATTGTAATGGTTTCTAATTGCATCATTATTTCTCAATATGCTATTCGTAGCATCAACATGATAAATTCTCAAAGGTTTATTAATATACCTAGTCTTATACCTTCTTCCTATCCTTGCCCAAAGTATAAGTTCTCCAAATAGATTCACTTTATCCGAAAGCCAGAAAACGTCAGGGATATTAACACAATCCCTTAACTTTTCAAGATCCCAGCAAACAATATGTTCATTATTGTTTCTGCATTTTAGTACCATTTCATGCCAAAATGAGTCAATATAATCTACCCCCTTTGGAAATTTAAAGTCACCAATCAGATTGCCATCAGAAGAATAAGTCAATGCAGCGATCTCGGCAAATATATTTTCAAATCCACTATCTTCAATTTTCTCCCATTCTTTATTAAAAACTTCAACTGTATCAGGAGTCAGCTCATCATCACTGTCAATCGCAATTAAATATTTAGTATCCGCAAGCTCATAAGCCAGTTTCATTGCAGAATGCTTGCCTCCATTCTCTTTGTAATGATATTTTATCGAAAGCCGAGCCTCTTTTATCCAAATATTTATAAGGTTTTTTGTGCCATCTGTTGAGCCATCATCGATGATTAACCAAATAAAACTTTTATCCGATTGTCTTAATAAAGATTCATATACTCTTCCTAATGTATGAATTCTATTATATGTAGGAGTAAATATAGTCATCATATTTCCAACAACTTAATCAGATTATTTTGGATAAAACTTGCCACATATTTTGATCCATATTCTGAAAGAAAACCATAAATATGTTACCTAAATATAACATAGGGGAAGAATAAAATAGAACAGAACGCACAACATATAGGAACTGTAATAGAAAAAATGGTACTGCCATGAGGCTTAGTACTCTAATTGCTTTGCTCCCCTTATTGGCAAGAAAGAAAACATATACATATGACATGAAGAACATTATAAAAACAAAACTGTATCTATAACCTGCATGTTGAATGTGATTTGTGAAATTTGATAATGTTAATAGCATAAGAGAAAAATAAAGCAATTTTTCTGAAAAAACTGTTACCTTAAACTTTCCTTTATTGATATTAGTATATACAATAAAAACAAGTGCATAAATAGTCATCATTTCTTCTCTTAAACCAACATACCACACTATATTTTGTTTGTTTTCCGCCATTTGAGTGTATATTGTCGCTCTTTCTTCAATACTGCCACCAAGGAAAGAAATGATTTCGTTGATGGAATCCTGAAGAAATCCTGCCGATATAAAGGAAAATATTACTATAGCATAGATAAGCTTATGATACTTTTGAATTAAAAAGAATAAAATAAATACAACTATTACAGACAAATATGAGAAGTGGATCAGTATTGACAAAGAAGCTATGATTAGATATTTCTTTTCATGTGTCTTTATCAAATGGAATAACCCGAAGAACAACACATATGCCGCAGTAGCAAAACGAACCCCTGCTAATTGATCCATCCCGAAAGCTATTGAGAATGATAGCAATAGAATAGCTGGAATAATACCTTTAATCCGTTCTTCTGCCACTAACGTATCCAAAGATTTGACATAAACCCACCCATAAACAAGCCCGTATACCATAAATAAGATATTCCCATTTGTAGTAAAACGTGAAACAATAAATGCAATAAGGTCCTTATAAATATCAATAGCATTATCTGGCTCGGGACCATACAATCCTGTAACTATTTCTATTATCTGTAATGATGAAATGCCTGAATAAATTCCCGCCAATTTTAAAACTCTGAATATATCCAGACTTGCTGATTCAGCTATCATTGAATATCCAAACAAGCCAGTAAAAAGAACAACAATAAATTGAGATTCTTTCTGATTATATTTACTCAATGCAAAAAGGAACGCTCCAAATGGCCAAATAATAAAAAGGAGGATTAAAAATCCCACTGTTTTTTTATTTATCCCCTGGAGAGGAAATAGTTGCGAATCATATCTAAGGATACGCTGATTCACTGTTTATATTTTGAATGTTTAATTTTAATAATGAAACTCAAAGCCTGCAATATCCAGTCATAATATTTTATTAATTGAATCAATGAGTTGAAATCCTTAAGATGAACTAAAAAATACCTTATATCAGCCAGGCAATTTAAACCATAATAAATTCTTTGAAACTTATTATTAATATCTTGTTTCCGTTTAGGATATTTGTTATAAGAATTAGCTTTGTTCCCTTCAATACTTTTTGAAGTACGATTCTCTGTATCTTGTCTATAATATAGTATAACAGTCTCTGATTTTGCAACGCAATACCGTGTCGCCAGCCTATTCCACAAATCCAGATCCTCACCTCTGGTATAAATTAAATTATACCCTCCAACGTCTATAAAACACTTTTTTCTAATCGCTACACTTCCTGTTATAAGAAGAGGGGATCCTCTTTTTACTAAAGATATACATGAATTATAAAAAAAATCTTCAATTATATATCTCATATTCACTTTATAACATGTATTATTATGTATTGAAAAACCTGCTGCAAATACATCTGCCTCAGGAAATTCAGTCAATAAGAGGACAAATTCGGTTAAAGCCTCAGGTACCCATAAGTCATCAGCATCAAGAAATATGATAATATCTGATTTTGCCAGATCAACACCAAGATTTCTTGCACTTGATACTCCTCCATTTGGTTTGCTTATAATCCTTATCCTTTCATCCTGGAATGATTTTGCCACTCCTAAGCTATTATCTGTTGATCCATCATTAATTATGATTAACTCAAAAAATTTATAGGTTTGATTCAAAACTGATTCAATTGTTGATGAAATGCTCTTTTCCTTATTAAAGAGAGGAATTATTATAGAGAAAGAAATGCTATTTTCTGTATACGGAAAGATAAGCATCAGAACAATTTTGTTAAATCCCTTAAAAATATTACAAGTCTTTGTAATCCAGCCTTGCACAAAAAATAAGCTATTTTATATTTACAGGTAATATTTTTCAACCATAAACAATTTAAAATGCTTAAATCCATTCTTTTAAGATAAAGTCTGGAATATATTCTCCTTATTTGCTTTTGGTCAGAAAGAACCAGATCGAAGTACCAAAAGATACTTTTTGCGATTATCCTTTCATGTAATCGCTTATTAAGAATATGGTCTTCTACTCTCTCATCTACCATATGTAGCTGATCCTCCAATATATAAATATACTCTCTCGCTTTACGTAGAGTCATTGCTGACCTAAGAGTACTATTTCTGGTCTGATAATAATAATATAAAACAGTTTGGGTCCTTACATACCTTAAAGGCTCTAGACAAAAATTCAACGTCATCCAGGTATCCTCATAAATTCGCCCGTCTGGGAACCGAGTATTAGTAAAGAGAGATGCCCTGAATAGTTTAGTGACTACACCATAGAAAATATCTGAGTTTAAAAACTTTTCAACCAGAAAATTCCCTTCGCCAAATTCAACGTCTTTCCCAAACTCACATACGACTTCTCTGTCCTTATATACAGAAACATAACCACATTCAGAAATATGAGCATTGTAATTAATTGCTAAATTGTAAAGTGTTTCAATGAAAGTTGAATCGACCTGGTCATCAGAATCGATAAAACTAATATATGTTCCTCTAGAAATATCAATTCCTAAATTTCTTGCTATACTCTGTCCTTTATTCTTTTGATGAACGACAAAAATTCTTTCATCCTTTAGGGCATATGTATCACATATTAAACCAGAATTGTCAGTCGATCCATCATCTACCAGTATTAACTCAAATTCGTTAAATGTCTGAGCTAATATACTGTCTATACACCTATGGATGTATGAATCAACATTATAAACCGGCACAATAATACTGATTGTCGGTCGATCTTTCAAGATAAACTATTCAATAAAGGTTACATTTATTTCACTTGTGTCATTCCAAGAAGTCTTATGTACTTACTATTTTATTAAATAATGTAACAAATTGTCGTGCCTGAATTTTTCTTGAGAATTGTTGTTTATATTTTTGATTTACATTAATGGTTGTATATCCTTTCAATCTCCATTCTTCCCATTTCTCCAATATAAAATTATAAGCTTCATCCACAGATCTTGCAGATACTCCCGCATTAGCTTCTTTTATACTTTCCTCCATCAAGCTTTCGTCACTTCTGACACATAATATAGGACGTTCTACTCCCAGGTATTCATAAAATCGTGTAGAAGAGTTAACTCCTTTGGGTCCATTTTCATTTGTCTGATTAGTCAAAAGCAAGACTATACAAGAATTGTTTAATATTTGGGGTACCATAGAATGATCAACAAACTTATAGAAGTCAACATATTCAATTATTGAGTTAAAATCAGGCATTTTGCATAATAATGATTTGTCTCTTTCATGAATAAAAAATTGGATCCTGAATAAATCAGGATTTATTATCTTCTCCCTGTCAAGTACTAAAACTGCTTTAAAAAGAAAAGTCGGATCCCGTAATTCAATTGAGTTAATCGAACCCGTATATGTAATTTTGAATTGTGATTGCTTTTTATTCAGATCAGGATAATGGATTTCAGGGTCGTAGCCATTAAATATCAGGTTCACATTCTGATTGTATCTGGACAGTTTTTCAGAATGCCACGGAGACACCGTTGTAACGGCGGAAGCCTTCCCCAGTATCTCATTCCTTAATTTTAATATCCTCCCTAAGAAATAATTAGCATTCTTATTAATTAAATAATCCTTAAATGTTGATGCTAAACCTAATTCCTTAGGCCTCTGCTCATGAATATCCCTTAAATCGACAACCAGAGGCTTCTCCCATTTTAAAGCTAGCTCCAACCCTGCTTCTAAAATGAACAAGTTCCATGAGGTGGAAACAAGTATTACAGAAAATTGATCTGAGGTAAAATTCTCTATGGCAGCATCAATAAATGGTTTTTTATTACTTGTATAATATTCGTACTGATTTACGAATCTCCATAGTTTTCCTGTTTTGCTTTTTGGGGCCTCAGAATTTTTTAACAATACTTTGATCACAGAATTTTTCCCAATCAACGAGATGAAATTATTATATTCGCTTACATCTTCAGTAATCACATATGGATTCCATCCTAATTCAGGCAGATTTTTTACAAGATACCCCATGCGTGGGGCAAAAGCCGGAGGGAAACGATCACATATTATTAATACTCCGTTCATCACTTTCTATTGAACAGTATTTCGTGATTGAAATTGATCCCTGAATATATATACCGTCCTGCGAAACTCTTTCCTGCTCCAGGATACAAGAGTATAAACAATAAAAAACACACAGGCAGAAATAATTCTGAACAAAATGGTTTCATTTTGTGCTATATGCTTTGTCAGCAACATAATTGCAGCAGCCAACAGGCTTATAATAAAGGCTGGTGCAATTTGAGTAACTATAGTAGTAGGTTTAATTGGTGTATCACGGTAGCAATAAATCAAGCCCGGAATTAATACGGCATACTCAGCTATTGCATATGCTGTTGCCAGCCCGGTAATTCCGTATGGAATTCCGGAAATAAAAGAAATAACCAGGACACAGGCATAAAAAATTTGCCAATTCAGGTATCTTTTTGAATTGCCTGTACTTACCATCAAAATGCCACTTTGAGCAGTAATCGGTTGTACTAACCCTCCAAGAGCTAAAAGTTTGAAAACCGGTATTGCACCTGACCATTGATCACCAAGTACTAAATTGATAATAAAATCTGATTCGATAAAAAAATAAATTGACACAGGAAAAGTGATTGCGGAAATAACCTGGATCATTTTCTTATAAAAGTTACCAAATCGTTCCTGTTGTTCCTTAAGAGAACTAAGGGCTGGCAGGGCTACTTGTCCTATAGGATTTAGAATATTTGTAACTGGCAATCTAAACAATTGATAAGATTTCTGATAGATACCAAGGCCATCAGCCCCTATAAATTTGCCAATTAGAATATTATCAGCATTCCGGGAGAAATAATTAAAGAAGGAACTTATAGTAAGATGAATCCCAAATCTTAACATACTCCTGACTCCTGTCCCTCTTCTTGGTTTATCCGGTAACCATGGGCAAAAATAAAAAGACAAAACCACTTCACTTAATGTAGCAAAGATTGTCCCAAATACTAATGCCCAATATTTCCATCCAAGAATTGCAAACAGTATTGAAACTCCAACACCAACTATTGTCGATATTATAACATTTGCAGAAAGGAGATCAAATCGCATATGTCTTCTCAGGAGTGCCTGGTGCTGGATCATTAATCCTCCAAGTATAAAAGATATGGCCAGGGCTATTGTTACCATAGTCAATTCAGGTTTTTTGTAAAAATCTGAAATAAAAGGTGCCACAATAATCATAACCATACCAAGGCTAGTGCTGATAGCCAGATTAATCCAGAAAAGAGTACTTATCTGGTCTGGTTTGATGTTATCCTTCTGGACAGTTGCAATTGAAAGACCGGCATCCTTAAACATACTTGCGAAATTGATGAAGACAGCCACCATCCCGATCAAACCAAAATCAGAAGGTGTAAGTAAACGTGCCAGCACAACAGTTCTTGCTACATTGATAACAAACATTGCCACAGTTGAGCCAACAGTAACAATCCCTCCTCTTACTGACTTTGATGCCAGATCCTTTGCTATTGCCGACGAATTAAATATTTCATCGTGCCTGAGTCTGAATTTGACTGAAGACATTTATTTAGTAATCCCTCCGTTCATAAAAATTACGCCTGATACTGCACATGCAAAAGAGCTGTATCTTTTCGGTAAGGTTCTTAAGCTGATAATAAGAATCAGATCTTACAATTTCCAGTGTCCCCTTTGTTTAAAGCTACGTATTCTATTAATAAATCCGGAAGGGCGCTTCTGCTGAAATCGAGCATTATTTCTGATCCTGAAAAATCAGAAACATCCAATTCAAGAAAGCAAATTCCCTGTTCAGGATCGGATCTTAATCTAACTATCTTTCCCTTTGAGACAACAACAATCTTACTTTTCCGTCCATCCGAAATAACGAATTCAATGTTTCTGTCTTCTATCCCCCTACTCTCCCTTAGAAAAAAAGTCAGTTTTTTATTATGATTAGTATTACTAATTAGCACCACATTATCCTTTTCACTAAGTTGTTTCTGGAATGCAGAAAGATTTATCTGTCCGACAGATTTCTTCCAGCTTCTTTCATTCAATTGTTCAAATGAGTAATTCTTGGCTATAAATTCCCTGTAACCGAAAAAGCCGATAGCAATAATAATCCCGGCAAACAAGAGGCCTCGTAATTGCGATTTAAAGGTAGAAATAGGAATTAATTGATTCGTTATTATGGAATCAAGTCCTAGTGATGCCAGAATTATCAATCCAAATAAAAAAATAAATGAATAACGGTTGCTCACTTCAGAGAAAAGAACAAAAAAACTACATGAAAAAATAAAAGAGATGGAGAAAAGTACGAATATATTCTTGCGCAAGTCAGTGTTCCATAATCGAAAAAGTCCTGCAATCCCTAGTATTGCAATAACATATTGAATTAGTAATTCCCAGGTTCTTATAATGGAGTTTGATACTCTTCTGTAAGGACTATTATGTAATATCCAATCATTAATGCCCCCAATACTGAAAACTTCATGGCTTTTTGAACTTAGTCTGAATAAATACCATTGCCAGTTGAAATTAATTTCACTGTTAAGTTTTTTCATTGTATATTCCATTCTCATATCCTTTGGTAACAAAGGAAAATATACCCATTTTTTGTCATGATGTTCAGTAGTTCCATCAAACCGTGTATCGTTATAAGAAAAGACCATTTGCATAAGAGACCTTTCAGACTCTGTTTGATCAATAAACCTTGAATTTTTAATAAGCCTATCTGCCCCAGCAAATATTATTAAAGGTAATATTGCAGTAAAAAAAATAATTTTCAATTTATTACTGGCCTTATAAGAAGACTGGAAACTCAATAATAAACTAAACAAGGTTAGGGAAATTATCATTGGAGCTGTCAAATCCCTAGTGTAGAAAAGTGTTAAGAAAGATAATCCTAGAGCACCAGACAAGATGATTATTGTAGATAATTTTATTACATCATTTATTCCTATATAAATTTTGGATAATAAAAATAGAGAGATCATCAAGTAGAATATTCCGACGAGGTCATAATGAGGAATATTAAGCGACAGATAGAAATATGGGATTGAGAAAAACAAAATAGTGCCAGTATTCCTTACTATTTTATTATCAGGAAAATGTAACCAAAGAATTTTTGAAAATAAAAATCCCGATAAAAGGTAGATTACCAGATTAAAAAATTGAATGAGAGCCGGGTCTGGACCAAATATACCGTATAATGGAATTAGGAAGAAAAGATTTCTCTTAGAATAAGGATCTCCCAAATCAATAAGTCCTCTCTTCACATCGATAAGTGCATGGTTTGATAAGGTTAGGGGATCGTCAATAAGATCAGGATTTAATAATATAATCGAAAAAAAACTTACTATTCCAGCAGTTATAAATATATATAGAACTTTCAAATGTTCTATCCTGCTTAAAGTCTTAATTATCCAGTGTCTACGTAATACTATTAAGAATAAAAATACACCCGCAAAAATAAGATTATAACTATTGAATAAGGAACGAAATAGAAAATTCAATAAACTTAAAAGAATAAAACTGATTAAAAAATCCAGACTTATTCTCTCTAATATCTTGATCATAAGTAGTTCTTACTTAATCCTTTAATAACATTATCCACAAAATATTTCCATCTTCTACATTAATGAAATCATAAGCCAGAACAGGAATTTGGAATCTATTCCTCATATACCATTATCACTTGATTACTTTATTGTGTTATCGTTATCTATAACACAGAGCATTTATTATCAAAAAACAAACTTATAGAATTAAAAAAAGGAACCTATACACTTAACCCTGAAGTTTTCGTAGACTGCAATCAAACCAATCTTAGCATCATTTCCTATTATCAACAAAGTATTAAAGCTGATATTAGTTGATCCGTATATATTTATACAAATAGAAACATAACTTGATATTGTCCTGCCTTTATTATTTTCTTATAGCCTGTATAATACAACTGCCAGATTTATTACTTATAAAATTTAATTCTGGAGTATATACTAATCTGGAAGTGATATTTAGCAACTATTCTGTTACCTCTTCTTAATATTACTCAATAACAGGCATATAGATTTCATAGGAAATACTTGTCTATATTACCATTATTGCAATACACTAACTAAATACAGATATATGAGTTCACCTGAGTCTTTTCATCTGAAAAACATCTACTAACTCATATTGTATAGCGAATAATGTAATCCTTTAAAATTGAAATCTATATTATGCTCAAGGAGAACTTTACCTGCCGTTTATCCCATGCTTAAAAAGTCCAGTCAGGTCTGACTATGATTCACTAATTTTTCAATAACATAAATAGGACGTTGTTTAACACCTTCAAATGTTTTGCCAATATAAAGGCCGACCAGACCAAGTGTTGAAATTATAATTCCTGAGAGAAACCATATTGATATTATCTGGCTTGTATAACCCATCACCGTTATATCTCCTCCAATCCAGCGAATCAAAACAATTATTGCCACAATGAATGATATAAGTGATACGAATAATCCAAATTTTATCATTAATCTGATCGGTTTATCCGAATAGGCTAGTATGATATCAATTGCCAGATTCAATAGTTTTTTGAAATTATAACTGGTACTGCTATTTGCCCTGGGTTCGTGTAAAACGTTAAGTTTGGTACTTTTAAATCCTACCCATTTTATCATGGTCGGGAAATATCGTATTGATTCGCGCATCGAAACCACAATATCAATTACTTTCCTGTTGTAGATACCAAAATTAGCAACGGTTTCATCCTGATCTGATCCTGTAAGATAACCAAGAGTCCTATAAAATAAAGCTGAGAATAGTTTCTTAAGCATCCCATCCTGCCGGTTAAACCTCCTGGCAAGTACAATATCAAATCCCTCCTGTGCTTTGTTGAACAGATTAATTATCTCCTCTGGTCTGTCCTGCAGATCACAATCCATAACAACTATCCATTCACCCCGGGAATAATCCAGACCAGCCGTAATTGCATAATGCTGCCCAAAATTCCGGCTAAGCTTAATCCCTTTAATCCTTCTATCCAATAAAGCTTGTCTTTCAATCACATCCCAGGAATTATCATTTCCTCCATCCTCGACAAGTATTATCTCATACTTGTCTGTAATCGTTAACAAGACATTCTTTATCCTTTCAATCAAGGTGACGATAGATCCCTCAGAATTGTAAACAGGACTAACTATAGAAATGAAGTTCATGTATTAGTTTTTGTAAAATGCTTAACAAACTATTTCAATCTTCAGTATAGTACTTTCTGTAATCTCCCTGTCCATATGTGCCATACTGTCCGTAGCCATAGTTGTATCCATAACCTTGGTAAAATCCGTAACCGTAACGAAGACCATAACCATAATATCCTGAGATATGAATATCATTTACAGCAATTGTAAGATTTTTAAGCTCTTTCTTCTCAAAAATGCTCTGTATTAACTCCAATGTGCTTTTGAAGGAAAACTTTTGTCTTATCACAAAAATATTAACATCGGCAAAACCACCGAGAAGGAGAGCATCTGATACAACACCAACAGGTGGAGTGTCGAGCACAATATAATCATATTCCTCTCTTGCCTTTTTCAGGAATTGTTTCATCCTTTCTGATTCAATAAGTTCAGAAGGATTTGGAGGAATGGCTCCGGATGAAACGAAGAACAGGTTGTTTACTGCAGTTTTGTTTATTATTTCTTCAAATGTCGCTTCTCCAATCAGGAGTGTACTTAATCCTCCCTCTGAAGACGATCCAAGTAATTTGTTTAACCTCGGCTTCCGGAGATCGAGTCCTACCAGAAGTGTCTTTTTACCTAACATGGCTAGTACAGCTGCAAGGTTAAGTGAAATAAACGTTTTGCCTTCACCACTTATAGTAGAAGTGATTGATATAATACCCTTCTTTTCGCCATTAAGATAATACTTGAGATTTGTCCTTATTGACCGGAACGACTCCGAAAGTGAGGAGCCGGGCTTTTCCAGCACAGGAAGCTCATTTTTTGAAGTATTATGTCCAACAAAACCAATTACCGGAACCTGAGTTCCCCTCTCAATGTCTTTTTTATCAAGTATTTTGTTATGAAATTGATCAACAATAAAAATATAGAGCCCCGGAATAATAAGACCAAGCATCAGGGCAATCATGTAGTTACGCCTGCTTGTGGGCTTTATCATTGAGGCATTAAAAAGTTCAGCCGGGTCAACAATCCTATTCCCAGAAACATTTGAAGCCCTTGCAATACCAGCTTCAGATCTTTTCTCCAGCATATAAGTGTACACAGTATTGTTAAGGTCAAATTTACGTTGTATGTTGATAAGCCTCTTTTCCGTCCCAGGGAGCTTGTTCAGTTCCCTTTCTACCGAAGCTATTCTGGAATCAATGTCATTTAATGTCCTTTCAACAACCAGAATATTGTTCCTTACATTCTCACCAATAGATAACCTTGTATCCTCGATTTTAGCATTTATTAGATTAACTGCCGGTTGACCTGCTGTAAAGTTATACCTAAGCTGCTTTTTCTGAGTTTGCAAATCTGCCAACTCAATCACAAGACGAATGAGTATCTGGTCGGTAACTCCCATAACAGAAGGTGAAATAATCTCACCCGATTCATCCCTTGTGTTGAGATACTCCGATAGGTATTCATAATACTGCCTCTGCAAATCTGTATTTATCCTCTCCTGAGTGTAATTCTCCAATCTGCTTTTTATTACCTCACCTTCTGAGCTGAGATCGATCAATTTGTTTGAGAGCCTGAAACTCTCAAGCCTGTTTTCTGCTAGTGTAAGTGAATCAGCTATCAGCGAAAGCTGCTGATCAATGAATTCAATTGTCTTCTCGGCTGTCTGATTTTTATATTCGAGTCCCTGCCTGATGTAGACCTCCATCAGTTTATTTAGGTAGTCAACCTCCTGAAGCCTTACAACGCCTGATACCGACAGCCTAACAAGTGTCGACTCCTCGTTGACTGGTTCAATTCTAAGCTTATTACGATAATTGTTGGCAAGCGATTCACTCCTGTTGAACCAGAAGATATACCGGTTTGATTGATCAGAAATAAATTTAAAGGTATCAGGATCACGCTTTTTCAGAACAAAATCAAATCCAGCTTCTTTGAACCTTTCACCAAAGGAATAGTGCTCTTTGCTAATTTCATATCCGTTAATTGCGATGGAATAGGTGTCAGCCGAAGTGATCTTCAAATTGACCTGTACACCAGGTTGTTGACCATTTACCGAATCATACTGAATAATGAAAGGCGCCGACTTGTAGTGTCTGGCCTGGGCAATGCCCCGACGTCCGATGCCTATTACCGTTACATGAAATTCGGGTAGTTCCTTCATTACCCTATTATTAAGACTAAATGATTTAAGTATTCCCATTTCATTCTGAAGGTTCTGTTGGCTCCTGAAAATATCACCTCCAGGCATTATTTTGTCCAGCCCTGTCATATCAGAACTCTGATCATCCTTGATCAGTAGTGAGGCACTGACAGTATAGACTCGCTCCGAATATGTATTTATCCCGTATGTCAGCAGTCCAGCACAGAAAAGCGAAAGAGCGAACCAGTACCAGTTACTTAGGAAAAGACCAAAAAATCGACGGAGATCAAGGTCTTCATGATACTGTTGGCTATGAGTAGTTTGAGGTGTATCCATCGGTGATATTGTTTACTTATTATAATCAGGCCTTGTGAATAGAACAGCCTTAATTGAGCTTAAAAATCTTTAAATAAACACTTTCAACATTAACTTAATTTCCAAAATAGTTGATCAACAACAGGGTTGTTGTTAATATGCCTGTGACCCCCGATACAATCAGCGAAATTGTCGGAAGGTTAAGGCTGAATGTCTTTAGTTTCAGAGGCTCTATTATTACAACATCATTTGGCATCAGGAAATAAGCTTCTGAAGTCAGTAGGTCCTTATCATGCATATTGATTCGGTATGTCTTTGATCCTTCAGGTGTGGCACGTACAACAAGGATTCTATCTCGCCGTCCATAATCACCTATCCCTCCAGCACGGCCTATAGCCTCAAGAACAGTAAGATAATCATTATAGTTTATGAATGTTCCCGGAGAACGAGCTTCCCCAAGAACTGTAAACCTAAAACTAAGAAGCTTCACATCAACAAAAGCATAATTGAATATTGAATCCACCTCTTTTTGAATTATTTCACGTATCTCCTCCAGGGTTCTGGTACCAACACTAACTTTCCCGATAACCGGTAGAAGTATATTCCCTTCTTTGTCGATGTTGTACCCAACTAAATACTGACTGGCCTCATTCTGCATATATGTATTTCCCAATGAAGAGGTTCCCTGAAGCAGATTCTCTACTTTCCCTTCAGGGGAAAGCCCTTTTATATCAATATACAATATATCCCTGTACTGCACCCTGTAGTCGGAGATCTCATAGGGGAAATACTGGGGCTCAGTGCTCTCCGGAAGGTTATTCAGGTAGGTCAGTTTCTCAGTGGTAGTACACGAAGAAACCAGCAAAACCACTGCCATCACTCTTAAGATAGTTCTCATCCTGTTCTTGTATTTAATCCTTTTTCTGTAACATTTTCACCAAACCTTCCCCTCCTGAATCATCTTTTTTTTTGGTTTTCCCCACACTCACTCTCACACTCACTCTGATTCTTCCATGCTTCCGCCCCGTCAGTCACATCACGTAAACGCAACCAACAATCTGTATTCCTTTCACTTACGGAGCATTTCTACAGTTTCTGCAGAAATGCAACCGGGATATCAACTATAAGGTTCTGATCAATCCTGTCGATCCTTATCACAACCTTATTCTTTCTTTTAATCCTTATAAGTTCACCCGTCAACCCCGCCAACACCCCGCTTGTTACTTCCACAATATCCCCTTTGGCCAGTTTCTCGCCGGTTACCTCAATTGCAACATCCCCCGAAACCAGGATCTTAAGATTGGTGATCTGTCTTTCGGGTATCGCAACAGCCTTCCCCTCAAAAGAAATGAACTTCACAACTCCTTCAACCTGACATACTTCATGGTATTTCTTCCTGTTTACTCTTACAAACAGATATGATGAAAAAAGTGGTCTCTCAATCACCTTCTTCCTGTCACTCCACTGCCTGATAGTTTTGTAAAGAGGTAGAAATGATTCTATGTCCAGTTCAATCAGCCTGTTATGCACAAGTTTCTCTGCCCTTGGTCTTGTGTAAACCGCATACCAGTTGTAGGAACTTCCTGTAAACATTTCAGATTGCATAATCCTGGTACCTTCAGGTTTTGTATTACTGCCGCAGACCATGTTCCCTGTCTCTTTCATCTTCCTTCTTTAAACTGTACTTGCAGAATATTATTATTCGTCTCACTGGTCCAGAGCGGTAAAAGGTCAGCAGGATTGAACCCAGGGATCCTTCCTTCAGCTTCTTCCTGGTTCATAAGGGTAAAGCTGACCTTCCTTCCCGTCATCCTTTCCGCCTGCAAAACCTTGTCAGCCAGATAGGTTCTGTCGAGTTCTTCACCTACTATTATAAGCTCGATAACCCGGCTGTCCTTACCCCTTGCAAAATCGCCCGTCAGATAAACGCCTGTCAGATCGCCAATCTTATGGATCACATTGTCAATTATACGGTCAATCCCCGAATCCTTTAGTATAATACTATGAATATCACTGAAAAGCGGGTGGTTCATATTTGCCTGATACAACTTCTTGTTCCCCTGGCGGAGCGACTTCAGCAACCCTGCATCCTCAAACCTGTTAAGTTCTATCCTGATAGCATTTGATGACTCGCCAAATTCAGATTCCAGTCCACGCAAATGAGCCCTGGTGTTGCTGTTAAGAAAAAACTTTCTCAGAAGCTTGATCCTTGTTTGCGAGGTTATCAACGTATTTATCATCAGATCAGGATAATGAGTAACAAATTTACTCATTTAATCGAGTTTTACAAATTTTAACAAATAATTTTGGGCACTGTTTTTCAACAACAAGCCCATTTGATGTCAATAATTGACTGCAATCAGGTATTCTGAAAATAAGCCTTTTCATACCTTAATATAGATCCCGATTTACTGCTTTTAAAGCACCTGAAGAGGTTAAAACCTTCCCGGTTTAAAGTTAAAGACTGCATGATTCTGTATTGACCCATTTTTGATACATTTACGTGAGCCAATAATACAGTCATGACCGAAAATATACCCGACCTTTTATCCACATCTGAAAAGCTGCTGCTTTGCCTTTGCCGAACAGGCCTTAGCACTGCCGAAAAGGAGGAGATTACCGGCATGGCAGGAAAGGTTAAAGACTGGGATCTGTTTGTACGCCAGGCAAATAGACATGGCATTATAGCCCTTGCACATGAAAACCTGACGGATGCCGGATGCAGTGGGTTGATTCCTCCAGAACCTTTAAAAATTCTGCAACAGGGATACATGTCGAGTCTGGCGAGAAACACTGTTCTCTCCGAAAGACTCGGCCGCATTATTTCCCTTGCCAGGCGGGAAGGTTTCAGAATAGTCCTTCTGAAAGGGATGGCCCTTGAAAAAACCATCTATGGTGACAAGGGATTAAGACAGATGAATGACATTGATCTGCTTACTGACAGGAAAGAAGCTGTCCCACTACGGAATCTGCTTTTAAGGGAAGGTTACTGGTCGATCCCTTTCATCTCACCTCTCCATGAAACGATAATGCCCTCCTACGGAAAACACCTGCCCGAAATGTACTTCAAAGGGGTATCCGTGGAGATCCATTTCAGCCTGTTTGGAGGAAAAAACAACCTGACTGAAGGGTTCCTGAAAAGGGCCATTCAGCAAGGCGGGAAAGAAGGAGGATACTTTACCCCGGAACCCTGCTCTGAATTCCTTTATCTTGTAAAACACCTTGTAACCCATGAAAAAGAAGGAACATCACAGTTAAGGCTCTATGCCGACCTTGTTAATCTTCTCAGACGCCATAAAAAAGAAATACTGTCTCTCAGGCTATATGAAGACTCCGTTCATGCCGGTCTTGAATCGAAACTGTATTCAAAACTCAAAATACTGAATTCTTTCTGGGGAATAAACCTGCCTTCGTGGGTTGATTCCCTTCCAAGGGATCAGGGGGAAAGGGAACTGGCTGAAAATTTTGCAGAATTCATAAGGAATCCTGAGAAGACAGAGATCTCTCCTGATGATGAAAATATTCTTAAGCCGCTTATGGAGATACCCGGTGTAAAGGATAAGTTGTTTTTTACAGCGGGATATATATTCCCTTCATTAACCTTTATGAAATTCAGGTATAAAACAGATTCAGGAATTAAAGCTCTTTTGTTTTATCCTGTCCGCCTGATCAGACTGATCTCCATCTCGTTCCGGATAATCCTCAACAAAACCGGGAGAAAGGTTTCGCGGCGTATACCGCAATTTTCAGGAATCCTGAAAAACTAAGAAATCCTGCCATAAAATAATAATCTTACTGATAATCAGCCCTGAAGCATAACGTGGGGTTGGCAACTCCCGTAAGATTTACTGCTGTCCATGCTTAAACTTACTGTATATCTGATATTTGAAACATGATCGCAGAAATACAACAAGAAACAAATATTTCTTATATTTGAATTTGTTCTTATTTTAGGGAAGTTGTACATAAAAGATGCAACCATACCGGATAGAAAAAAGTCTTAACAGAGAATAAATTTAAGCACCATGAAAAAGCTCTTATTGCTACTTTCAGTCATACTTCTACCCTATTCCCTGTATAGCCAGCTGGATGGTATTGGTACCTTTGATGATCCATTTAGTGGTGGTTTACTGAGGGCGGGTATGACATGGAGTGCTCCCAAAATATATGTAAGCGGGGAAATAACCGTTGGGGCCAGAGCCATCCTCACGATTAATCAGGGAGTGACTGTTGTTTTCACTACGCCAGAAGCTGGAATTTATGTTACCAGCAGGGGTGCGATAAACGCTAACGGTACACTTTTTACAGCTGATTCAGATAATGATGGTATTTATGGAGAAAATGGAGAGGTTCACAGTAATATAATTCTGGGGAGTATAGGTGTATGTACTTTTACTAATTGCATTTTTGAGTATGGTTCATCGTCCATGGGAGGTTCAATTAGACAAACAACTGGTTCACCTGTATTTACTTCCTGCATATTCAGGAATAATAAAGCCACCTCGATGGGGGGAGCTTTTTATTCTGAAAACCTGGTCTCCGCATTATTTACTGATTGTCAGTTCTATAATAACACTGCTCCGGAAGGTGGGGCAGTTTATACAGGTTACGATTCTGGTCCTGAGTTTTTAAACTGCAGGTTCTATTCAAACACCGCTTCAGGCGGAACAGGGGGAGGTGGATTATTCATTGAAGAAAACTCGTCTCCATCACTGGTGAACAGCCTGATATATGGAAACACCACATCAGGGACAACTGGCGGAGGAGGCATATACATAGGTACTTCTGATCCGTTAAGTATGGGTGATGCTGTTATTCAGAATTCAGTAATTGCAAACAATTCAGCCGGCGGACTCCCCGGAAATGAAATTTACGTTGCCGGGCCCTATGTCTTCCATATAACGAACACCATAGCATGGGGTTCCGCTAACTCGGTTTATTACAATGCGTCCCCACTTTCCGACAATTTTATCAACTCGGCCATTCAGAGGGTATACAACAGTTCCGGAGATATTAATATAGATACATTTACAGATTGTATCAGCCTTAACAGCGTTAATGATGCAGCCGACGGACCTAATTTCACCGATCCCGCCGGTTCTGATTATTCAATAACATTCGAATCTCCACTGATGGATAAGGGCACCTTTTCTGTGTTCCCCACTCCTCCCGAGACCGATTTTGAAGGAAATCCCAGAGTGGGTCTGCCCGATATAGGTGCCTATGAGGTCCAGTACTGCAGGTGGAGCACATCTGCTGCCACTACAATCTGGAGCGATGCAGGTAACTGGGAAGGCGGATTGCCCACCTCTAACAGGGATATCCTCATCCCTTCAGGAGCCACGAACTATCCAACAGGATCAAGCTCGCAGGAATTCACTATTGGTCCGGGAAAACAGATGGTAATTCAGCCCGATGCCAGACTTACACTTGGAGTTCTGACTAATAACGGTATACTGAAGCTTCAGTCGACCCAACTCCGGTCGGCTTCCGTGATACTCGGTTCCTATGTAAGAGGAACAGGCGGAACAGAGGAAATACAGCTGGCAGTCAAGGGAAGCGTCACCGGTGATCCCGAGATGAGGATGTATAACTGGCACTACGTATCAACTCCTGTTTCATCCCTTCCAACAGGGGTCTTTACTACAAGAACACTTGACCTGGCTCATTTTGTAGAACCCCTTCCCGAAGGAGATCCCATTGAAGGCTGGGTTGCCTTTGACGGGTATAACTACATGACTACTGAAATGTCGGGACCCGGTTTCTCTTCACTTACTCCCGGCAAAGGATATGACCTTTATACCGAATCTGATGAAGTCTTTACCTTTGGTGGCCAGCTCAACGTCAGTGATGTCCAGGTGAATCTTTCATACCGTGAAGGGGCTCCGACTCTTTACGGTTATAACCTGATAGGTAATCCCTTCCCTTCAGGGCTTGACTGGAATGCAGTACTTAACAGTGAATATTTCAGTTATCCTGAAGAGACAAGTTCAACCATATTCTATACAAGGAACAATGAACCGGCCGTGTATGCGGCAGGAGTCGGCATACCTGCCGACGTTACAGGGATTATTCCCCCGATGCAGGGTTTCTTTACCAAGACCTACCGTACGGGCAATACCATAAATCTGCCTGCAGCTGCCAGAACCCATGACAACATACACGACCGTTACAAGGGCTCTCCTGAGGAGATCCCGCTTGTCCGCCTTGCGGTGAGTGAAGGGCAGATGAAAGATGAGACCGTTGTAAGGTTTGACGCCAGGGCAAAGACTGGCCTTGATTACAGCTTTGATGCCGTGAAGCTGTTCTTTTCTCCTTCCAAAACCGGTATATACTCTCTTGAAAGTGGCTCGAAATATGCCATAAACGCTCAACCCTTCCCTGGTGAGACATTGGAAATACCTCTGGCCGTGAATTTTATAAACAGCGGTTCTCATACAATAAGCTGCTCACAACTGCAGAGACTTGGAAGCTATAAGGTAGAACTTATTGATAAGGTCACTGGACTGACGACCGACCTTAATTCGGTAAAGAATATTACAGTCAACACAAATGCCGGGATTACAGCCGACCGGTTCATACTTAAGTTCAGCAACCTTATGACCGGAATTGAAGATCCTGTGATTACAGCGAGGGCATTCAGCATCTATCAGGCGAACAGCGTGATTAACATAGAGCCACTGGCTGATGAGTGGGATGGCATAACAGGAACAGTAACGCTGCTTGATCTTAACGGGAAACCGGTTATAATAAGAAACAATACTGAATTCAGGAAAGGTTCCCTGATTCAGCTTCCTCAACCGGCTGTGGAGGGGATTTATATTGTTGATATAAGGTCGGGAGTTATGCGTCATACCGCCAGGATGATAATCAAATAGGTTAATCGTGATAAAAGTATTCCGGAAAGGGAATTTAAAGGTCGGGAAGAACCTTAAGAACCAAAAAGGTTTAAATTTGTTATTGCAAAATATTAGTATAAATTTACAGCACATGACATATTGATTTCAAAGTATTGAATTTGAATTCAATAAATGAGTTGATGAGTAAAAAGAAACAATATTTGAAGCCCCACCTGTCCAGGATAGCTCTCGACAATAGTATATCGCTGGTTATGATGACGGATTACATACCCAACCCTCCGCCGAGGGGAGGGGGAGGAATTGGCAGCAAGGGTATGGAGGAACCTGCATTTGAAAGTCCTTTTGGGGACAAGCCCTTCAGTTAATCATCAGCATTCCCGATTTTTGGTTATTGGCTTAAAAAGGCTGATGATGCAGACATTTATCACCATCACTTCAATAATCATACTGACTGACAATGAAACATCTGAATCTGACAGGATTAATTCGGGTTCCGGGGTTCTGGTTTCAGGTTTCGGATTCTGAATTTCGGGCTCCATATAATATGAGAGAAGTGTTTCTTTCTCAAATTAGAATGATTATTATTTGATAATCATTCTTATTTGAGAACCATTCTTATTTGAGAACCATTCCTATTTGATAATCATTCCTATTTGATAATCATTCCTATTTGATAATCATTCCTATTTAATAATCATTCCTATTTAATAATCATTCCTATTTAATAA
>CAZBQM010000009.1:20602-22933 GCA_964494045.1 uncultured Rikenellaceae bacterium
CATTCCTATTTAATAATCATTCCTATTTAATAATCATTCCTATTTAATAATCATTCCTATTTAATAATCATTATCACTTGATAATCATTATTACCTGATAATCAACACTATTTAATAATTATTATCACTTGATAATTCTTACTGCTTGATAATTCTTCCTACTTAATAATTCTTTCTCAATAAAAGATTTGACAGGATGCTCCGGCAAGTTCCGACTACCCGCATACCCTTATAGGTATTCAAACACACTAAAAACTTCCTGATCCATCGTTCTTACCCCCATTCCCATTATCCACTATTTCTTTTGATTATTTCCTGCGACAAAACTAAATTCTCTGAAAATTCCTAATTTTGTTCAAGGCAATAATAACCTCACTATTCAGACTTGCTTCTGTAGCATATGACTTTGACTACTCCACTGCTGCAAACTTTTCCCGGACCTGAGCTCCCGGTTAAATTAAAAATTGTACCTTAAGGCAAATTTGCAAACCTAAAACCAAACACTATGAAACCGAGGGTTTTTTTGACTTTGCTGATCCTTTTCCTGACGGTCAGCACTTTCTCCCAGGTCCCTGAAACATACTACCAGGGAACCGTCGCCCGATCAGGATATATCGACCAGGCTTCCTATGGCCCCTTCGATATAGGTTTCAACTTCACTTTTTTCGAAAACACATACACCCAGTTCTATGTAAGCTCCAACGGACTTGTTACATTCGGCTCCGGGTCAGTATCCGCAACCGAACAACCCATCCCCACAACCACCATTCCAAACAACTTCATAGCCCCATTCTGGGACGACCTCACCATCTCAACCGCAGGTAACATACTTTATACAACAGTCGGTGCTCCACCAAACCAGAAACTGATTATCCAGTTCAGGAACATGGGGTTCTACCCCAACCCCGCATATATGGGAACCTTCGCTGTAATTCTCTACCAAACATCTGGAAAAATCCAGGTCCAGTACCGCCTCCTCGTTCTTAAAGATAATCCAAGATCCCTCGGTGAAAGCGCCACCATAGGTCTCGAAAACTCGACAGGTACTGCCGGAGTCCAGTATGCCTACCACCAGGCTGGAGCTGTCAATACAAACAAGGCTATCTCCTTTACCCCATCACAATCCACCTACCTCGTTGACGACAACGCAATATACGAAGGTGTCTATCTTACAACTAACATGGCACTCCCCGAACCGGCAATAACCACACTTCTTAATCCTGCCGAAAATGCCATTACAGGTACAAGCCAGACATTCTCATGGGCCGCATCACAATATGCCGCCACCTATTCTCTTAAAGTATCGACTAGCCCCACCCTCTCAGGGGCTGTTAGCTATGATGCAGGGGCAAACCTGTCATATAACGTCACCGGCCTTCAGGTCAACACCACCTACTACTGGGGAGTGTTTGCCCTCAACACCACGGGTCTCACCTGGTCCGAAATAAAGAAATTCACAACAAGCGATAACCCGCCTCTTGCAGCTGTACCCCAAACAATATTTGCACAAGAGGGGCAGGACAAGACCATCACACTCGAATTTACAGGAGGTGACGCCAGCACAAAAACTGCCTTCGTAACTTCACTGCCTCTAAGCGGAACACTATATCAGTACAGCGGAGGTGCCAGGGGCAACCTGATTACATCAGTACCAGCTGCTGTTACTGACCCCGGAAGAAGAGTCATCTACTCAGCCTCAGGAAATACAGGCAACGGGGCCGGGAACTTCAACTTCCTCATTCATGACAATACCGGAGACTCACCGGCTGTAACAGTGACCGTCAACGTTATTCCTGCCGTGGTGCCAAATTTCCTTCTCATCGCCAGAAGTACCAATTTCATCGAGATCCAGTTCGACCAGGAAATGGCTGACCCTGCAGGTAATGAAGGACAGTTCATCCTCTCAGTCAACGGAACTCCCCGGGCTATTACGGCAGTTGCACTCAAACCGGGTGATGTCAATACCATCATCCTCACACCGGTAACTCCCCTGACCGGAACCGAAACTCTCCTGTTGACCTATGCTCAGGGAACTGTTGCAGGAACATCGGGTGAACTCATATATTCGTTCACAGACCAGCCTGTAACACTACGCGCCCAGACTATCACTTTCAACGAGATCCCACCCAAAAAACTAAGCGATCCTCCGTTCACCCTGACTGCCATAGTTTCAAGCGGACTGGCCATTACGTCCTACACAAGCTCAAACCAGACCATTGCCACAATTTCAGGCAACCTGGTCACGACACACTCCCTCGGAACATCTCTCATAACAGCCCGACAGGCCGGTAACGCTACATATGCCCCGGCAAGATATGTCAGAACCCTTGT
>CAZBQM010000009.1:23033-48656 GCA_964494045.1 uncultured Rikenellaceae bacterium
GACCCTTACTGTTCATAAAGCAGTTCTGACCCTCACCGCCGATGACAAAACCCGCCCCTACCTCGATCCCAATCCCGAACTCACCTGGTCTGTAGCCGGATTCCTGTTCGATGATGATGAAAACGATATCGACGAGATGCCGGTGATAGGAACAAGCGCGACTCAGAACTCCCCTGGAGGTGAATACCCCATTGAATTCACGGAAGGAGACGACAACTGCTACAGTTTCAGCTTTGTACCCGCAGTACTTACGATAACAAAAATTGGCCAGACTATTTCATTTACAGATTATCCATCAAGACTCCAGGTGGGCGATTCCTATACCCTCGGGGCAAGCTCAACTTCAGGACTTACAGTCCTGTTTGAAAGTCTTGACCCATCTACTGCTTCAGTAAGCGCAAACGAACTTACCGGTGTTTACAAGGGTATAGCCAGGATAAGGGCCTACCACCCCGGAAACGAAAGCTATACCGCTGCCGAAACCTTCGCCGATGTTGATATCCACTCGACCCATCGCGATATTCTTAATCTGTTTACCCCGAACAATGATGGGATCAATGACCTCTGGGAGCTGCCTGAGATGAACAGTTGGGGAGATTGCAATGTAAAAGTGTATAACCGCTGGGGCCAGCTTGTATACTCAATGGATAACTATAACAACTCATGGGACGGTAGCTCCGACGGCAAAAATCTTCCCGAAGGAGCATATTACTTTATTATCAAAACCGAAAACTCAGGCAATATACAAGGGACAGTCAATATTGTCAGGTAAAACAAGAAAACTGGAAAACACAGAAATAAAGAAGTTTAATTTAACGAGATACATAATACATACCATGAAAAGACTATTCCCGGTAATAGCCGGGATCATGCTGATGAACACCGTGGCCGCCCAGCAGATCCCTATTTCGGAAAGTTATTTCCTCGATAAGTATTCTTTTGCCCCGTCGTATGCCGGAAACGTCAATCCCGGATTCCTCTTTGCCGGCTACAGGAGCGACTGGTCGGGCATACCCGATGGACCCCGTACCCTGAGGTTCTCATTTAACAATAGAATAGTTGAAAATGCAGGTTATGGCGGTAAAATAATCTACGACAAAGCAGGCATATTCAAACAACTTTACGCCATGGGATCCTATTCTTACAGGCTCAATATCAATGATGACCACAAATTGATGTTCGGCCTTTCTGCAGGAATTTATCATAACTCCCTCAATATGGCGGAGTACTATGACGATCCCGAATACTCCATTGACCCGTCTCTTACCGGCCTGGATATCAAATCGAATATCAGATTCATTAGCGATTTCTCACTAGCCTGGACCTGGAAAGGCCTTGAGGCCGGAGCAATGTTTTCAAATATAAGCTTTGGCTATGCAAAATACGAAGATACAGAGGCCAGATATAAACCCCTGGCAAACTTCCAGTTCCATACTTCATATAACTGGCAGGTAGCCGATGACTGGGATATTACACCCCTCCTGATTTTCAGGGGAGGCAAATATATCCTCAGCCAGTTTGAAACAGCTGCCCAGGTTATGTACAGAGAAACTGTCTGGGTTTCACTTCTCTTCCGCGATCCCGGAATATGGGGTGCAGGTGCCGGAGCAGCTATAGGCAAGGGGCTGAGAATAGCCTATAACTTCAACTTATCATCCGGTGTCGAATCTGCGGTCCTGAACAACCACGAGGTATGTCTGGGCATAAACCTGTTCGAATATTTTGGGAAAAAATAACACGCCTCCCGTTTATACACATAATTTGCTTCCGGTGACCAGCGTCTCCCCCTGAAAAGGAAAGACAATTGTGATTATATTTGTTACCCGGAAACGCATCATTGACGATGAATAACAACAGAAAAAAGGTTTTCGTGTCTGGCTGCTTCGATCTGCTTCATTCGGGACATGTTGCCTTCCTGAAAGAAGCAGCAGAATATGGTGACGTTTATGTTGGTATCGGATCCGATTCGACCATAAGGGAATTAAAAGGAAGAGAGACAGTTTGCTCTGAAGAGGAACGGGTCTATATGCTTAACTCTCTTTCGTGTGTCCATAAAGCCTCAGTCAACAGGGGGAGCGGAATCATTGATTTCATGGATGATATCATGGAACTTAAACCCGATATCCTGATAGTCAACGAGGACGGTCACTCGCAGGTAAAGGAGAACCTGTGCAGGTCAATGGGTATTGACTATAAAGTCCTGAAAAGAATACCTCATGCAAGCCTTCCCCAGAGGTCGACCACCAACCTCCGGACCCTTAAGCCGATACCCTACAGAATAGATATTGCCGGCACATGGATTGACCAGCCCTACGTTTCCAGATACTATCCGGGTGCTGCAATAACGGCCTCTATTGAACCAACCATAGAATTCAATGAGCGTTCCGGAATGGCAACATCCACCCGGGAAAAAGCCATTGAACTCTGGAACAACTATCTTCCCATGGAAAAACCTGAGAAGCTTGCCAAAACGCTTTTCAGATATGATAACGATCCCGGTACCAAAGAGGTAAGCGGATCACAGGACTCCATTGGCATTACCATGCCCGGTGTAAACCGGTTCTTTTATGATAAAGGCAAATACTGGCCATCAGAGTTTGAAACGATCTCCGACATCGAAACAATTAGGTGGCTGGAAGACAGGCTTTATATGGTAACACTATGGCCGCGCCCCGAAGGATATAATGTACTCGAAAACACAAGTATCAACGAACCCAATGTGAGACGTCTTGCGGAAGCTGCTGATCGTACCTGGGAAGGATTGCTTGCCAGGGATTTCCTGCTTTTCTCTAAAGGCTTTCTTGATTCGTTCAATGCCCAGATAAACATGTTCCCCGGGATGATGAATAAGTCCATCGATGAAATCATTGGACAATACCAGTGCAAGGCATCTGCCTGGAAACTTTCAGGCGCCGGAGGCGGTGGTTATCTTATCCTTGTAAGTGAAGAAGAAATCCCCAATGCTTTCAAAATAAAGATCAGAATCAGAGAGTTATGGCTCTAGATCTTTATTGACTCATTAAAGGATCTTTATTTGTTTGGCAAGAATTATTGAAACAGAACCAAAACAAACCAGCATATGCCGAAGACAGCTTTAATAACAGGTGTTACAGGCCAGGACGGTGCTTACCTGGCTGAGTTCCTCCTTAAAAAAGGTTATATCGTTCATGGTATAAAAAGGCGCAGTTCCCTTTTCAACACAGAAAGGGTAGATCACCTTTACCAGGATCCTCATGTTGAACAGAGGGACTTTATACTTCACTACGGTGACCTTACCGATTCGATGAATGTGACCCGTATTATCCAGGAATGCCAGCCCGATGAAATCTATAACCTTGCTGCAATGAGCCATGTCAAGGTAAGCTTCGATACACCTGAATATACGGCAAATGCCGATGGACTGGGAACTCTCAGGATCCTTGAGGCAGTAAGGCTTCTTGGTATGGTATCAAAAACCCGTATTTACCAGGCTTCCACAAGCGAACTCTACGGTCTCGTCCAGGAAGTCCCCCAGTCTGAAAAAACCCCATTCTATCCAAGGAGCCCCTATGGTGTGGCAAAGCTGTACGCTTACTGGATTACAGTTAACTACCGCGAAGCCTATAACATGCACGCCAGCAATGGCATCCTTTTTAATCACGAATCACCAATCAGGGGCGAGACCTTCGTCACAAGGAAGATCTCAAGGGCCATGTCGAGGATTGCCCTCGGAATGCAGGACTGCCTTTACATGGGAAACCTTTCATCGCGACGCGACTGGGGACATGCAAAGGACTTCATAAAAGCAATGTACCTCATCCTTCAGCAGGATAAACCCGATGACTATGTTATAGCCACCGGAGTCACCACTTCAATACGGGAGTTTATTACAAAAACCTTTGCTTTTGCTGGCATCGGACTCCGCTTCTCAGGTGAAAAGGAAAACGAGAAGGGCATTATCGACGGCATCAACGATTCGGTGTTCTCTGAAAAGATTGGAAAAGAATTCCTTGAAACTTTCAAGAAAAGGACTGCCAACAACCCTGTGGTTGTGAAGATTGACAGGAATTACTTCAGACCTACCGAAGTCGACCTCCTTATAGGTGATTCAACAAAAGCTAGAACAACACTCGGCTGGAAACCAGAATACGATCTCGATGGACTCATTACCGACATGGTTACTTCGGATATCAACCTTATGAAGAAAGAAAACCACATCAAAAACGGGGGTTTCAGAACTTTTAACTACTTCGAATAAATCAGGAAAATGAATAAAGACTCAGTGATATATGTGGCAGGTCATACCGGACTTGTCGGTTCAGCAATTACAGGAATACTACGGTCCAGGGGATACCAGAATCTCATTTTCAGAACTATCGACGAACTCGATCTGACCGACCAGGCAGCTGTTGACCGGTTCTTTGCATCCGAAAAACCTGAATATGTCTTCCTGGCTGCAGCCAGGGTAGGCGGAATAGTGGCCAATAATACTTACAGGGCCGACTTTATCTACGTGAACATGATGATCCAGAACAACATCATTTATGCATCATACAGACACGGGGTAAAAAAGCTTCTGTTCCTTGGATCAACCTGCATCTATCCTAAAAATGCCCCCCAGCCCCTGAAAGAAGATTACCTGCTTACCTCAGAGCTCGAATACACAAATGAGCCGTATGCTATTGCCAAAATAGCCGGACTTAAGATGTGCGAATCGTTCAATATCCAGTATGGTACCAACTTTATTGCAGTGATGCCCACCAACCTCTATGGAACCGGCGATAACTACAACCTTGAAACCTCCCATGTCCTGCCTGCCATGCTCCGGAAATTCCATCTGGGCAAATGCCTTGAGGATAATAATATTGAAGCAATACGAAAAGACCTCAACAGATATCCCGTTGAAAAAACCGATGGCCATTCTGATGAGAAAAGTATTCTCAACATTCTAAAGAAATACGGTATCAGCACCTGTACCGGTGAAAAAGGTCAGATGAATACAAGAGTCACCCTGTGGGGTTCGGGAAAACCTCTGAGGGAATTCATGAATTCCGCCGACATGGCAGGGGCCTGCGTCTTTCTGATGGAAAACACTGATGTCAGCGATATCATCCGGATACACAGTGCTCACAACAGCTCGGCCTCCTATCATCCCCCTCATTTCCTGAACATCGGGACAGGCGAAGAATTCTCGATCAGAGAGCTTTCAGAGATCGTACGGAAACTGACAGACTTCCACGGAGAAGTGGTCTTTGATGCTTCAAAACCCGACGGCACCATGAGGAAAGTGACAGATGTAAGTGCATTGTCAGGCCTTGGTTACAGGCACAGCATCAGCCTTGAACAGGGTCTCAGGAGTGTTTACAACCGTTATCTTCAATACTAACAGCTGGCCTTCCGAACCATCTGCGGAATCATTTGTTTTTCAATAAGGAAAAGCATTTGACAAACATGTGGATGATGTTTTTTTATTAAACAAAAAACAATACCTTTGCCCGATAATAAAAATCAAAGCCATGGCTGAAAAGACAAGATATTCTGATGAGGAGCTTGAGGAATTCAGGCTGATCATTCTGGCGAAACTGGATAAGGCCAAAAGAGACTATGAGATTCTGAAATCCAGCATAACTCACGAAGAGAGTAACGATACCATGGATACCTCCCCTACCTTTAAGGTTCTGGAGGAAGGTGCTACCACCTTGTCGAAAGAAGAAGCAGGCAAACTGGCTCAAAGGCAACTTAAGTTCATTCAACATCTTCAGGCTGCTCTTGTCAGGATAGAAAACAAGACTTACGGGATATGCCGTGAGACAGGTAAGCTTATATCCAAAGAGAGACTGAGAGCCGTACCTCATGCCACTCTTAGTATAGATGCAAAGATGAAACAGAAATGATACCCTTCAGGTTGATCTGATCAGCTATTCCACAGATAAAAATATTAGACTATAAATAACAAAAGCCGCTCTTCAGACAGGGCGGCTTTCTGTTTTTATTGTCAACAGCTCAGGTCATCAATACCTGCCTGAAATAGTCAATGGTCTTCTGTAGCCCGGTCTCAAGGTTAACAAGCGGCTCCCACGACAGCTCCTTCCTGGCAAGTGAGATATCGGGCCTCCTTTGACGTGGGTCATCAACCGGCAATGGAAGGTATACTATCTTTGACGACGATCCTGTCATCTCAAGGATCTTTTCAGCCAGGGCACCAACAGAGACCTCAGAAGGGTTGCCAAGGTTTACCGGACCGGTAAAATCATCCGGGGTATCCATCAGCTTTATAAGTCCCGCAATAAGGTCATCAATGAACTGGAAACTGCGGGTGTGGGAACCATCACCGAAAATAGTGATGTCCTCTCCTTTCAGAGCCTGAACGATGAAATTCGAAACAACCCTTCCGTCGTTCGAATTCATTCGTGGGCCATAGGTGTTGAAAATCCTGGCTATCTTTATTTTAACTCCGTTCTGGGTATGATAATTCATGAACAGGGTCTCGGCACATCTCTTTCCTTCATCATAACATGCTCTCGGGCCAAGAGGATTTACATTCCCCCAATAGCTCTCGTCCTGCGGATGAACTGTCGGATCACCATAAACCTCACTTGTCGAGGCCAGGAGTATCTTCGACCTTGTCCTCTTGGCAAGACCAAGTGTATTTATCGCCCCCATAACGGAAGTCTTGATTGTTTTTATGCCGTTATACTGGTAGTGGACGGGAGATGCCGGACAGGCAAGGTTATAGATCTCATCCGTCTCCAGAAAGACAGGGATCGTTATATCGTGTCTTATAAGTTCAAAATAGTGATTGTCGAGCAGATGAAGGATATTGAGCTTACTCCCCGTGAAATAATTGTCAAGGCAAATGACCTCATTCCCTTCCTTCAGCAGCCTCTCACAAAGATGTGACCCAATAAAGCCGGCTCCCCCGGTGACAAGAATCCGTTTCATCGCCCTTTTTTCTGTTATGTAACAAATATAGAAAAAAGAGAGCAACGGGAAACCATAAAGAAGAGATAATAAGAAAAAGGCTATCAGTTGCGTTCCACCACAATCCTGACCTTTGTCTCATCTATCTCTATCTCCCTGATGTTATTGCTGTCGAGCGCCGGCACCAGCCTGACTGTCGTTGCAAGAGTCTGGGAACCGATATACGAAGAATGCTTTTCAACGGCCTCTCTTACCATCTCGTGATCCTCTATAAGAACTCTGATCTTGTCGGTGACATCAAAACCACTCTCTTTCCTTATATTCTGGATCCTGTTAACAAACTCCCTTGCAATTCCTTCATTACGCAGTTCATCTGTCACGGTGATATCGAGGGCAACCGTAAGCTTCCCTTCATTGGCTACCTGCCAGCCCGGTATATCCTCCGATATGATCTCTACATCGTCTGAAGTGATCTCAATCTCGCGGCCTTCTATAACAAGGTTGATTCTCCCTGTACTCTCAAGAGTATTGATATCACCTGAACTCATTGTAGCCAGACCAGCCGAAATCTCCTTCATCAGCTTTCCATACCGCGGACCAAGTTTTCTGAAATCAGGCTTAATTTTTCTGACAAGGATTCCTGATTCATCATCGATATACTCTGCTTCCCTGACATTAACTTCAGAAAGGATCAGATCCTTCACAGCTTCAAACCTGCTTTTGAACGATTTGTCCGTCACCGGCACCATAATCCTTGCAAGAGGCTGACGTACCCTTATCCCTACCTTTCTGCGGAGACTGAGAACCATTGACGATACTTTCTGGGCAATGTCCATCCGCTCCTCAAGGTCGTTGTCAATAAGGCTTTCATCGTAATCGGGGAAGAGTACCAGGTGTACTGAGTCTTCACTGAAACGTCCTGTAGAATTGTTAAGGTCCGTAAAGAGCCTGTCCATATAGAAAGGTGCCAGCGGTGCCGCAATCCTGCTCACCGTTTCCAGACACTGGTAAAGAGTCTGATATGCCGATATCTTATCCTTGTCATATTCACCTCCCCAGTAACGTTTTCTGTTGAGCCTTACGTACCAGTTACTGAGATTCTCGGTTACAAAGTCCTGAATAGCCCTTCCTGCCCTTGTCAGATCATAATCCTCATAACATCTTCTTGTTTCCTTTACGAGTGAGTTCAACAGGGATATGATCCATCTGTCAATCTCAGGACGTTCATTCACAGGTACTTCGGGCTCTGTATAGCGGAAGTTGTCGATGTTGGCATAGAGGGCAAAGAAGGAATATGTATTATAGAGTGTTCCGAAAAACTTGCGTTTCACTTCGTCCACTCCTGAAGCGTCAAACTTCAGGTTGTCCCAGGGCTGGGCATTTGTCATCATATACCACCTCAGAGAGTCAGAACCGTACTCTTCAATGGCACCGAAAGGATCGACGGCATTCCCTAACCTTTTCGACATCTTGTTCCCGTTCTTGTCGAGAACAAGCCCGTTGCTGATGATGTTTTTGAATGAAACAGAATCCGTGATCATCGTTGCTATGGCGTGAAGAGTGAAAAACCATCCTCTCGTCTGATCAACACCTTCGGCAATAAAATCGGCAGGAAACATTTTGTTGAAGTTCTCCCTGTTCTCGAACGGATAATGAGCCTGGGCAAAAGGCATGGCTCCCGAATCGAACCATACGTCAATGAGGTCGGGCTCGCGGAACATCCTTATGCCCTTATCACTTACAAGTATGATATCGTCAACAAAAGGCCTGTGAAGATCGAACTTACGGTAGTTTTCAGCCGAGTTATCGCCCGGCACGAAATCTTCAAGCGGATTGTTTTTCATAAATCCGGCCCTGATCGATTTTTCTATCTCCGACTTCAACTCTTCTGCCGAACCTATACATTTAAGTTCCTGCCTGTCTTCTGTAACCCAGATAGGCAACGGAGTTCCCCAGTAACGCGATCGTGAGAGGTTCCAGTCAACAAGGTTCTCGAGCCATTTACCAAAGCGCCCCGTTCCGGTGGACTGGGGTTTCCAGTTAATGGTGTTGTTAAGCTCTATCATCCTGTCGCGGCAGGCTGTCGTGCGGATGAACCATGAATCGAGCGGATAATACAACACAGGTTTATCTGTTCGCCAGCAATGAGGATAGCTGTGAACATGTTTCTCAATTTTGAAAACCTTTCCCTGCTGTTTGAGCATCACGGCGATATCAACATCGAGGGTTGGGGCATCGGCAGCCAGACCGGTACCAAATTCATTCTTAACCGGCCGGCCTTCATAATCACCATACGTTGCACGGTTTACCCTTGTCCTGACAAATTCCTCATCAAGATCTGCAACCGGCACCATAAAGCCCCTCTTATCAACCATGGGTCCTGTAGTTCCGTCCTTCCTGGTTACAAGCAACGGAGGAATTCCGTTATCCTTACCCACCTTATAGTCATCGGCACCGAAAGTAGGGGCAATATGAACTATTCCTGTACCGTCTTCAGTGGTCACAAAATCGCCGGTCACAACCCTGAATGCGCCTTCATCAGGCCTGATCCAGTCAATGAGTTGTTCGTAGCTTATCCCTTTGAGTTCACTCCCTCCATATTCGCCGGTAACCCTGAAGGGTATCTTTTTATCACCGGGCTTGTACTCCGAAAAATCCGCCTCGGCATTTGCCTGGGGGAAATGGGCATTCAACAGATCCTTTGCCAGGATCACGGTAACCGGCTCTCCTGTATAAGGATTGAAACTCCTCACCCTGACATACCTGATGTCCTTCCCGACGGCAAGAGCAGTGTTGGAAGGAAGGGTCCAGGGTGTTGTTGTCCATGCCATCATATGCAGATCGCCGGTGTCAATACCGGAGAAGAGAAAATCTGAACTGCTGTTGCGTATAAGCCTGAACAGGGCAACACATGTTGTATCTTTCACGTCGCGGTAACAACCTGGGAGATTGAGCTCATGAGAGCTAAGACCCGTTCCGGCAGCCGGTGAGTAGGGCTGAATGGTATAACCCTTGTATAGAAAGCCTTTGTCGTACAATTTCCTGAGAAGCCACCATAGTGTCTCAATATACCTGTTGTCATAGGTTATATAGGGATTATCCATGTTAACCCAGTAACCCATACGGCGGGTAAGATCCTCCCACACATCGGTATAACGCATCACGTCGGTGCGACAGGCCTTGTTGTATTCTTCAATTGAGATATTTACGCCAATATCCTCCTTGGTTATCCCCAGGGATTTCTCAACCCCAAGTTCAACAGGAAGCCCGTGAGTATCCCATCCTGCCTTGCGCCTTACCTTATAACCGCACTGGCTCCTGAAACGGCAGACTGCATCCTTGATGGTCCTCGACAATACATGATGAATTCCGGGCATCCCGTTAGCTGAAGGAGGTCCTTCATAAAAGATATATTCACCCTTACCATCCACTTCCCGTACACTCCTGCGAAAAGTATCATTCTCATCCCACATCTTCAGGATTTCCTTATTTACCTGCGACAGATCGAGACCTTTGTATTCAGGAAACCGTTTTCCCATTATATCAATCAGTTAATGTATTTTTTTGTAAAAACGGCACAAAGATAGAAAAAATAGGGTTACGGTACAATTATACAATAAGTGAGATAAACGTCGTTTATCAGTCAAAATCAGACGGCTACTATAATTCCGCCTGTTTATGAAGCGTGGCACGGCTCCGGAAGCAAAAGGGCTCCAGAAGTGTTTGCCAGTAGTGGTTTTAAAAAAGTATTCTCACTTGAGGGCGGAATTGTTTTGTGGATGGAAGAAAAAATGCCTGTCGACAGGACAAGGATAAAAAGAAGCCGGAAGTGAATTCTTTGTGTGAATGAAAAGTTGTAGGTTTGCATTATAACCAAACTTAAAAGATATGTTCTCAGGAATCGTGGAAGAAGCGGCTACGGTCGTAAAGCTCGTCAGGGAGAAGGACAACCTTCATATCACGATGAGATGCTCGTTCACCTCAGAGCTCAGGACTGACCAGAGCATCTCTCATAATGGTGTGTGCCTCACGGTGGTGAAAACTGAGGGCGATACCTATACCGTTACTGCCATAAAGGAAACGCTTGATAAAAGTAATCTTGGACTTCTGAAGATCAATGACAAGGTTAACCTTGAAAGAAGCACACCACTCAACGGACGCCTCGATGGTCATATGGTCCAGGGACATGTCGACCAGACTGCCAGATGTACAGCCGTCACCGAATCCAACGGAAGCTGGTATTATACTTTTGAGTATGAACCTCTCCAGGATGACTACCTCACTGTCGAAAAAGGATCAGTATGTGTCAACGGAGTGAGCCTCACTGTGGTCAACTCAAAACCCCGCTCATTCCAGGTCGCCATCATACCATTTACACATGATATAACCAACTTTCACCAACTGAAAGAAGGAAGCATAGTCAATATTGAATTCGACATACTGGGGAAATATATTGCACGGATTCTTAAGCAACAACTGGGGGCACAGAATTCCTGATACTTACAGCGTGATCTTCTCAGGACGCGTCTGTCTTGCCGTCACTTTTCCATATAAGCTTCTTCCCGAAACCCAGGCGGTTGTCGGTCATCTTTATATAAGAGAGCCTTACAGCCCATAGTCTTGTCTTCATGAGCATTGCGACAGGGAAACGCCTCAGATAAGCACTCCTGGCCTTTTCAAGCAGTTCCCCTTCAGGTTCACAAACCGTACCCTGAAACTGAATTCCCCGTATCATCCCGATTATTTTTGTCTCAAGAACGACGGATCCTGCAATGAAGCTGTTAATAAGAAATTCCTTCCCGTGCCTTGTTTCCGCGTCGGATGTAAAGACAAGAACATTCTCTTCCCCGATATAAACATAAAAACAGTTCGCGCACCATGGTTCGCCGGCAACCGTCGTGGCAACCGTCAGCACATGATGCCCCCTGAAGAATTTTACTATCCTCCCGTCAATCATCTTCCATCCATCGATAAGCACCGGCGTTGAAACCGGCAAGTGAGATTATTCTATCTACAACAGTCATCACAAGGTCATCAATTGTGACGGGCTTGCTGTAAAAGGACGGGGTGGCCGGACAAATGACTGCCCCGGCAAGGGTCAGGCTTTCCATATTCCGGATATGGATGAGGTTATAAGGTGTCTCCCTCGGTACTATTATCAGCCTTCTTCTTTCTTTCAGTATAACATCAGCTGCCCTTGTGATGAGGTCGTCAGAGACCCCGTTTGCAATGCGCCCCATTATTCCCATCGATGCCGGACAGATGATCATGGTATCATACGAAGAGCTGCCTGAAGCGAAGGGAGCAAAAAAATCGAGGTTGCTGAATACCTTCACCATCCCATCGGAAGAAAAGTGTTTCCCGGTCTCATATTCCCAGATCCCGACAGCCTTTTCAGAGAAGATCATGGCTAACTCCGAAGGTGCATCCTCAACCTTCAGAAGCTTTTCAAGGAGCTTCTGAGCGTACACCGCCCCGCTGGCCCCTGTAACAGCAAGGACTATCTTTCTACTTTTCAATGCCATATAGATCAAGTAAGCGTTTTGTAAGAATCGCAACACCCCGCGAAGCTTTCTCCCTGATAAATTCAACCTGCCTTACTACCGGAGTATCCACCTCATTGGGATCGATCAGCCAGAGTGAGGCTTTGGAAGGAGCAGAACCAAGCAGGCCCGCGGCAGGATATACGACAAGCGAAGATCCGATAACCACAAAAATGTCGGCATCCGAACAAATCTCAGTTGCTTCTTCCATCATCGGGACTGGCTCTCCAAACCAGACTATATGGGGCCGGAGCTGACTTCCCTTCTCACACACATCACCCGGGTTAATATCTTTATAACCAATATCATAAACTAGTTCAGGATGAGAGGTACTCCTGGCTTTTGTCAGCTCTCCATGAAGGTGTAATACCTTTGTGCTGCCTGCCCGTTCATGAAGATTGTCAATATTCTGGGTGATAACGTTAACGTCAAAATATTTCTCCAACTGGGCTACACCCAGATGTCCGGCATTGGGTACGGCGCCGGCAAGTTGTTTTCTCCTTTCGTTATAGAACCTGAGGACCAGATCCCTATCCCTGGCCCATCCTTCAGGAGTGGCAACATCGCGCACATCATACTCCTCCCATAAACCGTCAGAATCCCTGAAAGTCCTGATTCCACTCTCGGCACTCATCCCGGCTCCGGAAAGAATAACAAGTTTCTTCATGTTTTTTTTATAAAAGTAGCAATAATTGTCGAAAACGACCCAGGGTGACCCAAGCTGCCCTGAACCCTACCTTTTTTATCCACTATGTGCTCCTCAATTCCAATTCATCCTATCTTTGTCAAATGATCGACAGGGCAACCATAGACAGAATAATCGATGCCGCGAACATCCTTGATGTGATTCAGGAATTTGTCCCCCTAAAAAAAAGAGGTGTCAACTATCTGGGTCTATGCCCTTTTCATAACGAGAAGACACCTTCTTTCACCGTCTCTCCTTCCAAAGAGATCTTCAAGTGTTTCGGATGCGGCAAGGCAGGTAACTCCGTGAACTTCATTATGGAGCATGAACACCTTACCTATCCGGAAGCACTGAAGTACCTGGCTAAAAAGTACAATATCGAGATCGTCGAGAAAGAAAGAACTCCCGAGGAGCTTGAAATACAGAATGAAAGGGAGAGCCTGCTCGTACTTTCCTCATATGCCTCAAGGCAGTTTACAGATAACCTCTTCCAGTCGGACGAAGGGATATCTGCCGGACTGTCGTATTTCAGGGAACGCGGCTTTCTCCAGGCCACCCTAAAGAAATTTGAAGTGGGCTATTCCTTTGAGAAAAGAGATGCCTTTACACAGAAAGCCCTGTCTGACGGTTATCAGAAAGACTACCTGGTAAAATCGGGACTGTCGATTCAGCACGAAGAAAGGATCTTTGACAGGTTCAGCGGCAGGGTTATGTTCCCCATTCACTCTCTTTCAGGTCAGGTTCTGGGTTTTGGCGGTAGGATACTTAAGCATGATCCAAAAACTGCAAAATACCTCAACTCTCCTGAGTCTGAGATCTACCATAAGAGCAGAATCCTGTACGGTATATTCCAGGCGAGAAAGACTATAACCCAGGAAGACAAGTGTTTCCTTGTAGAAGGATATACCGATGTGATGTCGCTCCATGAAGCTGGTGTTGAAAATGTGGTCGCCTCATCAGGCACTTCACTTACCCAGGAACAGGTGCGCCTGATCAAACGCTTCACCCAGAACATCACTATATTGTACGATGGCGATGCAGCCGGGATAAAAGCTTCGCTGAGGGGTATCGACCTGGTCCTCGAAGAGGGAATGAATGTAAAGATAGTCCTGTTGCCCGACGGAGAAGACCCTGATTCATATTCGAAAAAGGTAAACAACGAAGATTTCAGGAAATACATAAAGGAACATGAAACCGACTTCATAAGATTCAAATCGCAACTTCTTCTTGCCGAGGCAAATAACGATCCTATTCAGAAGGCCAACCTGATAAAGGACGTTGTAAAATCAATAGCTGTTATCCCGGAAACCATAACCCGTACAGTGTACATAAGGGAATGCAGCACTATTCTTGAAGTTGCCGAATCAATCCTCTACCAGGAAGTAAGTAAGTTAAGGCAAAAGACCACATTCCGCGACAGGAACAAATATCCGGGACCGGAGGATCTTCCTGTCCCCATTCCGGTTGTACCAAAACAGCTGAAGCCGGAGGTAACAACCTTTTACTCCGAAGAGGCGATCATAAAAATTCTTCTGAAATATGGAAGTGACGAACTTGATAAAACAACCCGGAAGGAAGATGGCCAGGAAGAGGTTACAACAGTTTCCGACTTCATTGTCAACGAGATAACCTCTGATGATCTCAGTTTTGAAAATCCCGTTTTCTCTAAGATCTTCTCTGAATTCAGTTTCAGCGCGACACAAGGACTATTCCCCGGTGAAAAGCACTTTATCAAACATGAAGATCCTGAGATCTCACGCCTGGCAGCAGAATTATTATCCGAGTCCTATGTGATTAGTCTGATCTGGCCCAACGTCGAAACCGAACAGATGAAATTAAAGGATATAGTACCCGATATAGTCCTTAAATTCAAGGGCGACAAGATTAAAATGAGGCGGGAAGAAATTACCAGACAGATTGTTGAAGCAGAAAAGGAAAAAGACCCGGAAAAAATCAATTCCCTTCTGAAGAAACATTACAATCTAAGCCTTGCCCTTAAATTTATATCGACAAAACTTGGTGACCGCATTAACCTCTGACTTTGCCTCCCGGGCTACTGACAGTGTCCGGGTAAAGATAGGCAGGCTAAAGAGTTAAATGATAGCGCCCTGAACTTATATGTTCTTTAAACTCAACCGAATGACCATGAAAGCAGGAAAAATTATCGATTTCTGCCTCGCACTGCTTTTGCTTTTTTCATGTGCGACAGACAATAGCGACAGCCGTAAGATAGCGGCCGGTATGAAATCCCTATCAGGAGAATCGCCATTTCCCCTCGACAGGGGATTCACGAAATATATCACCGGCTATACCTCAGGCATCATTTCATCCAAATCGGTGATAGAGATCCGCTTTACTCCTGAATTTGCCGCAAGGGCTGCCGGAAAAATTCCTCCCGGACTTTTTACCTTCGAACCTTCGTTGAGGGGAAAGACCGAGTGGATCGATGAAACAACCCTTACTTTCACACCATCGAAGCTTCCCGAGCCGGGGAAGGATTATAACGGCACTCTTAACCTGGGAATGCTGGCAGATGTTGAAGAACGCCTCAGGGAGTTCCCTCTGAGGTTCAGGACCCTCACCAAAGACTTCACAGTAACACCAGGGGCTCTCGAATGTATTTCGGAAGGAGGAGATGTTTATGCTCTTCATGGTGAGCTCACAACATCCGACTATATACCTGCCACCGAAACCGAGTCATACCTGAAAGCCAGGCTGGGTCGCAAACAACTGAATATCACCTGGGATCATTCGTCTGATCCTGTTCATGCATTCACCGTTGAAGGGATAGAAAGAACCGACAGGGAACAGAAACTTGAGCTTGAATGGAACGGTTCAACAGGTGGCATAAGTCGTAAGGGCAGCATACCACTTCCCATCCCGGGGAAAAAGGAATTCACCGTCATCGATGTAATGGTGATCCCCGGTGGAAACCACAGGCTGGATGTGGTCTTCTCCGATCCGGTCGACCAGAGCCAGGATTTTGAAGGACTTATCTGGTTCGGACCCGACATTCCCATTACCACTTCGGTCAGATCAAATATCGTCAGTATCTTTCCTGCATCAAGGCCCCAGGGACCTGCCGGCCTGAACATAGAGGCTGCTGTAAGAAATACTTCAGGAAGCAACCTGAACAAGCCGTTCAGTAAAGAGTTCGACTTCTCACAGGTACCTCCTTCCCTTTCTTTTGCCGGTAACGGTGTCATTCTTCCCTCTTCTGAAAACCTCATCTTCCCCTTCAAGGCAGCAAACCTGAAAGCTGTTTACCTCAGGATAATCAGGATTTTTGAGAATAACCTGCCTGACCTCCTTCGTGAAAACGATATAGACGGAGGTTACTCACTTAAAAGGTTCGGAATACCGGTCTACTCAGGCAGGATTGACCTGGTAAATACACCCGGCGATCAGACAGGTACCTGGAACCTCCATACCATCGACCTTGCCGATTATATAAAAGTTGAACCCGGAGTATTGTACAGGGTTGAACTCTCGATGAGAAGATCATATTCACTTTACCCCTGTGCCGGCGGCAATGATGAGAGCAGCTATGAAAGCCTGCTAAACGAGTCGGAGTCACTGAGCAAACAACTGTGGGCTGATCCTGAGAATTACTACGATGATGTGGATGAGTACCTTTATTACTCACAGGGATTTGACTGGAACGACAGGGACGATCCCTGCAAGGATGCCTATTATAGTCCCGATAAAAAGATCGCGAGGAATATTTTTGCTTCGAACATAGGGATTATCGCCAAACAGGGTACAGATAATATTCTTCACATGATTGTCAGTGATCTGGTGTCGGCTATGCCACTGAACGAAGTTACAATCGACGTATATGATTACCAGAACCAGATGATAGCAACCGGACTTACTGACAGGAATGGATCGGCTAACATCTCCTGTGAAGGAACTCCCTTCCTTGTTATAGCAGGTAAAGACAAAGACCGTAATTACCTTAAGGTAAACGACGGATCCGCTCTTTCCCTGAGTTCCTTTGATGTTGCAGGCACCCGACCACTCAACGGTATCAATGCATTCATATACGGTGAAAGGGATGTGTGGAGACCAGGTGATTCAATCTACCTCTCGCTCTTTATCCGCGATATGAATAACAGACTTCCTGAAGGTCACCCGGTCAGATTTGAACTGATAAATCCATCGGAACAAAAAGTTGATGTACAGGTCCACCAGCTTCAGAACCGAAGACTCACTGTTATCAGGACCGCCACCGACCCGGCTGCCGTCACTGGCAACTACACTGCCAGGTTTTCTGTGGGAGGCGCAGTGTTTGAGAAGAAGATTCGCATTGAAACCATCAAACCCAACAGGCTAAAGATCGAACTTGGCTTCCCCGATAAAATCCTGGGGGGCTCAAAAGGTTCCTCCACAGTGAGAATCAAGGCCAGATGGCTCAGCGGAGCAATGGCAGGTGACCTCTCAGCCACCGTGGAATACCTTCTGAAACATACAGGTACCGTCTTTGAACGATACAAACAATATAACTTCGACGATCCCACATACACCTTCTACTCCGAAACAGTCAGAACCTTTGAGTCAAGGCTCTCCCAGAACGGAGAAGCCTCCTTTACCTTCGATCCGGGTGTTGTACAAAACGCCCCGGGAATGCTTAACGCCATCTTTACGGCAAGAGTAATGGAAAAAGGAGGCGACGAGAGCATAATACAGTCAGAATTCACCTATGCTCCATTCCCCGTTTTTGTCGGCATCAACATAGCATCCCTCACCGGAAAAGACCGTATGCTCCATACCGATGAGGATAATAAGGTGGATGTGGTTACTGTCGATGAGTCGGGAAAACCTGTCAATTCAAAAGTTGAATTCACTGTTTATAAAATTAACTACCGGTGGTGGTGGGAATCAGACAGGGAGAACCTTGCCTGGTACATATCCAATAATGTTTACAAGCCGGTGATAACCAAAACAATAAACACCACGAACGGGCTTGGCTCCTTTTCATTCAGAATCAACAGGAACGACTGGGGCCGCTACCTCATCAGGGCCTCGGTTCCGGGAGGCCATTCAACAGGTAAAATCGTGCTGATGGAATGGCCCTGGGAATATGGGATGAAAGGTGGCAGCGAAGGGGCAACACTACTGTCGGTAGCTACTGACAGGGAGAAATACTACCCCGGAGATGAGATAAGACTGTCATTCCCCTCCCCTGCAAACGCCAGGGCAATCATTACCCTTGAGAACTCGACCGGCATCCTCGAAGAGATAAGAACCATCACAAGCGGAACAAGCAGTGAGATCCGGTTCAGGGCCCGTCCCGAGATGGCACCTAATGTCTATGCCTTTGTCACTATCATTCAACCACATTCACAAAGTGTAAACGACATGCCGGTGAGACTTTACGGTGTGGTGCCCGTGATGGTCGAGGACCGTAACACAAGGCTCGCCCCCATTATCAAAATGCCTGGTGAACTGAGATCCATGAAAGAGTTCACAATAGCTGTGAGTGAGGAAACAGGAAAAGCCATGGACTACACACTGGCTGTCGTCGACGAAGGCTTGCTTGATATTACAGGTTACAAGACTCCCGATCCGTGGGGCTGGTTCTATTCACGTGAAGCCCTTGGGGTACGTACCTGGGACCTTTATGATTATGTTCTCGGCGCTTACGGCGGTACCCTCGAAAGGATCTTTGCCGTGGGAGGCGACGAGACGCTCATCGACCAGACTGCCAACAAAGCCCGGAGATTCGGGCCCGTGGTCCGCTTTCTCGGTCCCTTCACCCTTCAGCAGGGCAAAACAGCAAGCCACAGGATAACCCTTCCTCAATACACGGGTTCTGTAAAAGTGATGGTGGTGGCAGGAAATGACAGGGCATTCGGATCTGCTTCAGCAAGTGCAATGGTCAGGGATCCCCTGATGGTACTTGCCACTGCGCCGAGAGTTCTGAGCCCCGGTGAAAAGGTTATGTTGCCTGTAACCCTCTTCGTTCAGAAACAGAATATTACCAATGTCACTATAAAAGCTGAAGGCAACAACCTTGTCAGATTCGAAAGTAACAGCATCTCCCTGCCCCATACCACCCTGGGTGAAAGAGATACTGCCTTTTACTTTTCAACATCCGACGTACCGGGTATTGCCAGGATAAAGATTACAGCCTCAGGAGGCGGAGAGACAGCCAGCTATGAACTGGAGACAGACATAAGGAGCCCCAATCCTCCCGAGTCACGGTCAACACTTCATATAGTGAAGCCGGGTGAAAAATGGGAGACCTCATTCACTCCTTTCGGTACAAAGGGTTCGTCGACCGCTACCCTTGAAGCCTCATCCCTTCCTTCAATAGACCTGAAAAGACACATCTCCTACCTAATGGAATATCCCCATGGATGTACCGAACAGATAATATCCTCTGCCTTCCCTCAGATATGGCTCAGGCAGATTGCTCCCGGCAACGGTGATGTCATAAAGGAGGCTCCGGAGAATATTAAGGAGGCCATTAATAAAATCATGCAACGGCAGATGAACAGCGGTGGTATAACCCTGTGGCCAGAGGCTACCCAGCCTGATAACTGGGTAACATCATATGCAGGTCATTTCTTCAGTGAAGCTGAAAGAAACGGCTTTACAGTGCCTTCATCCATGAAGACAAAATGGCTGGCTTACCAGAAAAACACAGCCCTGGCATGGAGATATGATCCGGCCTTCAAAGGATCTGCCAACGACCAGGCTTACAGGCTCTTCACTATGGCCCTTGCCGGCCAGCCCGATCGGGGCGCCATGAACCGTTTGCGCGAATCAAAAGACATCCCGCAGTTATCACGGTGGCTTCTTGCAGCTGCCTATGCCCTGTCGGGAAGACCGGAGGCTGCATCGGAACTTATCGATATACGTATGCAGACTGAACCCGAATACAGGGATCTCTATTACGGCAGCGAACTGAGGGACAAAGGGGTGATCCTTTATACACTTGCGCTTCTTAAAAAAGAAGAAGAAGCCCTTCCTCTCCTCAATTCGTTGTCAGAAAGCCTGAACAGCAATGCTATGTACAGCACCCAGTCACTTTCATGGGCACTGATTGCTTTCATGAAATACTCCTCCATGATGCCTGAAAATGATTCAGCTAAAATGACCTTCTCCCTTAACCTTAACGGTAACACGGCTGAAAAATCCCTTACCACGGGCCTGATATGGTCTGAGAACCTGAAGATTAAAGATGACCGTAACATCTTGTCGGTTATTAATAATTCAGATAAACCGCTGTATTTCAACCTTGTAAACAGAGGTGTTCCGCTCATGTCAGATATGACCAGGGAAGAAAAAGGTATAGCAATGAAAGTAAGTTATACCGACCTGAACCTTAAGCCTGTTGACCAGAAGACTCTGGCCCAGGGTAGCGACTTTATGATGATAGTCAGTGTGACAAATACCGGATTTTCAGAAAAGAAAAACCTGGCCCTGGTTCAGATGCTTCCTTCAGGATGGGAAATAAGGAACACAAGGTTGTTCGCAGCTGATTATGGTATCAGGGAAAGCAGCAGCGACTACCGCGACATAAGGGACGACCGTGTGAATACCTACTTCGGCCTGGCAAGGGGAGAAACAAAAACCTTCGTTCTCATCCTTAACGCCGCCTACCAGGGTGAGTTCTACCATCCTACAGTCTGGTGCACGGCAATGTATGATACTGACAGCTATTCACGGCTTCCCGGATACAGGGTAAGAGTTGCCCGGCCACGGAACTGACCGGATTTCACATTGAGAGGGAAACTGAAAATATTACTTTTGGCTGCCGGGCTGATCATTGCCCTGTTGCTCTTGTCTCCGCTTCCCAGGTTCACTGATCCCTGTTCAACAGTGGTTGAAGCAGCCGACGGCTCACTTCTCGGGGCCAGGATTGCCGGTGACGGACAATGGAGGTTCCCTGCCTCTGATTCCGTTCCCGAAAAGTTCTCGAAAGCAATAGTGACCTTCGAAGACAGATATTTCTACCTGCATCCAGGTGTGAATCCGGTTTCCATAATAAGGGCTCTGACAGACAATATAAAGGCGGGCCAGATAGTCAGTGGCGGCAGTACCATTACCATGCAGGTGGCCAGACTTGCAAGGGGAAACAGGGAAAGAACCATCACCTCAAAACTTATTGAGACACTCTCTGCCCTTAAGCTCGAACTGTTCAGATCGAAAAAAGCCATACTTGCAATGTATGTCTCAAACGCTCCCTTTGGTGGAAACACCGTCGGCCTCGAAGCTGCTTCACTGAGATATACCGGGAAACCGCCCGCAGAGCTTACCTGGGCTGAAGCATCTGCCCTGGCCGTGCTGCCAAACTCACCATCCCTGGTATATCCCGGGAGAAAACTGGAACAGTATAAGTCTAAACGCGACAGACTGCTCAACAAACTGTACAAAAGAGGATACCTCGATTCCCTGACTCTTGTCCTCTCGCTCGACGAACCTCTTCCCGGCCGACCGGAAAGCCTTCCCTCAGGTGCACAACATCTCACTGACTGGTTCTGTAACACTGAAAGAGGGAAGAGGGTCAGGACAACAATTGATGCCAGCCTGCAGAGAAGAGCCACTGAAATCATGAGAAAACACCAGATGACTCTGTCCGAGAACTTCATCTTCAACTCGGCATGTATCATCGTTGACGTGAATTCCGGAGAGGTGTTAGCCTATGTAGGCAACAGCACCACCGATGATGCCCCGGCTCATGGGGGTGACGTTGACATTATCCGTTCCGGAAGAAGTACCGGAAGCATCCTTAAACCAATCCTTTATGCAGCCATGCAACAGTCGGGAGCTATCCTGCCAATGACCCTTGTTCCCGATATCCCTACAAGATTTCCCGGGTTCAGTCCCGATAACTTCGATCACAGCCTTAGCGGGGCAGTATCCGCTACCTCGGCACTCGCACAGTCGCTTAACATCCCGGCCGTAAGGATGCTTAATATGTACGATCCGGAAAGATTTCTGGAACTGCTTAAAATGACCGGCTTCAGCACCTTCAATAAACCCGCTTCACATTATGGACTTTCCCTTATACTTGGTGGTGGAGAAACAAGTCTCTGGGAACTTGCCGGGGTATATGCCTCCATGTCGCGGGTGTTAAACAGGTTCAACACGGGAGAGGGATACTCTGCCGGTGACTACCATCCACCTGTTCTGGTCACGACAGACAACAAACAGGCCAGCCGGCCTGAACCCAATCCCCCCCTCGATGCAGCATCCATCTGGCTGACCTATGAAGCCCTTCAGAAAGTGAACAGACCTGAAAGTGAAAACGGATGGCATTACTTCGGTTCTTCAGTTCAGCTGGCATGGAAAACCGGCACCAGCTTTGGATTCCGCGATGCCTGGGCCCTTGGCACAACTCCCCGCTATGTGGTGGCAGTATGGGCTGGAAATGCTGACGGAGAAGGCAGGCCCGGACTTACCGGGTTGTCGGCTGCAGCTCCGGCATTGTTCGACCTGGTTTCACTGCTCAGACATGATGAATGGTTCTCAAGGCCGGCGACAGGACTGACGGAGGTTACAATATGCAAACAAAGCGGATACAGGGCCGGACCCGACTGCCCCGACACCGAAGAAACAACAGTCCATGTAAACGGATTGCGAACCGGCATGTGCCCCTATCACCACCTGATACACCTTAACAGTGAGAAAACCCGCCAGGTAAATGCCGATTGCTATCCTGCCGGGAAGATAATCAGCCAGCCATGGTTCATCCTTCCTCCGGCAATGGAATATTTCTACAGGCAGAAACATCCTGAATACAGGATACTGCCCCCGTATGATCAGGGATGCAGTACCGGAAAGACTCTCCCTGTGATGGAATTCATCTATCCCCTCACGGGAACCAGGATATTCATACCTCGAGACCATACAGGGCAGAAAACAAGGATCATCCCGGAAATAGTCCACAGGAATCCCCGTGAGAAAATATTCTGGCACCTTGACAGTGAATACAGGCTGACAACGCAGGACATTCACCAGGTCGAACTCTATGCCGATCCGGGCCGGCATACAATAACTGCCGTCGACAGCGAAGGTAATACCATTAGTTCCACATTTACCATAGAGGGTACCCTGAGATGATGCATCACTTTACCTGGTAAGGTCCTCCTGTAAAAAACCGTTTTATTCGGTTAGCTGCCAAATCTTTTTAATCTTTGCGTTTTAATCAGAACATCACCCATGAATGAAAATGTCAATGAGGAGATCTTCCCGGTAGTTGATGAGACCGGCAAAACAATCTCCATGGCACCCAGAAGCGTTTGCCACAACGGGAAAAGCATGCTTCTTCACCCTGTTGTCCATCTGCATCTTTTTAACTCCTCCGGAGAACTCTTCCTCCAGAAAAGAGCCCTTTCAAAAGACCTGCTTCCGGGCATGTGGGATACTTCAGTTGGAGGCCATATGGACCCCGGAGAAAGCCCCGATGAAGCACTCCGGAGAGAAGCTGCCGAGGAACTGGGGATCACTGATATATCTGTCCGTCACGATAAAAGCTATATCTGGCAGTCAGCAACTGAAAGGGAACTGGTCTACACCTTCACCGGAACCTCCTCTGAAACTCCTGTCGTCAACAAAGAAGAGATAGAGGAGGGAAGATTCTGGAATCTGAAAGAAATAGCCGAAAACCTCGGCAGAAACATCTTTACTCCAAATTTCGAACACGAATTCAATATGCTTATCATGAAAATATCGTGATAAGCCGCATGTCGTTCACAATGAACAAATAATAAGCTAAAAATCAGTATCTTTATTCTGATCAAATAAAAAGCTCATGGACAGATCTGTTAAAATATTGATACTCAATAACGAAATCGAAGCAAAACTCCTATCGGGCCTTCTGGCTGAAAAAGGGATCCCTCATTTTATACGATCGTACCACGATTCGGTATACGACGGACTCTGGCAGTGTCAGGCAGGGTGGGGCCATATTGAAGCGCCAGCCGAGTATGGTGAGGAAATAATCTCAATATATAACGCCATGTCAGAGGAATAAGACAGGGACTCCTGCCTGTTGCATTATTTCCGGTTATCATCACCCCGTTGATCCCAGGTGCCGCTCCTCGCGCCCATCCTTTTCATGATTAGGTAGCTTATGGTCCCTAGCACTGCCAGTCCGGCAATAAAAAGACCATAGGATATCTTCCAATTCAACTGTCCGGTGATCATAGTCCATTCCGACATCCCGAATATACTGGCTATCAGGGTAAGCGGCATGAAAATAGTGGTGATTAATGTAAGCCTTCTGACTACCGCATTGGTCTCGTTCGACATCCTCGTCATATGATTGTTCATAAGTGAAGAATAGAGCTCCATAAGGCTCGTCTCGATCTCACGGTAGGTATCGGTCAAACCAAACAACTTGGCCAGGTGGTCGTAGATATCCCTGAAAGGTGCCAGGGCCTGGTCGGGAACATAAGGACAATCCTTCCTGTTTATCCTGACCAGTATCTCCCTCTCGTGAAAAAGGCTTTTACGGAGACTCACCAGGTTTCTTCTGAGCATGATCAGCTTCATGGGCTGGAATCCTTCAATATCTTCAAGCAGTACATCCTCTGCTTCCTCAAGTTCATCTTCCATTGTGTTAAAAGTACCGTACTGGTTGTCAACAATGTAGTCAAGAACCTTGTGCAACAAAAATGCCGGCCCGTTTCCCGACAATGCCGGACTGCTGTTTACCACTGTCTCGAGATTACCAAGTGGCCTTCTTCCCTCCGAATTGTGTCCGTTTATTGTGATCAGAAAATTACTGCCAATGAATATGTTTATCTCATCTGTCTTCAACTCCCCCTCTTTATAGTGGAAAGCATTGAAGATTATGAAAGTATTGTTACTGAAGTGTTCTATTTTAGGGACCTGCTTTTCGTCAAAGCAGTCCTCAACCGACAGCGGATGTATTCCAAGTCTGTCGGTAAGTACCGATATCTCATCCCTTGATGGGTCGAAGTAATTAAGCCATATATATCCACCATCATGTAACGAAGAGACAGCTTCATCTAGAGAGCTGACACCATAAAAAGGACCAGAAGGCGAAAAATAATAGAACCTCGATTCTGACATGACAATTGTCGTTATTTAAATAAACTCAAAGTCTTATCTTGTACATAATAAACTGGTTTCCAAATTACGACAAATAGTTTTATAATGGATACCGTGCCCTCACCGTTTTATGAACATTCCCCGGCAGGAAGATGTTATATCAGGGTGTTCAGACATCTGGTCAGTATTTGTTTTCCGTGACTGCAAATTTCCATCCATAAAGAGCGAATTTGATTTTTCTCCTTAAAAAAGTTAACCATGAACAACGCAATCTACAACTTCAGGGAACCAACAAATGAGCCGGTCTGCGTCTATTCGCGAGGATCTGTTGAAAGGGAGATGATTGAGAAGGAACTCAGGGACCAGGAAAACAGGATAGTTGACATACCTATTATCATTGGAGGAAAGGTGATCCGGACCGGAATAACCGGGAAGATAACCAAGCCCACAGATCATGGCCATGTC
>CAZBQM010000010.1:0-48387 GCA_964494045.1 uncultured Rikenellaceae bacterium
TCAACGATTGCGTACATCTTTGTAAATTATTATGTTACTCCGTGAGGCGCATATTTCATCATATCAATATGTCTTCGCCGGGCCCCTTCGGATTGTCTGAATTTTGGACTGCAAAGATATTCAATTTAAATTAATTGCAAATCATTCATTCCGATTTTTTATTGCATGTGGTTACAACTGCCTGGCTATAGCAATAAAGGATGGCAGGGGCAGCATGATAAGCTTCTGATCTTGATGCTGTGTTGAAAAAAAAGGATTTATGTCACCGCGTCATACAGTGATAATCTTTATATTTGTCTGGAACTAACATAATCAGGTATTCTTCTGTCTCATAATTAATTGATATGAAAAGGGTGAAACTTAAGGTTTTAGGGATTTCCTACAGTCAGACCCAATCAGGAGCATACGCCCTGATATTGACTGAGGAAGATGGAGAAAGAAGGGTACCTATAATCATCGGGGGCTTTGAAGCCCAGGCCATTGTTATCAAGCTTGAGAATCTTGAGCCACCCAGGCCACTTACTCACGATCTTTTCAGGAGTTTTGCTGATGAGTTCAACATAGCTGTTACCGAGGTTATGATCTATAAGCTTGAAGAGGGGGTTTTTTACTCGAAGCTGGTATGCTCCAATGGTGAAAAGGAGATTGAGATTGACAGCCGGACCTCAGATGCCGTAGCCATCGCGCTCAGGTTCGGATGTCCCATATATATAACAGAGGATATTCTCGAAAAAGCCGGGATCACGGTAAGTCCCACCGAGACCAATCAGTCAGGGATAGCTCCTGAAAATGAAAATGACGAGGAGCCGGGGAAATCTGAGTTTGAGAAATATCCTGAAGACGAGCTTTACAGAATGATTGATGAATCGGTAAGGACTGAAGACTATGAGCGTGCCGCGGCCATCAGGGACGAAATTGAAAAGAGGAAGAAGAAAGGTGGAGGATAGGGTTCTTTTTTAATTGAATTCGTTTAGTTCATAAATATTACCCTGTAGTTTTAAAAAAATTTTTAGTCATGAAACGTTGCCTGTTAATGTTCATTGTTGCCATTAGTGCAACTGCTTTTCTATCAGGAAAAGATCAGAAGGTCACATCGCCCGATGGTAATATTGTACTGACGGTTTCTCCCGGCCCGAAGCTTGGGTGGAAGGTTTCCTTTGGTGAAAAGGAAGTTATGAAATCAGCTGATCTGGCCATGGTACTCAGCGACGGGAGGATTCTTCCGGGTGAAGCCGACAAGGTAAAAAAGGCATCGGTGACAGCCCTGAGGGAAGTGATAAAACCCGAGGTGCCCAATAAAAGGTCAGAGATTCCCAATAACTGCAATATTCTTGAGCTTGTTTACAGGTCCGGAATAACTGTTGAATTCAGGGTCTATGATGATGGAGTGGCCTACAGGTTCAAAACATTGTTGGGAGATGAGTTGACAGTAAAAAACGAGATATCCGGTATTGAGTTCGCTCCCGGCGCTACCTCATGGTATCCTCTCGAGGATGGCTTCATGTCTCATAATGAAAGAATTTATATTGATACGAAGCTTGATACTTTAGGATCGCAACATCTGGCGAGCCTCCCGTCCCTGTTCATCTCAGAGGGGGTTAATATTCTCGTTACCGAATCTGATATCATTGACTATCCGGGTATGTGGCTGAGAGGCGCAGGTGGCGGAAAACTGGAAGGTGTATGGCCTCAATATCCTGAAACAGAGAAACTGGAGAGCGACAGGAATCTGTATGTAACCAGCACAAAGGATTTTATTGCAAAGACTAAAGGTAAGCGGAGCTTCCCATGGAGGGTTTTCATTATGTCGGGTGATGACGGCGGTCTCATTGAAAGCGATATGGTTTACAGGCTGGCAACTCCCTGTCAGATAGCCGATCCGGCCTGGATAAAACCCGGGAAGGTGGCATGGGATTGGTGGAACGATAATAATATTTCCGGTGTTGACTTCAGGGCCGGGATCAACAATGACACCTACAAACACTACATTGACTTTGCTTCAGAGAACGGCCTTGAGTATGTCATACTCGACGAAGGCTGGTACAACATCGGGGGTACGGTCCTCGAATCGGTTCCTGACATAGACATACCTGAACTCTGCCGGTATGCCGAAAGCAAGAACGTTGGTGTTATCTTATGGGTGGTCTGGAAGACTTTTTACGACAGGATTGACGATGCAGTAGCCCTTTATGAGAAATGGGGAGTAAAGGGCATAAAGGTTGATTTCATGCAGAGAGACGATCAGAAGATGGTCAACTTCTATCATGAAACGGCAAAAAAGGCAGCAGAGCATCATTTGCTTGTCGATTTCCACGGAGCATATAAACCCGACGGAATGGGAAGAACATGGCCCAATGCCCTGACACGCGAGGGGGTAAAGGGACTGGAAAACTGTAAATGGAGCAGGGACATAACTCCCGATCATAATCTTATGCTTCCTTTTATTAGGATGGTTGCCGGCCCCATGGACTATACCCCGGGAGCTATGATCAATATGGAAAGGGCAAATTTTACCCCTCATAACTCAAGACCAGCCAGCCAGGGAACAAGGGTTCACCAGATGGCTCTTTATGTCATCTATGAAAGTCCTCTGCAGATGCTGTCTGATTCTCCTACTCAATACCGGAAGGAACAGGAGTGTACTGACTTCATCAGCCGGATACCTGTTGTATGGGACGACATCCATGTTATGGAAGCCAGGATAGGAGATTACCTGCTGATGGTACGGCGCTCGGGTGATAACTGGTACGTGGGGGGCCTTACCGACTGGACAGCCAGGGAAATGGAGCTTGATCTTTCGTTCCTTCCTGCAGGAAACTATAAAATCGAAGTTTTTTCTGATGGGATCAATGCCGACAGGTATGCTCAGGATTACAGGCATACTGTGACAGAAGCCGCACAGGGCGGAAAGATAAAGCTTAAAATGGCACCCGGAGGAGGATGGGTTGCAAGGATATCACCAAAATAGCAATTGAAAGATGAAGCAATATCTTGATCTTCTTGATCATGTTCTTGCGACTGGGACAAGAAAGGATGACAGGACCGGTACCGGGACAATAAGTGTTTTTGGTTACCAGATGAGGTTCAACCTTGAAGAAGGATTTCCTTTGCTGACAACAAAAAAGCTTCACCTGAAATCGATCCTCCATGAACTGCTATGGTTTATTTCGGGTGGAACCAATACTGCCTATCTGAAAGAAAACGGAGTAAAGATCTGGGACGAATGGGCCGACAGTAATGGCGACCTTGGGCCCATCTATGGTTACCAATGGCGTTCATGGCCTGCCCCCGGGGGTAAAACGATTGACCAGCTTGCCGGAGTTATAAAATCGATAAGGGAAACGCCCGATTCAAGGCGTCATATTGTAAGTGCATGGAATGTCGGTGAACTTGACAGGATGGCTCTACCTCCCTGCCATATCCTGTTTCAGTTCTATGTGTCAGGAGGCAGGCTCTCGTGCCAGCTTTACCAGAGAAGCTGCGATATCTTCTTAGGGGTACCGTTCAACATTGCTTCCTATTCTATCCTCACCATGATGGTTGCACAGATTACCGGACTGAAACCCGGGGAGTTTATTCATACAATGGGTGATGCACATATATATCTGAACCATATTGACCAGGTAAAGCTTCAGCTTACCAGGAAACCCTATCCGCTTCCATCATTGAGCATAAATCCGGTTGTGACCGATATAGATGGTTTCAGGTATGAGGATTTTACCCTCTCGGGATATATGGCCCATCCTAATATAAAGGGAGCAATATCTGTATAAAAGAAAGTATGATATCAATCATAGTTGCAGTATCTGAAGACTGGGGCATTGGAAAAGACAATGACCTTCTGTGGCATATCTCTGATGACCTGAAGAGGTTTAAAAGGCTTACAAGCGGGAATGCCGTGATTATGGGAAAAAGGACATGGGAATCGCTGCCCAGGAAACCTCTTTCGGGAAGAAAAAATATTGTTCTGACCGATCTGCCCGGTGAATGCATCGAAGGTGCACTGACAGCCTATTCCGTTGAAGACGCCCTGAGCAAGTGCATCGTGGGGGAAGAGGCTTTTATTATAGGAGGAGGTTCGGTTTACAGGCAGTTCCTGCCATTGGCTGACAGGCTTTACATAACACATGTTCACAGGAATGCTTACGCGGATGTAAGCTTCCCGAAGATTGACATGCGGAGGTGGAAGGTTATAGAAAAAGAAGAATACAGGGAAGGGAGCGACATACCCTATACCTATGTTGTCTACGAAAGAAGGAAAAAAAACAGGATCTGACGACTGAAAAAGCAGCGAGAGATCTGTCAGGAAGCCTTCAGTATTTTCATGTCTATCCTTGCCAGTTTATGGCTGGCATAATCGACTGTCACCGTCAGTTCACCGGAGGCCGATGAAGGCATCTCAAACATTGCATCAAGCATGATGGCTTCACAGATTGAACGAAGGCCCCTGGCACCAAGCTTGAATTCGATGGCTTTTTCGACAATATAATCGAGAACCTCATCAGTGAAGGTGAGTTCTATATTATCCATTTTGAACAGCTTGATGTACTGAAGAGTGATGGCATTTCTGGGTTGGGTGAGGATGGCCCTCAGTGCTTCCCGGTCGAGGGGATTAAGATATGTCAGCACCGGCAGCCTGCCGATGATTTCAGGTATAAGACCGTAGGCCCTGAGGTCCTGTGGGGCTATATACTGCAGCAGATTATCACGGTCAACCCTATCCCTCGATTTTGAGGCGCCGTAGCCTACCACCTTGGTGTTGAGCCTCTGTGCTATTTTCCTGTCGATACCCTCGAAAGCGCCGCCACAAATGAAGAGAATATTCTTTGTATCGACCGGTATCATTTTCTGTTCAGGGTGCTTTCTCCCGCCCTGTGGGGGAACATTGACTATAGAACCTTCAAGCAGTTTGAGAAGGCCCTGCTGAACCCCTTCTCCCGAAACATCGCGGGTGATTGAAGGATTATCGCCCTTACGGGCTATCTTGTCAATCTCGTCGATAAAGACAATGCCTTTTTCTGCCGCTTTCACATCATAGTCGGCATTCTGCAGGAGCCTGGTGAGAAGGCTTTCTATATCCTCGCCAACGTATCCTGCTTCAGTCAAAACAGTAGCATCGACAATAGTGAAAGGTACATGCAGCATCTTTGCCACTGTGTGCGCCAGAAGGGTCTTTCCTGTACCAGTTTCTCCTACCAGGATGATATTTGATTTTTCTATCTCTATATCATCCGGATCGGGTTTTTGCATCAACCTCTTATAATGGTTGTAGACTGCCACCGAAATTATTTTCTTGGCCATATCCTGGCCAATGACATACTGGTCGAGGAAACTTTTTATTTCAGCAGGTTTAAGAAGGTTGATGGCATCGAAGGTATGTTTGTGTCGTGAGGTGAGTTCCTCGCTCATTATTGCATGTGCCTGTTCAATGCAATGGTCACAGATATGCCCTTCAAGACCGGCAATGAGCATATTGACCTCTTTCTTGGTCCTTCCGCAGAATGAGCATTTATCCATCAGGTCGTGTTATCAGTGTTTCTGAAGAATCTCGTCGATCATACCGTAGTCTTTGGCTTCCTGCGAAGTCATCCAGTGGTCCCTGTCAGAGTCTTTCTCAACTTTTTCGATGGGATTTCCGGAGTGATTGGCAATGATCTCGTATAATTCCTGTTTCACTTTCATTATCTCTCTTGCCTGGATTTCAATATCGGAAGCCTGACCTTCAAAACCGCCCATTGGCTGGTGTATCATTATCCTTGAGTGTTTGAGGGCCGATCTTTTTCCCTTTGTACCTGCAGTAAGGAGCACAGCTCCCATGGAGGCTGCCATACCTGTACAGATGGTTGCCACATCGGCTGAGATATATTGCATGGTATCATAAATACCCAGTCCGGCATTGACTGATCCCCCCGGTGTGTTGAAATAGATCTGGATATCTTTTCCGGGATCTGAAGAATCGAGGTACAGCAACTGGGCCTGGATGATATTGGCCACATAGTCGTCGATGGGTAATCCCAGGAAGATTATCCTGTCCATCATCAGCCTTGAGAAGACATCCATTGAAGCCACATTAAGCTGTCTTTCCTCAATGATGGTCGGGGAGATATAGCTGCTCCAGATCGAAGCATATTTGTGAAGACTAAGGCTGCTGATACCATGTTTGCTCCGGGCAAATTTTCCAAAATCATCAGAAGTATTCATATACAGGTAGTTTAGAATTAAAAGTCAAAGATAGAAAAATATAAAGAGAAGCACAAAGTGCTGATTACTATTCAAAAAGCTTATTAAACTCTTCGTCGGTAACATTTTTTGTCTCTATCTTAACCATCTCCTTGACAAGGGTGATGACCTTTTCGTCGAGGATCCTGTCGGCTATCCTGTGGGCATCTTCCTCACGTTTGAGCGTCTCTTTTGCATAGTTTGTAACCTGTTCATCAGTGACATAGTAAAGACCGTACTGTCTGAACTGGTTACGGGTAATGACCTCTGCTTCCTTCAGGAGTTCCTCTTCGCTAATTTTTATCTCGTTTTCTTTGGCTATCTTATTCCTGATAAGCTGCCATCTCAGATCATTTCTGAAGCTGTCAAATTCCTTCTCAATCTGTTCGGCAGTGGTGTTCTCGTTTACCTTCAGAAGCCATCTTTTCAGGAAGTCTTCAGGAAGCTCGAATTCAGTTTTGTCAACTGCTGTCTTTTTGATATCGGCAGCCAGTTTGTAATCAGATTCGAGTTTAAGGTTGGCGCTGATCTCCTCAATAATTTTATTCATGAATTCCTCTTCAGTGGTCACAACCCCTTCGCCATAGATTTTTTCAAACAGTTCCTTGCCAATAGGAGCGGGCTCAAAATGGCTTATCCCGCTTATGGTAAACCTGAAATTCCCGTTAATATCTTTAACTTCACCTTTTTGTTTCTTCAGGAATCCGGCAATCTCGTCTTCGTTTGGAAGAGCTTTTCTTATGTCGAAGTCTATGGCATCGCCGGCAACTTTCCCAATAAAAAGATTCTTTATTTCAGCGTCCTTGATCACATTGACAGCCAGAGAGGTTTCTTCGGCAGCAGGACCTCCGGGTACGGGATTTCCTTTATCGTCAATAGCTTCGATGTTTCCTTTAACAAGATCATTTTCAGTCGTTGAATCAGCATTTTTGAATTCCCCGTAACGGCGTGCATAATTCTGGACATATTTATCCTTCATCTCATCGCTGACGGCAATTTCATAGGAATTAACCTTATTCTTCTTCGACAGTTTCAGTTCGAAGGAGGGAGCCAGTCCAAGTTCGAATGAGAAGCTGAAGTTCTCCTGGTTATCGAAGTCGATGAGGTCGTTTCCATCATCTTTTGGGATGGGATCACCAAGGATCTCTATTTTTTCGTCGCTGAGATATTTATGTATGCTTTCGGAGACAAGCTTGTTGATTTCATCAAGTTGAACAGCTTTCCCGTACATCTTCCTCACAAGACCGATCGGTACCATTCCCGGGCGGAATCCCTTGATATTGGCTTTTTTGCGGTAGTCTTTCAGAACTTTCTCAACATTTTCCTCATAGTCATTCTTATCTACCTGAATTTTAAGAACAGCATTCAGATCATTGATGTTTTCCTTTGTGATATTCATTCTATAATTGTTAAGTGTCAATTTAAAAAACCGCCAAAACACAGATACAATGATCGTTACAGGCGGTTTGTGCTTTGTGCGGATGAAGGGACTCGAACCCCCACGTCATTAAGACACAAGATCCTAAGTCTTGCTCGGCTACCAATTACGACACATCCGCAAAAATCTCCGCAAAAGTATAGAAAATTATTATTAAAACAAACTGAGGCAATTACCGGCGAAGTTCAAAGTTCTTGCCGAGGTATACTTTTCTTACGTGTTCATCATCAGCAAGCTGGGTGGCTGTACCTGATTTAAGTATATGTCCCTCAAAAAGCAGGTAGGCCCTGTCGGTTATCGAGAGGGTTTCATGTACGTTATGATCAGTGATGAGTATGCCAATATTTTTATCTCTGAGTTTTGAAACTATCTCCTGGATATCTTCGACTGCAATCGGGTCGACACCTGCAAATGGTTCATCAAGAAGGATGAATTTGGGTTTGAGTGAAAGAGCCCTGGCAATCTCAGTTCTTCTGCGTTCGCCTCCGGAAAGCTGAATGCCTTTGCTTTTTCGTATCTTCTGCAGGCCGAATTCATTAAGAAGCATCTCCAGTCTTTCTTTCTGTTCCTCGCCTGGGAACCCCGATACCTCAAGCACTGCCCTTATATTGTCCTCGACTGAAAGGTTTCTGAAGACCGAAGCTTCCTGGGCAAGATATCCGATCCCGAGCCGGGCCCTTTTGTACACCGGAAGGCCGGTTATATCAACTGAATCGAGGAAGATTTTTCCCTCGCTGGGTCTGATCAGGCCTACTATCATGTAGAATGTAGTTGTTTTGCCTGCGCCGTTGGGACCAAGAAGGCCAACAATCTCACCCTGTTCAACCTCCACCGAAACCTTGTCAACAACAGTCCTGGTGTGGTATTTCTTTATCAGGTTCTCAGTATATAGTTTCATCCTTTGTTGCCTTAAGGGTTCGGTCAGGAATTATTATCCATGAATTCGGCATGCATCTTCTCCTTATTCTTAACAACCCTTTTTGAAATGATAATGCCCACTTCATAAAGAATAAGCAGAGGAATGCTCACAAGCATTTGTGAGAAGACATCGGGCGGGGTGATAATGGCTGCAACAATAAATATCACTACTATTGCATGTTTTCTGTATTTTTTCAGAAATGAAGGTGTTAGTATTCCTATCTTTGTAAGGAAATATGTAAGGATCGGCAATTCAAAAATAAGTCCGGTTGCAAGGCATATTGATGATAGTGTTCCGATATACGACCTGATGTTTATCTGGTTTGTTATGTCTGCACTTATCTGATATGATGTCAGAAAATGGACCGAAAGGGGAGCAAGCAGGTAATAACCGAACAATACACCGGTGAAGAACAGTAGAGATGCTGCAAGTACTGCGCCCCTTGCATGTTTCCTTTCATTGGGATGAAGGGCGGGTTCGAAGAATTTCCAGAACTCCCAGATAATAACCGGGAAAGCAAGGATAACCCCTGCCACCATCGCTACTGCAATATGGGTTGTAATCTGCCCCGACATCTTAATGTTGATAAGCTCGAATGGAGTTCTGTTTATGCAAAGAGACTGCATATTGACCAGTTGTCCGAGTTCGCACAGGACCCTGTTTGTGAAGAACCCGGGATTCTTGGGCGCCAGTATTATCTTGTCGAAGATAAAATTCTTGAATATGAAAGCGGCTATCATCAGGATTACTATTGCAAGTACCGATCTGATAATATGCCATCTCAGTTCCTCAAGATGTTCAAGAAACGACATCTCTCCGTCTTTTGACCCGCTATGTTTTCTTTTGTTTTCCATCCTGAAGAATGAATGATGTGTATTAAATTCAGCGTGTAAAGATGATAAATCTTATTCTGCAAAACAATATTTATCCATGACAGTTAACAATTTTGCCGCTTCCGGGCTGAGAGATAATGTTAAAAATGTTAATAATAAAAAAACTGTTGAATGATAAAATAATTCATTAACTTTATATAGACGGTTGAATAAATTATAAAAGGATTAATATTAATTACATGAGGGAATAAAATGCAGAATGATCCGACTATTCATGATTATCTTAAGAAGTATTTTGGTTTTGATACTTTTAAAGGGAATCAGGAATCTATTATTTTAAATGTACTTTCAGGACGCGACACATTTGTTTTGATGCCGACCGGGGGAGGTAAATCGCTTTGTTATCAGTTGCCGGCCGTTATGAAACCGGGGACAGCCATCGTCATATCTCCCCTTATTGCTCTTATGAAAAACCAGGTCGATGCCATGCGTAATTTCAGCACTGATGACGATGTCGCTCATTTTCTTAATTCTTCGCTTACAAAAACTGAAATTGCCAGGGTTAAAAAAGATGTTATGTCAGGCAAGGCCAAACTTTTATATGTTGCACCCGAGTCGCTCACCAAAGAGGATAATATTGATTTTTTAAAGAATATTGATATTTCATTTTATGCCATCGATGAGGCACATTGCATCTCCGAGTGGGGGCATGATTTCAGACCGGAGTACAGGCGGATCAGACCTATTATAGATATAATTGGCAGGTCGCCGATCATTGCCCTTACGGCCACAGCCACTCCCAAGGTCCAGCACGACATCCAGAAGAACCTGGGGATTCTCGAGGCAGATGAATTCAAGTCATCCTTCAACAGGCCAAACCTTTATTATGAGGTAAGATCAAAACAGGATGTAGCGAAGGAGATCATAAAATATATCAAGAATAATCCGGGCAAATCGGGAATAATCTATTGCCTTAGCCGTAAAAAGGTTGAAGAACTTGCCGAAATGCTGAAGGTGAACGGGATAAAAGCGCTGCCCTATCATGCAGGAATGGATTCTGCAACCCGGACCCTCAACCAGGATAAGTTTCTTATGGAAGAGGCCGATGTTATAGTTGCGACAATAGCCTTCGGGATGGGAATAGACAAACCCGATGTGAGGTTCGTGATCCATTATGACATTCCAAAAAGCCTCGAGGGCTACTACCAGGAAACCGGAAGGGCAGGAAGGGATGGCGGTGAAGGCAACTGTATCGCCTACTACAGCTACAACGATATTGTTAAGCTTGAAAAATTCATGCAGGGCAAACCCATTGCCGAACAGGAAATCGGGAAACAGCTTCTTCTCGAAACGGTATCCTATGCCGAATCGTCAGTCTGCCGGAGGAAGCTGCTGCTTCATTATTTCGGTGAAGAATACCCGGAAGAAAACTGCGAAGCATGCGATAACTGCCTGCATCCGAAGGCCCAGTTTGAAGGCAGTGATGCTGTCGTGAATGTCATTGATACAATACTTGCCGTGAAAGAGAAGTTTAAGGCCGATCATATCGCGAACATTCTTTCAGGAAAGGTCACTTCAGCAATAAAATCGTATAAGCATCATAAACTTGAATTTTTCGGAATAGGGGAGGATAAGGATGAGAAATTCTGGAACATGGTTATCAGGCAGGCTCTGATTGAAAAGCTGCTCACAAAGGATATTGAGAACTATGGATTGCTTAAGGTAACAAAGAAAGGCCTTGACTTCATTGAGAAGCCGGTTTCATTCATGCTTTCTGAAGATCACGACTACGCAGATACTTCCGAGGAGGAAAACGCTTTCGGTGCCAGGACCGCCGCTGTTGACGAGGAATTGTTCAGCATCCTCAAGGACCTCAGGAAGAAGATTTCAAAACTTAAGGAAGTTCCGCCTTTCGTAATCTTTCAGGATCCTTCGCTCGAGGACATGGCTATCCAGTATCCCATTACATTGGATGAACTTCAGAATATCTCGGGTGTCGGTGCCGGAAAAGCTCAGAGATATGGTACTGAATTTGTCGAGATCATCAGGAAGTACGTGGAGGAAAAGGAGATCTTACGTCCGCTCGATATGGTTGTTAAGTCAGTCGTGAATAAATCGGGCATCAAGGTATATATCATCCAGAGCATCGACATGAAACGTCCGCTTGAGGATATTGCTGAAGCTAAGGGACTTGAGATGGACGAGCTTATGTCAGAAATTGAAGCCATTGTCAATTCGGGGACAAGGATCAACCTCGACTACTATGTCAATATGATGATTGATGAGGAAAGGCAACGCGACATCTACTCCTACTTCAGGGAAGAAGCTGAATCAGACTCTCTCCAGGAGGCCATAAAAGAACTGGGCAATGAGTTTGAGGAAGAAGAGATCAGGTTGATCCGTATCAAGTTCCTTTCGGAGATGGGCAACTGACCTTTCTTTCACCCGCAGGGGAAAGCCCGCCGACAGCAACAAGCAAGATGTAAATGGGATAGACCAGTTGTGAAGGGATAAACCATGGGAGCAGGCTGCTTCTTCCATATCTCCTTGCCGTATCCGATATTATAAGGTAGTCGGGAATTGATTTTACCGCAAGGAAGATAACCAGTGGAAGAAGAAAGCTGTCTAAAGCCACTGATGCAGCCAGAAGGAAGAGCGGTGCCACTGCAGCGTAAAAAGTGAAGGCCCCCAATATAATAGTCGGCCTGTCGTCATACATCCTCCACTTTGATATCCATCTTCTTCTCTGCCTGAGGAATGAAGAAAGTTGTGGTTGCGACGAGGCGGTAACAAGAGCATCACCCGACTCGAGCCATTCGATCTTTGAGCCGTGTTCTTTCTTTACAGCATGAAGCAGGAAAATGTCATCGCCGGTGTTTATTCCGAAATGCAGGTTCTTAAGGTTCCTTAAGTAAGCCTGCTTCCTGAATGCAAGGTTTGCTCCATTGCACATCACGGCATTACCAGCTGCTGCCGCACCTGCCGTTACACCCTGAAGGCTAAGGAACTCCAGCTCCTGGAAATTCATAAAAAAACCTTTTCCGGCTGAAAGCCTTACAGGCATGATGACTAGATCAGGATCTTTTTCAAGATAAAAGGACACTATTGTTGTCAGCCACTTCCTGCCCATAGTGCAGTCGGCATCCGTTGTCACTATAAGATCACCTTTGGCAGCTTCAGCTCCGGTCATGACAGCCTTTTTCTTCCCGGTGCCCTTGTTGCTTATCACCCTGAGATTTTTTAATTCATTGTAATTAAGTGCTGTGTGCAGAGTGCCGTCTTCAGAGTGATCGTCGACAATAATCACCTCGAAGAGTTCATGGTCATAATCCTGGGATGACAGTGATCCGAGGAGATCCGGAAGACGGCTTTCTTCATTTCTGCAGGCAACCACTACCGTGACAAAGGTGTTTCTTCTATCTGCCGCACAATAGGGTCTGACGGTCTTCAGCTTTTCATAGAGTTTCAGAAGAAGGAGGAAATATGGGATCAGGAATATCAGCGGCAACCATTCCATGGATTATTTCCTCATCCATTCATAGAAGGCGTAGTGTTCCGAATTCATTCCCAGCGATTCGTAGGTCTGTTTGGCCCGTTTGTTTTCTGTCGCAACATATAGTCTAAGGCCCGCGATATCCTGTTCAATAGCAAGATCTTTGATATAGGTGTAGAGTTTTTTGAAGACGCCCTGTCTCCTGTATCCGGGGATGACATAGACTGACTGGATCCACCAGACATCGGAGTTTCTCCAGTCGCTCCATTCGTGGGTTATCAGCAGTGAAGCAACGATCCTGTCACCCGATTCGGCCAGGAAGTAGTTACCTTTTGAAGGATCTTTGAAAACTGCTTCCACTCCCCTGGCTACGGTGGGTTCATCGAGACTGAGCTGTTCTGTCTCGAGTGCCATGCTGACCTGGAAAGCGGCTATTGTTGGTGCATCCCCGGGGGTTGCTTTTCTGATTTTCAGCATATACGGATGTTGTTGAAAGAAGGTTATCCAAAAAGTGCCGCAGCAGGAAACAGCTTAATATTCATCCCAGCTTTTTATGGCCAGGTCTTTTATGCCGAGCCTGCAGAAGGCCAGGATAAAGGCGCTGGCCAGTCTGGCGTTTGTGAGAAGCGGTATATTGAAATCAATAGCGTTGCGTCTGATTGAATAGTCGTTCTGAAGTTCAGCGGCACTCAGGTCCTTGGGAATATTGATAACCAGGTCAACTTCCCGGCTGGTGATCAGGTCAATGGTGTTTGGCGACCTCTTCTCATCGGGCCAGTAAGCAACTTCAGCCTCAATGCCGGCATTGGCCAAAAACTGCTGGGTTCCTCTTGTGGCGTACAGCTTAAGACCCCTGTCGCGGAGGGCCCTGGCGCTGTTTAGAAGTTCGACTTTGGAGCGGGCAGGTCCGGTCGACAGGAGCACACTTTTCTCAGGGACACGGTATCCGACTGAAACCATGGCTTTCAGTATGGCTTCGTAAAAACCTTCCCCAATGCATCCCACCTCTCCGGTTGATGACATATCCACACCCAAAACCGGATCAGCCTTTGCCAGACGGGAGAAGCTGAACTGGGGGGCCTTTACCCCAACATAATCGAGGTCAAAAACAGATTTATGAGGTCTTTCGGCAGCCACTCCCAGCATCACTTTCGTGGCCAGCTCAATGAGATTTGTTTTCAGAACCTTCGAGACAAAAGGCATGCTGCGGCTGGCCCTCAGGTTGCACTCAATAACTTTTATGTTGTTGTCCTTGGCAAGGAGTTGCATGTTAAATGGTCCCGTGATATCAAGTTCCCTGGCTATCTGCCTTGAGATACGCTTGATACGCCTTGCGGTTTCGAAGTAAATCTTCTGGGCAGGAAACACTATGGTGGCATCTCCCGAGTGAACTCCGGCAAATTCGACATGTTCGCTGATGGCATATGCAATGATCTCACCCTTTTCAGCGACAGCGTCAATCTCTATCTCCTTTGCATTTTCAATGAACTCCGATACTACCACGGGGTATTGTTTGGATACCCGGGCTGCCAGTTCGAGGTAATGAGCCAGTTCGTGCCTGTTGGATACCACGTTCATGGCAGCACCCGAAAGAACATAAGAAGGACGGATAAGGACAGGGAAACCGATACGGTCAACAAATTCATTAATATCTTCTGTCGAGGTGAGCTCTTTCCATGCCGGCTGGTCAACCCCAAGCATATCGCACATGTTTGAAAATTTATGTCTGTCCTCGGCCCTGTCAATTGAAACAGGAGAAGTTCCGAGAACCGGCACCTTTTCATCAAAGAGCCTCATGGCAAGGTTATTGGGTATCTGTCCTCCGACCGAGACAATTACTCCTCCCGGTTGTTCGAGATCGATGATATCAAGAACTCTTTCAAAGGTCAGCTCATCGAAATAAAGCCTGTCGCAGGTATCATAGTCAGTACTTACGGTTTCAGGATTATAGTTGATCATCACCGAGCGGAAGCCTTCTTTTTTTATGGTGTTGACCGCGTTAACCGAGCACCAGTCAAACTCAACGCTTGAGCCTATCCTGTAGGCTCCCGATCCGAGCACTATTATTGACTTTTTGTCGCAGTGGTAAGTAATATCGTTCTCGGTAGCGCTGTAAGTAAGGTACAGGTAGTTTGTCATTGCCGGGTATTCTGCGGCAAGCGTGTCAATTTGTTTTACGAAAGGAATTATTCCAAGCGATTTTCTGTAAGTTCTGACTTTCATCAGAGCCTGATGTATCTGTGCAGCATCAGGGTTAAGCACATGCCTGGCGATCTGAAAATCGCTGAATCCGTAAATCTTGGCATTCCTGATAAGTCCGGCCGGGACTGAACTCAGCTCGTTATGGGAGCTGAGTTCAGTCTTGATATCTATGATGTTCCTTAGTTTGTAAAGGAACCATTTGTCAATCCGGGTAAGTTCGTGAATCCTGTCGATGGACATCTTTTTCTCGAGGGCTTCAGAAATCGAAAATATCCTCATGTCGGTTGGTTCGGCGAGTTCCCGTTCGATATCCGAGAAGCGGAGGTCCCTGTTGCCTGTAAAACCGTGCATACCCTGACCAATCATCCTTAAGCCTTTCTGAATGGCTTCCTCGAAGGTCCTTCCGATGGCCATCACTTCGCCTACGCTCTTCATGCTGCTGCCGATCTGGTGCGAGACTCCCTCGAATTTATTCAGATCCCAGCGCGGTATCTTGCAAACTATATAGTCAAGTGCGGGTTCAAAGCACGCCGTTGTCTTTTTTGTAACTGAGTTTTTTAATTCGTGCAGGCCGTAGCCTATACCAAGTTTTGCGGCTATTGAGGCAAGTGGGTATCCCGTGGCTTTTGATGCCAGGGCGCTCGACCGCGAAAGCCTTGCATTGACTTCGATAACCCTGTAGTCTTCAGAATCGGGAGACAGTGCATATTGCACGTTGCACTCTCCGATGATCCCTATGTGTCTGATTATCCTTATGGATAACTCCCTTAGCTTGTGATATTCACTGTTGGTGAGGGTCTGTGAGGGCGCCACAACAATACTTTCGCCCGTGTGAATTCCGAGCGGATCAAAGTTTTCCATGTTGCAAACAGTGATGCAGTTGTCGTATTTATCCCTTACAACCTCATATTCAACTTCTTTCCAGCCTTTAAGCGACTCTTCGACAAGTATCTGATTGGTATAGGAGAATGCCTTGCTGGCCAACAGCTGCAGTTCGTTACTGTTTCCTGCAAATCCGCTACCCTGGCCTCCCAGAGTATAGGCCGCACGTATAATGACAGGATAGCCCAGACGGGATGCAGCATCAACGGCTTCATCCACTCCTGAAACGGCTATACTCCTTGGGGTCTTAACATCAATCTCTTCAAGCTTCCTGACAAACAGTTCCCTGTCTTCGGTATCCATGATAGCCCTTACAGGAGTACCCAACACCTTAACCGAATACTTTTCAAAGACACCTGATCTGTAAAGTTCTGTACCACAGTTAAGCGCCGTTTGTCCACCAAATGAAAGAAGTATTCCGTCGGGCTTCTCCTTTAGGATTACCTGCTCAACAAAATAGGGTGTTACAGGTAGGAAATAGATCTTATCTGCAAGTCCTTCCGAGGTCTGTACCGTGGCAATATTCGGATTGATGAGTACAGTGCTGATGCCTTCTTCGCGGAGTGCCTTAAGAGCCTGTGACCCTGAATAATCGAATTCCCCGGCCTCACCTATCTTAAGTGCTCCCGAACCCAGTAACACTACCTTTTTAATGTCATCTTTCATTGGCTGAATTTAGGATTCAAAAATATAATAAATTTTCAAATTTGACCTGAATTATTAAAAATGAGCATATATTTGCATTCTCAGTGTATAAATATGCATAAATCAAAAAGACTCTCTGAGATTGAGAAGATAATTGGTGAAGAGATAATAACTTCACAGGAGGCTTTGCTGAAGAGGCTTGAGGAGAGAGGGAGTTTATGCACACAGGCGACCCTGTCGAGGAACCTGAGGCAGCTTGGGGTAAGCAGGGTTCGTGACGGCAACGGGAATTACCGTTACCAGATAATCAACAGCAGGAAGGTTTTAGCTGATCCGGGTCTTAAAATGAATATTGTTACAGTGGTAACTGATTTAATAGAAGCCAACGGGCTGATGGTGATCAGGACCATCCCGGGGAATGCAAACGCCACAGCCTATTACATCGACAACGCCGGGAAGCATGAGATTGCCGGGACAATAGCCGGTGACGACACAATACTTGTTATTCCCAGGAGCGGTGTCAACCCCGGTGAGGTTCACAGATGCCTTGAAGAGATACTTCCAGGATTACACAGGCAGGCAGGGATTGAGATTAAAAAACAATAAATAGTCATATCAGTTTAGAAATAATTAAAAGATGAAAGAAAAAGTAATTCTCGCGTACAGCGGAGGTCTGGATACATCTGTTATCCTCAAATGGTTAATTGAAAAGGGTTATGAAGTTATTGCTTTTGTGGGCGATGTGGGCCAGGCAGATAACTTTGAGGAGTGCAGGAAGAAGGCGTTGTTGCTTGGGGCTTCAAAGGTTGTAATTTCTGACCTCAAGAAAGAATTCATTGATGACTATGTCTTCAAAGCAATTATGGCCAATGCCATATATGAGGAGAGATATCTCCTCGGGACTGCCCTGGCAAGGCCCCTTATTGCCAAGAGGCAGATCGAGGTAGCCATTGAGGAAGGAGCGACTGCCGTGGCACATGGTGCAACAGGCAAGGGTAACGACCAGGTAAGGTTTGAACTGTGCTACTATGCCCTGAAACCCGATATTAAGGTCATCAGTCCCTGGAAAGACAAGGAGTTTCTTGACACTTTCAAAGGAAGAACCGATCTTCTCAAATATGCAGCCGACCACAAAATACCTGTTAAGGCCAGTATTGACAAACCCTACAGCGAAGATGACAATCTCATGCATATAAGTCATGAAGCCGGTATCCTCGAAGATCCGATGTTTGCCATGCAGAAGAATATGCTCGAGAAAATGGTGATGCCCCAGGATGCTCCCGACAAGGAGACAAGGATAGTTGTTTATTTCAGGAACGGTATACCTGTTAAGGTCGTGAACAAGGATGATGGTACCGTCAAGGAGGAATCATATGAGATGTTCACCTACCTGAATGAGCTTGCCGGAAAGAACGGGATAGGCTTGCTCGATATGGTTGAGAACAGGTTCGTGGGAATCAAGTCAAGAGGTGTATATGAGACGCCCGCAGCAACGGTGCTTCATCTTGCACACAAGGATATTGAAGGTGTGGCCATGGACCGTGAAGTGATGAGACTCAGGAACATGCTGACGCCGAAGTTTGCCGAGCTTATTTATTACGGATTCTGGTTCAGTCCCGAGATGGATTTTCTGATGGCTGCGATAGAGAAGAGCCAGGAGCTGATTGACGGAAGTGTTCATCTCTGCCTCTACAAGGGTAATGTGATAGTTGAAGGTCGCGAATCCCCATCCTCTCTTTATAACAAGAACCTCTCGAGCATGGATATTGAAGGAGGCTTTGACCAGACCGACAGCCGTGGCTTTATCAGGATCAACGCCATCAGGCTTATGGCTCACAGGGCTATCATTGAGGAAAGCAGGAAAAAGAAGAAATGACGTTTCTACAGGGAGTAAAATAAAAATATCCGGAAATGAAACTTTGGGAAAAAGGTGTTGATCCCGAACCAGCAATTATTGATTTTACTGCGGGAAAAGACAGGGAGACCGATCTGTGTCTGGCGAAGTGGGATATTACAGGTTCGATGGCGCATGTCATCATGCTTCAGGAAGCCGGACTCATCACTGAAGATGACAGGAAGGCTCTGCTGAAAGCCCTTTATTCACTTCTTGAACTGGAGGGACAGGGGAAGCTGGCCATAGAGCCGGGGATCGAAGATATTCATTCTCAGGTTGAGAAAGAGATGTCGGCTCTCCTGGGACCAGCAGGCAAGAGGATACATACCGGCCGGTCGAGGAACGATCAGGTTCTTCTTGATATCAGGCTCTACACCAGGGAGGAGATCGACAATCTGGCACTGGCTACTGGCAGGCTGTTCGCTAAGCTTCAGATGCTGAGTGAGCAGAACAGAGAGGTTCTTCTTCCGGGATATACGCATATGCAGCCTGCAATGGTATCCTCGTTCGGCATGTGGTTTGGTTCGTGGGCTGAAGCCCTGGCTGATGATGTTTTGATGCTTTCGTCGGCCCGGTCGATGAATAACAGGAACCCTCTGGGCACAGCTGCGGGCTACGGAACGACTCTGCCTATCAACAGGAGACGTACTGCCGAGCTGCTTGGATTTGACGATCTGCTCTATAACTGTGCCTATGCCAGCATCAGCCGTGGCAAGATCGAACAGGCCGTGGCATCTGCACTTGCATCGCTGGCCCAGACCCTGGGCAGACTCTCAATGGATATATGTCTCTTTATGAGCGCCGAATTCCGCTTTGTTGACTTCCCCGATGAATATGTAACGGGTTCCAGCATCATGCCTCAGAAGAGGAATCCCGATGTCTTTGAACTTATCAGGGCCAAAGCAAATGCCCTTCAGACATTGCCGGCCCAGATCTCAATGATAGTTCATAACCTGCCTTCGGGTTATAACAGGGATCTTCAGATACTGAAGCAACCTGTCTTTGATGCCTTTTCCGGACTAAAGGAGATGATTGGCATACTTATGCTGATGCTCGACAACATCAGGATAAGGAAAGACATTACCGATAACACCCTTTATAATTCAATCTTCAGCACAGAGGAAGTAAACAGACTCGTAAAACAGGGAATGCCCTTCAGGGATGCCTACAAGGCAATAGCCGGCAAGGTCAGGGAAGGTTCCTTCGCACGGACCACAGTGTCGGATTATACTCATGAGGGAAGTATAGGCAATCTGTGCAACAAGGAGATTGCCCGGATCTTCGATAGCAGGATGGAGTGTTTCAAAGCCATTCCCGCTTCAGTGTATGCCTCTCAGATGATGAAATACAGTTAATGGGGAGGAAACTCCCGGATGCCCGGCATGATTCCTCCCTGGTTGGAGGAATTTTGCCGGGTATCGTTTTTATAAACCTGCAGGCAGGTTATCTCAGTGATTTTTCTATGTTATCAATGAAGATATCGAAGAGGAAGCCGGTATCCGTTGGTCCTCCGGATGCTTCAGGATGGAACTGAGTGGAGAAGAAAGGCTTTGTTTTGTGGCTCATTCCCTCGTTTGTATTGTCGTTGATATTTATATAAAGTGGTTCCCAGTCTTTCCCAAGGGTATTGTTGTCAACGGCGAAACCATGGTTCTGGGATGTGATATAGGCCTTGTCGGTTCCTATTTTCAGAACCGGCTGGTTATGGCTCCTGTGTCCGTATTTCAGCTTATATGTATCGGCGCCTGAAGCCAGGGCCATCAGCTGGTTGCCGAGGCAAATGCCGAAGATAGGTTTATCAAGTTCAAATGAACGCCGGATGTGGTTTATGGTACTCCCGCACATCTTTGGATCACCCGGTCCGTTTGAGAGGAACAGTCCGTCATAGTCTTCCTGATGGTAATCATAATCCCATGGTACCCTGATGATTGTGGTGTCACGTCTGAGGAGGTTCCTGATGATATTGTATTTCACGCCGCAGTCGACAAGTAATATCCTGTATTTCCCATTACCGTAGACTTTTTTCCCCTTTGTACTCACTTCGGCTACGAGGTTTACCTTATTCGGGTCATAGAAACCGATTTTCTCTTCTCCTGGTTCGAGCCTGCCCAGCATTGATCCTTTTTCCCTGATCCTTTTGGTAAGAGCCCTTGTATCGATGCCGAAGATACCGGGTATATTGTTTCTTTTCAACCATGCATCAAGGCTTTCTGATGCGTTCCAGTGACTATATTCGAACGAATAATCCGATACTATCAGTCCGGATATATGAATGGAGGATGACTCGTAAAACATCAGCAAATCGTCCTCATGGCTCTTGCCCGGAGCACCGTAGTTACCGACCAGCGGATAGGTAAGGCAGAGTATCTGTCCTCTGTACGACGGGTCGGTCAGGCTTTCCGGATATCCTGTCATTGCGGTGTTGAATACAACCTCTCCGGCAGCGGCACATTCGGCTCCGAAAGAATAACCACTGAAGACGGTTCCGTCTTCGAGGGTCAACCTTACTGTTATCCTTTTATTCATCCGTCTTTGTAATTAATCTGACAATGCATTCTCAATCTGTCCGAGGGCTTTGGCAACAACCCTGGCAGTGGTACCAAGGTTCATCCTCATGAATCCTTCACCTCCGGGGCCGAAAAATGAGCCTTCGTTCATACCCACTGAAGCTTTTCTAACAAAAAAGTCACCCAGTTCTTTCCCGCTCATACCCAGTTCCCTGCAATCGAGCCATATCATATATGTGGCTTCGGGAATAACCGGTTTTATCCGTGAAGCAGCTTTGCCGAGTGATTTCACAACAAGGTCGACATTCTCGGCTATATATGAATTAAGCGAATCTACCCATTCATGGCCCTTCCTGTATGCGGCTACCGAAGCCACCGTACCGAAAATATTACCGTTTCCTATATGCAGGCTTTCAAGACTTTTCCTGAATTTATCCCTTAGTATGGGATCTGCAATTATGACCGATGAGGTGGACAGTCCGGCCAGATTGAAAGTCTTGCTTGGCGCTATGCATGTCACTGTCCGGTGTGAGACCTCTTCCGATATTGAAGCAAGGGGGATATGTTTATGGCCGGGAAGAATCACATCACAATGTATCTCATCTGATATCATCAGGATATCCCTCTCGAGACAGATCTCTGCCAGTTCAGTCAGTTCATCCCTTGTCCAGCAACGGCCTACAGGGTTGTGGGGATTTGAGATGAAGATCATCCTTGTATTCCTGTCGATACTACTGATGAGAGCTTCTGTATTCATTCTCCAACAACCTTCTGTTTCTGACAACCTGTTATATATAAGCCGGCGGCCATGATTTTCAACAGCAGAGAAGAAGGGATAATAAACCGGCGGCTGGACTATTATGCCATCGCCTGGGTCTGTAAAAGCCAGGGTACACAGGTTAAGGGCAGGCACTATCCCCGGGCAGAAGGTTATCCATTCCTTTTCGGTATTCCAGTTATGGCGGTCATGAAGCCATGAAATGATAGAATTGAAATACTCAGGAGGGCGTATGGAGTAGCCGAATATCTCATGATCGAGCCTTTTCCTCATCTCTTCAACAATGAAACCGGGTGTTCTGAAATCCATGTCGGCAACCCACATTGGAATAACATCCCCGATCCCAAATACTTCCTTCCTTAAATCATACTTAAGGCAATCAGTGCCTTCTCTCAGAACAGTTTCGTCAAAATCCCAACTCATTAGAAATATGATTTTTTCAGGGGGTTAAAGATAGCGAAAAATGGCAAACCGAAATTATGCAAAAAAAAAGTATGGCGTTTACCCGGCTATTGTTAAAAAAAACTGATCTTAGCATATTGTTTATATTGGCTGCAATGAATTTTATAAATGCTTAAATGGCCAATTTCTATATTAATTATATTTACTATTTTTATGGGCGTTTTTAAAGGTGTTAAATCAAAACTTTCCTAAGATGAAAAAAAGAATAGCAGTTGTAATACTCCCGGTTCTGATAACAGGTATTATACTCTCGCCATCGTGTAAAAACAGGGCTGCCGATAAAGAGCAGAAAAAGGTTGAGCTTGAGCAGGTTAAAACCGTGGAATCAGAAATTGAGAAGAATGTTTATCCATTACCTACATCTGCAGAGGTTATAAAAATGCTTACAGAACTCCAGGTAGGATATATAGTCGGTATCTCTAATCCTGTTGAGAATTCAAAGAAATATTTCACAGGTACCAACAGGGCAATTAACATGGGAGTATATGGTGCTGATCTGAGTTATGCCACACTATATAATATGCAGCAGGAAGTGATCAACTACCTGGATGCCATACGGGTTCTGGCCAACGAACTCAATATGTCCGAGATCTATGATGAGCAGCTTTACGATAATATCAAGGCCAACTTTGATAACAGGGAAGAACTGGTTAAGATACTCACCAATGCCTATAACAATACTTATGCACAGCTGAGTGAGAACGACCAGCAGACTCTTGCACTTCTTGTTGTTGGAGGCGCATGGGTGGAAGGCATGTACCTTACAACCCATGTATCGGAAGCCGCCTACCAGGTTTCAGGTATAGCCAAGGTTCTTCTTGAGCAGAAGTCATCCTTCGAACTCTTCCTTGAAATCACCAAACCATATGATCAGGATCCCAGCATCAGTGATTTTCTGAAATTGCTTGATCCCATCAAACAGGTTTATAGCACGATTGGCACCAGCCTGACCAACGAGAACATCATTGCAATTACAAAAGCCATTGAAGGAGTCAGGGCTCAAATAGTATTATAGTTTATCCACAATAAAGCGACCGCAAAGTCCGTTCTTTGCGGTCTTTTTTATTTTTTCTGATTTATGAGGGAATCCGTATTACTGGCGCTGATTCATATTTTTGCCATCGTGTCGACGATCAACCCGGGGGGGATAACCTCGAGGGGCAAAAAGATACTTCGCAGCTATCTAAGGAGATACCTCAACAGGGAACTTGAGGAGGAATATTATGCTCTTTTTGAGAACAATCTTGAATTCTATTCAAATGAGCTAAAAAGTGTCGATAAATCGGAACTGGCCGACGAGGATTCCCTGATCACTTTCCAGATTACAAATATCTGCCGCCAGATCAAAAAGGGTCTCTTCCTTGAAGAGAGGATGATAGTATTCCTGCAGCTTCTTGAATTCACTTCGGAAGACGGAAATGTACTTGAACAGGAGCAGACCATAATTGATATTGTGGCAAGGACCTTCAATATATCGAAGAAGGAGTACGACAATGCTTCTGCTTTCATGATAGGAAGGAACTATGACAGGGTTTCGTCCGACTGTATCCTGATAATAGAAAATGAAAACCCAAAGTACTGGGCATCAACACAATATGAGAATTATAACAAGTGGAGGCACATAAGACTGAAGGGATTCAGGGGACAGCTCATAGTTCTTCATATTGAAAGTACCGGATCACTTGTCATGTCCTACGACGGGCCCCTTACCCTGTATTTCAAGAGCAGGGATATAATCGCCTGCAGGCCCTATCTTCTTGACAGGGGAGTCAATATAAAGGGGCAGGGTATCGAGCCAATTTACTATTCAAGGATCTATAAGAAATTTGTCTCAAGAAAATTCCCGGAGAAGATAATTTTTGAAGGGCGCGATGTCGAATACCTCTTTAAGAATTCTGATAACGGGATAAAAAAAATGAACTTCAGGATTGAGTCAGGGAACCTTACCGGTCTCATGGGAGGCAGTGGTGTAGGGAAGACCACAATGCTCAATCTGCTTAACGGTAAGCTGTTGCCTCAGAGCGGTAACCTGTTGATTAACGGATATGACCTGAATGCTGAATCTGATAAGCTGAAGGGCATCATAGGCTTTGTTCCCCAGGACGACATGCTTATTGAGGAGCTTACTGTATTTCAGAATCTTTACTTCAATGCACGGCTATGCTTTGAAGATTTTACCGAGGATCAGCTTAATGCCACTGTCGATAAGGTTCTGGCTGATCTTGATCTGGCCGACATCAGGGATCTCCAGGTTGGTGACCCGCTTAACAAGAAGATAAGCGGCGGACAGAGAAAACGCCTGAACATAGGCCTCGAACTGATGCGTGAGCCGGCGGTGCTCTTTGTTGATGAGCCTACCTCAGGCCTTTCATCATTCGATTCGGAGAAGGTAATGATCCTCCTGAAAAACCAGGCAATGAGCGGCAAGCTGGTTTTTGCCATAATACATCAGCCTTCATCCAGTATTCTGAAGATGTTTGACCGTCTCTGGATCCTCGACAAGGGAGGATATATGATCTATGACGGTGATCCTGTTGAGGCTTTGGTGTATTTCAAGACCGAGACATCGCAGGCTAATGCTGCTGAAAGCGAATGCCCCAACTGCGGAAATATTGAGACTGACAGCATACTTCACATAATTGAGGTCAAGACAATCGATAATGCCGGGTATGCCGGTAAGGAAAGACAGGTAAGCCCTAAGGAGTGGAATGAGAGATATAAAAGGAAGATGATGCCTGTCATGGAGAAGACATCAGAGAAGCTTCCTCTGCCTCAGAGCCTGTTCAGGGTGCCACATAAAAAAGAGCAGATAAGGACCTTCATCAGGAGGAATATCACCCGTAAGCTTGCTGACAGGCAGTATATGACCATCAACCTGCTTGAGGTACCTCTTCTGGCATTCATACTGGGATATATTTCAAAATACAGTGAAAACGGGCAGTATATCTTCTCGGCAAATAAGAACTACCCTGTATTCCTCTTCATGTCGGTTATTGTTGCGCTTTTTATTGGACTTACAGTTAGCGCCGAGGAGATATTCAGGGACAGGAAGATACTTGAAAGGGAAAAATACCTCAATTTAAGCAGGTTGAGTTATCTGGTATCGAAGCTTAATTTCCTGTTTGCTCTTTCTGCTATCCAGACACTCTCCTTTGTTGTTGTGGCGAACCTAATCCTCGGGGTAAGAGGCATGTTGTTACAGCAATGGCTGATCCTGTTTTCCACAGCCTGTTTCGGAAACATGCTGGGTCTTAACATATCGGCGGGCATGAGGACGGCTGTAAGTATCTACATTCTCATACCCCTGCTTCTGGTTCCTATGCTTCTTCTTGGTGGTGCCATGATAAAGTTTGACGACCTTCACAAATCAATAAGCAGGAAAGTTTATGTCCCGGTAGCCGGTGATATTATGGTTACCAGATGGTCATATGAGGCCCTTATGGTTGAGGAGTTTAAAGACAACAGGTTCGAGAAGCCCTTTTTCGGGTACGACATGGAGATAAGCCAGAACGACTGGTATGCTTCATTTCTGATCCCGACCCTAAAGGTAAATGTTGAAGAGAGCAAGGTCTCGTCTTCCGATCCTGACTATGCCGGTTTTAATGAAGATAATCTGAGAAAGATAAAGTATCATATAAATGAATTGTCGGAGATCACGGGTATTGAACCGGGAGGCTGGCTCCAAAGGCTGAATCCCGCAGATTTTAGTGAGACGGTTGCCACTGAAACCAGGGTCTACCTCGATAGTGCCAGGCTTTATGTAAGGGAAAAGAGCCGTCTTATGTCGGTCAGACGCGATTCACTTTATAACCGGATCAAAAATGAGATGGGGGAAGATGCTTTCCTTGAAATGAGGAACAGGAATTATAATGAAAATGTGGCGAACTTTGTACTGAACAGGCTTGCCACCAATAAGATCTATGATGCTGGTAAACATCTGGTGCAGAAAGCCGACCCGGTCTTCATGAAACCCGGATCGAAAATCGGGCGTGCACATTTTTATGCTCCTTACAAGCAGATAGGAGATCTGAGGATAGACACCCTGCTTTTCAATGTCATGGTCATCTGGTTTATGTCAGCAGTTCTGTTTGTTACCCTCTACTATAATCTCCTTAAACGTTTCATCGTATTTCTTGAGTCACTCAAAATACCTATCTGGAGGAAGTTCGGAAGAGAACTGCTGCAGTTTTAAATGATCTGAGAGTTTAAATCCATGAACAGGGTAAAACCAAAGAAGAGTCTAGGTCAGCATTTCCTGAAGGACAGGAGTATTGCCATGAAGACAGCCGGATCGCTTTCAGGCAAAGGATATTCATCGGTCCTCGAGATCGGTCCCGGTATGGGTATTCTGACCGGCTGCATTATTGACCGGGGCTTTGACGACTTTCGTGTGATTGAGATTGATGACGAGTCGGTGACATTTCTGAATGAGCATTTCCCTGAAATGACCAACATAATAAGAGGTGATTTCCTGACCTTCGACCTGGAGGCCGCTTTCACAGGAAAGGTTGCCATCATCGGCAATTTTCCCTATAATATTTCTTCACAGATTCTGTTCAGGGTTCTTGAATACAGGCATAAGGTAACAGAGGTATGCGGCATGTTCCAGAAAGAAGTGGCAGAAAGGATCTGTGCCCCTCCGGGCTCAAAGACCTATGGCATCCTAAGCGTTCTGGTGCAGGCTTTTTACAGCACTGAATACCTGTTTACCATTTCAGAGCATGTATTCAGTCCTCCGCCTAAAGTAAAATCGGGAGTGATAAGGCTCAGGAGAAATGAGACTGACAATCTGGAGTGTGATGAAGAGCTTTTTTTCAGGGTTGTCAAAGCGGCCTTCAACCAGAGGAGAAAAATGCTCAGGAATTCAATCCGGTCATCCTTCAGCCTGTCAAGGGAAGACTTTCCCGGATCAGACCTGAGACCCGAGCAGTTGTCAGTGAGCCAGTTTACTGAACTTACCGTATGGATTGATCAGAACAGGATAAAGTCAGAATGAGAATCCTATAGCATCGACCGGATTCATCTTTGCTGCACTGTAGGCTGGGGCGTATCCTGCTACCACACCGATAGTTGCCGAGATAAACAGGGCAAGAACAGTATTTCCTGCAGTAAGATGAATGTCAATTTCATAAATGTAGTTTATGCCAAGAGTTGCTATAAAAATCAGCAACAGTCCGAGGATTCCGCCAAGTATTGACAGGGCCACCGATTCAGTGAGGAACTGCTGGAGAATGAAATGCTTTTTCGCCCCGAGGGCTTTCTGAATCCCTATCACGTTTGTCCTTTCCCTTACCGAGACATACATGATGTTAGCGATGCCAAAGCCTCCCACGATGATGGCAAAACCTCCGATTATCCAGCCGCCCATATTGATACCTTTAAAGACGGAATCAAATCCCTGCGAAAGCATGCTCGACCTGTTTACAGAGAAGTTCGATTCCTCGGCAGGTTTCAGCCTGCGCGAAGCCCTTAATATCATAGTAATCTCATCTGAAAGCTCCTGTACATTGACTTCGGGCCTGGCCCTCACCATTATCTGGCCATCAATGAAGCGGTTTCGCAGGTTCATGAAATTCCTGCCAAAGTTGAGTGGAACAAGTGTAACCTGGTCAACATTGCTGAGACTGATTCCTCCCTTACCCTCTTTCTTAATGATACCTATCACGTTTGTCTTGTACCCGCCTACCTTGATTTCTTTCCCAATGGGATCCTCATCGTCAAAGAGATTTTCAGCAACCTCGGCACCCATCACGGCTACGTGGCTTCCGTTTGTATAATCGTAGGGAGAGAAATACCTTCCTTCCCCTATCTCAAAACTCACGGTCTTATCGAGATCGGCGGTAACAGCACCAACGATGGCTGCTTCAGCTACATTCTTCCTGAATTTAACATTCTCATTCTCAAATGCTCCGAAGGAGACAGTTTCCGCTTTGGTTGATTTGTCGATAATGGCCTGATAATCATCGATACTTACTGAAGGCCAGCTGATCAGATCCCACCAGTTGATTTCCGAGTCGAACGACCAGGGGTACTTCTGAACATAAACGACATTATTTCCCATGGTGTCGATGCTTTTACGGATTGAATCCCTCATCCAGTCAATTACTGTAAATACAGAAATGATGGAAAAGATACCGATGGTTATACCAAATAAAGAGAGGAAAGTCCTCAGCTTGTTGACGATAACCGAATTATAGGCGAACAGAATGCTTTCTTTGAAAAGCCTGAAATACATTACCACGGAATGCCATTTTAAGTTACTGAGGATCAAAGATACAAAAAACTGCCATAATGGAATCATTAGCTCATATTCATAATTATTTTGCATAGAGGATAATAAAAAATTATCTATTTTTAATCGCTTGAAAACTCAGGGAGTGCTAAATCATAACTTACATATAATGAGCGATAAAAAAATAAAGAGTGCATTGATCTCCGTTTACTACAAGGATGGTTTGGATGAAATAGTAAAAGCCCTTTCTGAGGACGGCATCAGGATCTATTCCACAGGAGGGACCTATAGTTATATAAAGGACCTCGGTTATGAGGCGGAGACTGTCGAGGGTCTTACAACCTACCCGTCAATACTTGGCGGCCGTGTCAAGACTCTTCATCCGTCGGTTTTCGGCGGGATCCTTGCCCGCAGGGACAATCCGGGGGATATCAGCCAGCTGGAGCACTACGGTATTCCTGAGATTGATCTGGTTATTGTTGACCTGTACCCTTTCGAAGCTACAGTCAGGGAGACAAATGATGAGGATGAGATCATTGAAAAAATAGACATAGGAGGTATATCCCTTATAAGGGCCGCAGCAAAGAATTATCAGGATGTTGTGATTATCTCCGGAAAGGACCAGTATCCTGAACTGCTTAGTCTGCTGAGAGATAAGAAAGGATTCAGCTCTCTTGAGGAGAGAAGGCATTTTGCTGCCAGAGCGTTCATGATTTCTTCAGGTTATGATACGGCCATCTTCAGGTATTTCAACAGAAAGGAAAGCCTTAGCGCTTTCAGGGAAAGTATTGATACCTTTTATCCCCTCAGGTACGGTGAGAATCCTCATCAGAAAGCCGTATATTTCGGCGATCCTGATTCTGTATTTGAAAAGTATCATGGCAAGGAGATCTCTTTCAACAATCTTCTTGATGTTGATTCCGCAGTAAACCTTATCGACGAATTTGATGATACCACCTATGTAATAATCAAACATAACAATGCATGTGGCGTTGCTACGCGGGCTACTGCCATCCAGGCGTGGAAGGATGCTCTTGCCTGTGATCCTGTTTCAGCTTACGGCGGAGTGATTATTACGAACAGGCCCGTTGATGAGGAGACAGCCCTTGAGATCGACAAGCTCTTTTTTGAGATAATCATTGCCCCCTCATACAGTGGCAACTCACTTGAAATTCTTAAGCATAAAAAGAACAGGATTATCCTCAGGAGGAAGACATCAGAACCCGCTACCCACACTTTCAGGTCGGTCCTGAACGGTGTTTTGTGGCAGGAGAAGGATCTCAGCAGGGAGACTTCTGAAGATATGAAGCCTGTCACCGGCAGGGTTCCTTCATCGGATGAAACTGAAGATCTGATTTTTGCGAATAAGATTGTCAAGCACAGCAAATCGAATGCCATCGTTCTGGCTCGTAACAGACAGCTCAGCGCAAGCGGAATCGGCCAGACCTCAAGGGTGGATGCGCTTAAGCAGGCTATTGAAAAAGCACGGAACTTCGGCTTTGATCTGAATGGAGCCGTTATGGCTTCAGATGCCTATTTTCCATTCTCAGACAGTGTGGAAATTGCACACAAGGCAGGTATCACGGCCATCGTTCAGCCCGGAGGATCGGTACGCGATAAGGATTCTGTCGATTATTGCAACGCTAACAACGTAGCAATGGTATTTACAGGTATAAGACATTTTAAACACTAAGCATTATAATAAGTAAAATCTTGCATAATGGGATTATTCTCCTTTTTAACTCAGGAAATTGCAATTGACCTGGGAACTGCAAACACAATAATTATTCACAACGACAAGATCGTTGTTGATGAACCCTCAATAGTTGCACTCGACAAGAACTCGGGCAAGCTTATCGCCATAGGTGAGACAGCCCGACAGATGCATGGAAAGACACACGAGAACATCAAGGTTATACGGCCTTTACGCGATGGTGTCATTGCCGACTTCAATGCTGCCGAGCTTATGATCAGAGGAATGATTAAGATGATCGACAAAGGTCCGAAGCTTTTCTCCCCCTCGCTGAAAATGGTTGTCTGTATCCCTTCGGGAAGTACCGAAGTCGAAATAAGGGCAGTCCGTGATTCATCTGAACATGCAGGCGGACGGGATGTCTATATGATATATGAGCCGATGGCTGCTGCCATTGGAATCGGCCTTGATGTTGAGGCACCTGAAGGATGTATGGTTGTCGATATCGGAGGAGGTACCACCGAAATTGCAGTTATAGCTCTTGGCGGTATTGTATGCAATAAATCAATAAGGATTGCCGGAGATGGATTCACTGCTGATATACAGGCTTATATGAGGCATCAGCACAATATAAAGATTGGCGAAAAGACAGCCGAGGATATTAAAATCGGTGTTGGCGCTGCCCTGCCTGATATTGATAATCCCCCTGCCGACTATATTGTCAGAGGTCCGAATATTATGACCTCTCTTCCCATCGAGATCCCGATCTCGTACCAGGAGATTGCCTATTGCCTCGACAAATCACTTACGAAGGTTGAGGCCGCTCTGCTCAGCGTTCTCGAACAGACTCCTCCCGAACTGTATGCAGATATAGTAAACAAAGGGATCTATCTGGCCGGAGGCGGAGCTTTGTTACGTGGCCTCGACAAACGTCTGGCTGATAAGATTAATATCCATTTCAATGTTGTTGAGGATCCGCTTCATGCTGTTGCAAGGGGTACCGGAGTTGCCCTGAAGAATGTTGAGAAATTTCCATTCCTGATGAGATAAACCTGTTACAGTGAATGAGGAATCTGCTGAATTTTCTGGCGAAGTACAATAACCTGATCGTCTTTCTGATACTTGAAGGAATAGCATTTTCCCTGTTGGCAACTGGCAACAGTTATCACAACAGCAGACTCATAAAGGGATTCAGGGGTTTGACCTATGGCGTTGAAAGGAGAGGATCGGATATCCGCAGGTATCTCCAGCTCAATGAAACCAACAGGGCTCTTGCCAGCGAGAATACGTCACTGAAAAACAGCATTGAACGCCTCATCAGGCAACGCATTACTGAGTCTGGAGAAATAGCTGATACTATCTATCAGCAGCAGTATAATTATCTTATGGCTGAAGTGGTTAACAATTCGGTTAATAAGCAGAAGAATTTCATAACCCTCGACAAGGGCCGACGTCAGGGCGTCAAAACTGATATGGGCGTCGTGGCTGAACATGGTATTGTAGGGATTATTGTCGGGGTGTCGGAGAATTTTTCAGTGGCAATGTCGTTGCTGAACTTAGATTTCAAGACCAGCGCAAGGCTGAGATCGAACGGGTATTTCGGATCTCTGAACTGGGATGGCTCGTACTACAGGCAGGTGCTTCTAAACGAGATACCCCAGCATGTAATTGTGCAACCAGGAGATACCATCGAGACTACCGGTTTTTCGTCAATCTTCCCGGAAGGTGTTATGATAGGGACTGTTTCAGAGGTCGAACAGACAGGAAGTGATTTTCATAATGTAAAAGTGCTGCTTCAGGAAGACTTTAAAAAACTGCGGTTTGTCAGTATCGTGGGTAACCTGAATAAAACAGAGAGGGTGCAGCTTGAAGAACAGTATCAATGATAAACTCGGTTCTGAAATATAGCCTTTTTGTTATCCTGTTAATCCTTTTTCAGGTTCTTATCCTTAATAATATCCGGTTCAGCGGATATATCAATCCGTATGTCTATATAATGATAATCCTGCTTCTTCCCACTGAACTCCCGCAGTGGGGGCTGCTGTTAATTGCATTCGCTACAGGACTTTCCATTGATTTCTTTTCGGGTTCGCCCGGGATGCATACTTCTGCCACGGTTCTGGCAGCCTTTGCAAGGCCTCATATTCTCGGACTTATCTCTCCCCGCGACGGCTATGAGAGCGGCTCTTCGCTATCCATGGCCAACTACGGGATCAAATGGTTTCTCTTATATTCAGCCTCAGTTGTATTTCTTCATCACCTGGTACTGTTCTATCTTGAGGTATTCAGGTTTGATGACTTTTTCAGAACCCTTCTGCGCGTAATACTAAGTTCGCTTTTTACACTTGCTTTTATTTTTCTGTTTGAATATATAAGTAAGGGGAAGACAAAGACGAGGATATGAAAGATCCGTTCATAAACCGGAAGTATATAATAGTGGCAATGATTGCCGTTTCGGTTTTCATCATACTCGTTAGGCTGTTTTATATCCAGGTTATAGACGACTCGTACAGGCTGTCGGCCGACAACAACGTTCTCAGGTATGTGACCCAGTACCCTGCAAGGGGACTTATTTATGACAGGAAGGGCAGGTTACTGGTTACCAACCAGGCTGCCTATGACCTTATGGTTATTCCGGCTCAGGTACAGGAAATGGATACCCTGACTTTCTGCGGGCTTACAGGAATAACTGTTGATTCGTTCAGGCAAAGGATGAAGAAGGCGGGCTCCTATTCAAGAAGGGCCCCATCTATTTTTCTCGAGCAGCTTTCGGCCGAGACTTATGCCACACTACAGGAAAAGATGTTTTCCTTTCCGGGTTTTTATGTTCAACCCAGGACCCTTAGGAAATATGCCAGACCCATTGCCGCCCATGTACTCGGATACGTAAGTGAGGTCGATGACAGGGTGATAAAGCGTGATCCCTATTATAAGCCGGGCGACTATATTGGTAAACTGGGTATTGAGGAAGCCTACGAGAAAGAGCTGAGGGGTAAGAAAGGGGTTAAAATATTCCTCGTGGATGTCTACAGCAGGATTAAAGGTTCATACGCCCAGGGGAAGATGGATACCGTGGCTGTTCAGGGTTCCGACATAATATCGACCATTGATTCTGATCTGCAGGAATACGGTGAACTGCTTATGAAGAACAAGAGAGGCAGTATTGTTGCAATCGAACCCACGACAGGTGAGATTCTGGCACTTATTTCAGCTCCCGGATATGATCCGGGCCTTCTTGTCGGAAGAATCAGGTCTGAAAACTTTGCCCGCCTGAATGCAGATACCATTTCCAGGCCACTCTTTAACAGGGCAGTCCAGGCTTCCTATCCGCCGGGTTCGACCTTCAAGCCTATAAACGGGCTAATCGGTCTGCAGGAAAACGTAATTGATGCATCTACACGATTCGGCTGCCACAACGGTTACCTGTTTGTCGGCTGCCACTCACACAGCTCTCCTCTCGATCTCGAAAATGCCATCTCAAACTCGTGCAATTCATATTTCTGCCAGGTTTACAGGCGTGTACTTGAGAATCGTTTATATCCTTCGGTTGCAGCTGCTTTTGAGAAATGGAAGGGTTATGTCAATGAATTCGGATTTGGCAACAGGCTGGGAACTGACATAGTCAATGAACTTCCGGGCTTTATTCCGTCAGTCGATTATTTCGACAGGTATTACGGTAAAAACAGGTGGAAGGCCCTTACAGTGATATCAATGGCCATTGGCCAGGGGGAAATCGGAGCAACTCCCCTTCAGCTGGCTAACATGGTTGCAGCCATTGCCAACAGGGGTTATTATTTTACACCTCATATTGTTAAGTCTATAGGGGTTGAAAAAAGAGTCGACCCCCGGTTTACAGAGAAAAAAGTAATCGACATCGACCCGGCCAGGTTTGAGCCGATTGTAAATGGTATGGCTAAGACTGTGAATGGGGGACCTGGTGCGACAGCAACAGGTGCGGCAATAAAGGATATTATCGTCTGCGGCAAGACGGGAACGGCTCAGAACCCTCCTTACAAGGATCATTCGGTATTTGTTGCCTTTGCACCACAGGATCAGCCTTCTATTGCCATTATGACCTTTGTTGAAAATGCCGGCTTCGGATCCACATATGCTGCTCCTATTGCCAGCCTGATGATTGAAAAATACATCAGGGGAGAAGTGACAAACAAACTTCAGGAGCAGAGGATGCTCGAACTGAATCTTCTTGATCAGGGTGAACAGGGAAATTAATATATGGAAAAGGATCGACAAGGTTTCAGTTATGATCTTTCTGATCATAATTGCAATGGGGTGGCTGAATATCTATGCGGCTGTATATAATGAAGAACATAAGGAGATTCTTGATCTGTCACAGAGATATGGCAAACAGTTCATCTGGATTATTGCAACTATTGTACTTGCCATTTTTGTAGTTATAATAGATACACGGTTCTGGCTCTTTTTTTCATATTTCATATATGCCGGGATCATTCTTTTATTATTGCTGGTTCTGTTTCTGGGGAAAGAGATAAACGGAGCCAGATCATGGTTTGATATCGGAGCGCTTTCATTGCAGCCTTCAGAGTTTGCAAAATTTGGTACGGCGCTGGCTCTTGCTTCTTTTCTCGGATCAAAGAGGATGGATCTGAGAAGATTTTCTGTTCTTTTTCAGGCTTCAGCCATCATCCTTTTTCCTGCATTACTGATTGCACTTCAACCTGATATGGGGTCGACTGTTGTGTTCTTTTCCCTCTTCATAGTACTTTTCAGGGAAGGGATGAGTACCTATGTCTTTGTTTCGGGAATCCTTATGTGTATCCTGTTTTTTCTCACACTGCTGATTGGCAATTTATATCTTGAACTATTCGTGGTGTTTATTGCCGCCACCTTGATCTGGTTCATCACCAGAAAATGGAAAACCGCAGCCGCAGGAATAGGAGTGTTTGCCGCGATCTCAGGTGTTCTTTACATAGCAAATACATATCTTCTGAAATGTCTGTCGAATGAATTTCTCCTTCTTATAAGTGTTCTGGTTACAGGGCTGGTCTTCATTATGTTCCTGCTTTTCAGAAAAAATTCTTCTGTACTGGTTGTGTACCTCTTTCTGGTCGGTAGTATTTTATTCGTTAACTCTGTCGACTATGTATATAATCACATGATTCAGTCGCACCAGAAGGAGAGGGTTGATATCATGCTTGGGATCAAATCGGATCCGAAAGGAACAGGTTATAATGTCACCCAGTCGATAATATCCATAGGATCCGGAGGTTTTTCCGGGAAAGGTTATCTTCAGGGGACCCAGACCAAATTCAAGTTCGTCCCGGCTCAGAGCACCGATTTTATTTTTTGTACGGTGGGTGAGGAATGGGGTTTCCTTGGATCTTTTGTTGTGTTGGGGTTGTATTTTTTCCTGTTACTGAGGCTGATCTATTTAGCAGAAAGGCAACAATCAGCTTTCACAAGGATTTATGGCTATGGCGTGGTATCCCTGTTTTTCATCCATATTATTATTAATGTAGGGATGGCTGTCGGACTCCTGCCTGTGATAGGCATTCCACTTCCGTTTTTCAGCTACGGGGGAAGTTCGCTCTGGGGCTTCACAATACTGCTGTTTATATTCTTACGGCTCGATGCCAGCCGTGCGGAGTACCTTATCTGATCAGAAAGGTATAGACATACGATGGGAGATCTCTATCCCGAATTCCTTTTCAACATAATCGATAAGCTGGGGAAAGAACTCCATAAAGTCATCCTGAAGCGAAAAGTAGTTCTTCTTCAACTCCTTGATGGCAAACTTGGTCTCGTTGGGCAAAGACGATCTTTTGCTGAGAGTGTTGAGAACATGTTGAATTCCATTTACAGTCTGATACGATTCAATCCAGTTGTTGATTATGAAAAAGGGCATCATCTGTTTTACGTTGTCGGGAAGTATGTCGTAGTTGTTGACAAGAGCCCTGTAGAAGTTGTATGTAACACTTTCAAGAGGTCTCCTGGAATAGAAATCCCATTCCCTGGTCAAAAAATGATCATAAATAATATCGGTGATGACTCCCGAATATTTATGGTATTTTTTTGAGAAGAAGATCTTGCTGCGGTGTACAACAGGATGGCTGTCAGTAAAGCCGTCAATATGTCTGTGTATGATTATTCCCTTACGGATCAGATCGGGATAATTGAGATAATCGCGCCCCTTTACATAATCTCCTATGTAATTACCGATAATAATCTTATCAGAATCGCCGGAAAGATATATGTGAGCTAAAACATTCATTTTATGGTATAATAGTACAAAGAATTTGCCATTCCATTTATCACTGGGAAAACATTTTCTTTAACATGTTTTCATCAATTCCATGAAAATGGATTAAGTGACTCAAAAACATGCACATAAAGATTGGTTTCAGGAATTTTAAAAATGGACATAAATCATGGTTTATTAAACATTCAAATTTTAAATTTGTTGATCTTTATTGATATAAACGTTCTATAGGTTCTCTTAATTATCATTAATCCGGGAAGTATTATGACAAGAAGGAATATAATTATCATCGGAGCAGCAGGAAGGGATTTTCACAATTTCAATACCTGTTACAGAGACAATGAAATGTATAATGTTGTTGCCTTTACTGCGGCCCAGATCCCGGATATTGACGGGCGTCTTTATCCTCCGGAGCTTGCCGGCAGTCTTTATCCCGGAGGAATTCCCATTTATCCCGAGCAGGAGCTTCCCGGACTGATAAGGAAACTGAAGGTGGATGATTGTATCTTTTCCTACAGCGATCTGCCATATCACAAGGTTATGTCGATAAGTGCAATAGTCAACTCAGCCGGTGCAAATTTTGTTCTGCTTGGCCCTTCCGGCTCAATGCTGAAGAGTACAAAGCCGGTTATTGCCATCGGAGCTGTCAGGACAGGATGCGGCAAGAGTCAGACATCAAGAAGGGTAATAGAGCTGTTGATGAAAAAAGGACTTAAGGTTGTGGCAGTAAGACATCCCATGCCCTATGGTGATCTGAACGCCCAGAAGGTTCAGCGCTTTGCTGATATCAGCGACCTGGAGGACCATAAATGCACTGTTGAGGAAATGGAGGAGTATGAACCTCATGTTGTGAGGGGAAACGTGATATATGCCGGCGTTGATTACGAAGCCATCCTGCGTCAGGCCGAGAATGATCCTGCCGGATGTGATGTTGTTGTCTGGGATGGAGGCAACAACGATTTTCCTTTCTATAAACCCGACCTTATGATCACTGTTGCCGATCCTCACCGGGCCGGCCATGAGCTGAGCTATTATCCCGGAGAGGTGACTCTGAGGATTGCAGATGTGATAGTAATAAATAAAATAGACTCCGCTTCTCCCGAGTCGGTCCAGATAGTCAGGGAAAACATAGAGAAGGTAAATCCAGGTGCCATCGTTATTGATGGTGCTTCTCCCATTAAAGTTGACGATCCTGCCCTTATAAGGGGTAAGAACGTCCTGGTGGTCGAGGATGGCCCTACTCTTACTCACGGAGAGATGAAACTGGGAGCAGGCATAGTTGCTGCCAGAAAATTTGGTGCTGCCAGGCTGGTCGATCCCAGACCTTATACCGTTGGAAGGCTTAGTGACACTTTCAGAATATATCCCGGCATAGGTACCCTTCTGCCGGCTATGGGCTACGGCAAAGAACAACTCAGGGACCTCGAAAGGACCATAAACAATACTGAGTGCGACAGCGTCATTATTGCCACGCCGATCGACCTGAACAGGATAATAAAGATCAAAAAGCCTTCAACCAGGGTATATTATGATCTTCAGGAAATCGGAGAACCTGATCTTTCACAGGTCATTGACGACTTCCTGAAGAAACATAATCTTTAAACCTTAGCCAGGTAGTAATAACGCGGTTTTTCCTGGTGATTGACAGTCGTTCTATTTATTACGACTGTATTTTTCAGTCCTCTCATCTTTAATGACACCGCTCCAGTTAAGTCCAAAGCCAAAATCATAGATATTGCCCTGACTGTCTGTGTAACAGATCATATCAAATGGGACATCCTCGGCCTGGGTTTCGACAGTCTTCATGTCGGCAGGCATCTGAAGCGGTAACAGTCCTGAGGGTTCATATGCTCCTGAAATGATCTCCATCAGAGCCTGGTCCTGTATGCCGAAGGCAACAAGGATGGCATCTGCCGCTTTTTCAAATTCTGAAAAGACCATCGGATTAGACATTTTAACAACTACGATGACCGGCCTGTTACCCATGGCCTTCCTTGTGTCGAGTACCAGTTTAAGGTCTCCAGCATTGGAGGTTGTAACAATCTTGTTCCTGTAGCTCCTGTTTTTGAAAGATTCCAGGGGATCACCTCCTGCAATGCTTGGGTCGCGCGCATTAACAGCCCTGTAAGGTCCGTATTGAAGGCTTATGGGAACATACCCAGTTCCTCCTTTCTTAACATCCTCCTTGCTGTAGCCGCTTCCGGATGAAGGGCTATTGATTACGACAAGTGCAAAATCAGCATCTGAAGGATTATCAGTTAGCCCGAAGTATCGTGAGGCTGTTACTGTGTCGATCGGGTAGGATTGTGAGGGGGCTGAGGTCTCACCAAAGAAACTTGTGGTTACCGGCGCTTCCCTCTTCGGGATATATACTTTTGAGTTTCTGGCAGCGGGCAGGCTTTTGTTGACGCTCTTCAACATCACAACAGACCTGAGTTGCGCTTCGAACCCTGCTTTCATGAATTCGCTGTTACCTGTGGTTTTAACACTCTCCCGGACATCGAGGTAGGGATTTTCAAAGAGACCGGTCCGGAAGATATTAAGGAGCAGCCTGAAAGCGGACTGTTCCATCCTCTGCCGCATGAATTCCTCTCCATGTTCAGTTACTCCCATGTTGAATGCTTCAATAACGGGTCCGGCATCGTTATTTCCTCCAAACTGGTCCACCCCCGCCATTATAAGTTTGTAATGTCTTTCAACTTCACTGAGTGTCTCCACTCCCCAGCTTGTGGTTCCGAATCCATCAACTGCCGTGGCGTCGCGTGTGACTCCCCAGTCGGTACAGACAACACCCTCGTATCCGTATTTCTCCCTCAGGAGATCGGTGATGATGTATTTGCTATAGGAATTGCCAACGTTCTCATTATACTTACCGTCAACATTGTACGAAATGGTATAGTAAGGCATTACAGCAGAGGCCATTACAGTCTCGCCATCAAGTTTCATGGCTCCTTCTGTGAATGGGATCAGGTGGTCGGCCAGGTTATTTCCAGGATAAACGGCATATTTTCCAAAGGCATAATGGGCATCCCTGCCTCCTTCCTCGGGGCCTCCTCCGGGCCAGTGCTTTATCATGGCATTGACGCTCGAGTATCCCCATCCCCCGCTTATCTCAAGGTCCCCTTCAGATGTCTGGAAACCATCGACATAGGCTCTTGCCATATCAGCAGTCATCCGGGGACTCTCTCCGAATGTGCCGCTTACCCTGCTCCACCGTGGTTCTGTGGCGAGATCGATCTGCGGCGAAAGGGCAGTGGAAATGCCAAGAGCCCGGTACTCACGGGAAGCTATTGAGCCGAACTGCCTTACAAGGGATGGATCAAATGAAGCTGCAAGTCCCAGTGACCCCGGCCACATCGATATCTGTCCAGCCGAACCAACGTTGAATTCAGCAGTTGAAATGGCCTGATGCCTGGGGTCTGAACTGTTATTGGCCGGTATCCCCGGGGCAATGCTTTCGCATAATGACTGGAGGTTATTATTCCAGATGGCTGCTATCTCAGGACTTTGAACGGTGGTTACAAGAACATGACGGAGGTTATCCTCCACCAGAAATTCCTTCTGCTGGTCGCTGAGATCAGAGGGGAGGGCCCCGCTTTCAGCAAATGATTTTCCGTTATATGTCGAGGATCCAAACCTTGTTCCTCCGGCAGGAATAGCCTGATGTGCGCTGTAAAGCATAAGTCCGGCTATCTGTTCAATACTCATTTTCGAGGCGAGATCCCTGGCTCTGTCTTCAGGTTTCAGACGCCAGTCCTCATAAACATCGAGTTTTTCATTCCTGTTAAGGTCCTTGAATGCAAATCCACCAGAGGTAATCAGTCTGACACCTGAGGTGGTATCATAAGCCAATGTGGGTCCTCCGTCATTGGTAACTATCATAAGCGATCCGGAGCCTGTTTCGCTCCATTTTCTGCATCCCGAAGAAATTATTACCAGTACAATGGTAACAACTGATATCGAAAGTGGCCTGATTTTCATATTGTGGTTGTTTGTGATTAGCGGCGTACGCGGGCATTGCCTTTCCAGATGCTCCATACCTGTTCTTCATCTGCAGGTTCGCAGTAATCGGTCATCACAGTGGTTGCCAGAGCTCCGGTGGCCCAGCCAAACTGTATCCATTTTTCCGGTTCCCATCCTTTGAGGATGCCATACAAAAGGCCACCAACAAAGCCGTCACCTCCGCCTATCCGGTCGAGTACGTGGATCTCGCGTGGTTCGACTACATGCCAGTTCTTACCTTCCCTCATGATGGCTCCCCACAGGTGCTCGTTGGTGCTTATTACCTGGCGGAGAGTGGTAGCAAAGACTTTCACGTCGGGAAAAGTCTTGCCGGCTCTCTCTATCATCTCCTTAAAGCTGTCGACCTTTGAGGAAAGGTTTTTTCCACCTTCTTCCGGTCCTTTAATACCCAGTGCAAGCTGGAAGTCTTCTTCATTGCCGACAAGTATATCGGCTATTCCGGCTATCTCACGGAAGGCGGCTGAAAGTTCTTTCTCGCGGTTTTTCCAGAAGGTGGCCCTGTAGTTAAGGTCAAAGCTTATCCTTGTTCCGTATTCCTTTGCTTTTCGTGCCAGTTCAAGGCAGAAATTACCGGTTTCAGGAGAAAGTGCTGCAATGAGTCCCGAGAGGTGAAGAACCTGGACTCCTTCCCTGCCAAAGATCCTGTCGAGGTCATAGTCGCCTGAATTAAGTGTACGGCCTACCTCTCCGGCACGGTCATTCTGAACTCTTGGTCCGCGCGACCCGTATCCGCTGTCAGCTATGTTGAACTGATGCCTGTAGCCCCAGGGTCCTCCCTGTTCAACTTCCACGCCTTCGTAAACCATATGCCTTCCGGCCAGGTTATCCTTTATGATCCTGGCAATGGGACTGTCTTTGACAAAGGTGGTGAGAACCTTAACGGGAAGTCCGAGAAATGATGATACGCTTGCAACGTTGGTTTCAGCACTAGTAACATAAAGGGCAAAAGTGCCGGAGGTATGCACCGGCTGACCGTTAAGGGGAGTAATACGAACTCCCATGCTTGAAGGTACGACCATCGACCAGGCAAAATCTTTCCTTAATTCCATTTTCTTCAAGAATTTATTATGCGTTTGTAAAAGAATAATCGCGACAATTATTGTTCGAGTCGTATCCTGATCTTTTGAGCTGCTTCTTCAAATCCGGGTTTGTTAAGAAGGGCAAACATGTTCTTTTTGTATGCTTCCACACCGGGCTGATCGAAAGGATTGACATCGAGAATGTACCCGCTGACAGCACAGGCTATTTCAAAGAAATAGATAAGTTGTCCTATATAAAAGGCGTCAAGCCGGGGTACTTTAACTGATATGACAGGGACACCTCCGTCATTATGAGCCAGGGTTGTTCCGGTTTCAGCCTGCCGGTTTATCTCTGACAGGCGTTTCCCGGCAATGTAATTCAGTTGGTCGGAGTCATCGTCAGCGTGGGGTATCACAGCTTTTTTCGAAGTCTCTTTAATTGATATCATGGTTTCAAACAGGATTCTCTGACCTTCCTGTATATACTGACCGAGCGAATGGAGATCGGTGGTAAAGTCGACGGCAGCAGGAAAAATACCTTTTCCCTCTTTTCCCTCACTTTCGCCAAAGAGCTGCTTCCACCATTCAGAAAGGTAGTGGATCTTTGGGGTGAAACCAACAAGTATCTCGGTGGTCCGGCCTGTCTGAAGGAGAAGATTCCTGGCTGCGGCGTACAGGAGTGCAGGGTTTGAGGCAGCGTTTCTGTTTCTCCTTGTGATCTGTTCCATGGAGCGGGCTCCTTGTACCAGCATCCTGATGTCGTGACCTGCTGCGGCTATAGGGAGCAGCCCTGCAGGAGTGAGCACGGAATACCTGCCGCCTATGTTGTCAGGAATAACGAAGGTCTCATAACCATTCCGTTCAGCAAGGCTCCGGAGAGCTCCTTTTTCCTTGTCAGTAATGGCAATAATCCTTTTCGATGCAGCCTTCCTGCCGATTTTCCTTTCGAGGTGTTCCTTGAGGATCCTGAAAGCAATGGCAGGTTCGGTGGTGGTACCTGATTTTGAGATGACAATTATTGAGTATTCCCTGTGATCGAGCAGTTCAGTCAGCTCGGTAAGATAGTCTTCACAAATGTTGTGCCCCGCATACAGTATGTTGTGATGTTTTTCCCCAAGCATGTTTATGAAGGTGTGGGAGAGGGCATCAGTCACAGCTCTTGATCCGAGGTACGAACCTCCGATCCCGATGACAACTGTGGTATCTGATACAGAAGCAAGGTAAGCGGCAGTCTCTTCTATCTTCTCAAGCTGGGGAAGAATATCATCGGGCAGCGATAACCATCCCAGGAAATCACACCCTGCACCCGTTCCCTCATTCAGTGTGTCAATATGCCTTAGGGCCTGCTGGGCCAGGGCTATAATCTCTTCAGATGAAATGAAGGATTCTGTATTACCGAGGTTAATGCTGATATTCTCTTTCATGGCTGGTTTTTATGTTAATGCGATCCTTACAAAGGTAAGAAAAAAGCCGTCCGGACTGATCCGGACGGCCTGCAAGTTGGGATAAAATATTCGGTCTGAAGAAACTATCTCCTGTGAACTCCTCCTGCACTTGATGAATGTGCATCCACATATTCGGGATTGCCCCTGTAGTTTACACTGCCAGCACTTGATGCCCTTGCAGAGAGTCTTTTTGTAACATAAATATCGGCATCACCTGCACTTGAAACTGACACATCGGCTTCTTCAACCTCAAAGTTACTGGCATTAAGGTCTCCGGCACTGCTCAGGTCAGCCTGCAATAATCTTGCTTTGCCTGAAAGGGAGACATCCCCTGAGCTGCTTATATCAATATCAACATCATCGGCCTTTACATCGAGATCTATATCCCCTGCACTGCTCGCCGAGATTCTGATCCTGTCTGACGTGACAGGTGTTTCTCCTGTCACATCTCCGGCACTGGAAGCTGATACCGATCTTATCTCTTTCATTGTAACGTATACCCTTTTCTGTTCTGCCTTCCTTATAGACACTTCAGTGCGGATCTGCAGTACGCCGTCCCTCACTTCAGTTATTATATAGTCATGGAGGTTTTTATCTGCCTCAACGGCTACTGATTCCTGGGCGCCCTGACTGAGGTAAACGTCAATACCTGAACTGACCTTCACTCCGGTAAAGTTTCTGATGTCTCTCTGTTTCCTTACAACATTTCCGTCTCCGTAGACAGTCTTCAGGAACTGAGCACTGGCTCCGGATGTGATTACTGTAAGAAGGATGGCTGTTGTAACAAGTTTTAGACTTTTCATGATTTCCCTTTTTTGGTTGCTTTTTAATCAAAGACATTGGAAACAGCAAAATGCTGCATGAGGTGGCAGAAAAACATATGGGAATATCTGGTCACCTATGGAAATTCGTATGCCTGCCGGCTTTCAGAAAGTGTCCTTGTTTAGGTAGTAGACTATGCGTTCGCCGTATCTGAAGGCTACTACAAAGGCCTGGTTATAGCCCAGTTTTCTCATTATGCTCTGGAGGGTCCGGGCTTCGGCGAGGGTGTTGAATTCTCCGACTGTGGTTCTGTAAGCGCCTCCGTAGAAATAACCGAAGGTTTTGTATCTTTTACCTTCAATAATCACCTCAATACTCTCTTTTGGTGACATGCTTGCTGAAAACTGTACCCTGTAGATGACACCTTCAATAATCTCTTTGCTGCCCGAGAGATATATTGCATCCTCTACTTTCTCTTTGTTCTCTGCAGCAGGTTTTACCGTAGCAGGCGTCTTGCTGGCAACAGGTGTTTTGGTCACCGCCACCGTCTTTTCAATGGGCTCGGGAGGCAGTTTCACCTCAGCAAGTGGAAGATTCATCAGGGGTTTTTCAGAGACATCCTCTTTCTTCATCCTCTCTTCGGTCTCAGCTTCCTTAATCACGGCTATGGTTTTGACTTTAGCCATCTCAACAGGTTCTTTGACTTCAGTTTTCTTAACAGGTTTTTTGACTTCAGTTTTCTTAATGGGCCCTTTGACTTCAGCGACTTCAGGTTCAGGAGGCATTATTGTATCAACGGGCATAAGGGAAGGATATTCAACAGGTCTGCTGAGTGAATAAGCAATTTTTTTCTCTCCGCGACCTTCATCCTTTATCATCATCTCCGGGATATAATCCGACAGATCCTGAATGCCGGGTGCCGGGGCGGCCGGATCAGGTATTATCTTCATAAGCGTCATGCCAGTGGTGCCCGTGTTGTTCCTTATTGTAAAAAAGGCTGTTCTCAGGCCTGTGTTATCAATCCTGAAAGCTATATCATCGTCAGGAGTGTTTACCGCTTCTGTCAGGCTGACAGCTCTGAACCAGTTTTGTCCGTCCAGCACTGCGACATAGATATCATAGCCACCGTATCCTCCGGTTTTGTTTGAAGAGAAGTAAAGGTTATTCTTATTGTCGAGGAAGGGATACAACTCATCACCATCCGAGTTGATATCTGCTCCCAGGTTTCTGGGATCGGACCATGCATCACCTTCCCTGTATGAAATGAAAAGATCCATTCCTCCGTTGGTTCCGGTAATGTCGGAGGAGAACACCATAAAGGAACCGTCGGACGACAGGGCCGGATGTGTAAAGATGTTCTTAGCGTTACAGAAGCTGAGAGGCTTTTTATGACCTGTCCATTCAATCTGCCCTGAGGCCGACAGTCTCACGGTTGCCTCATAAATCTGTTCAGGTTTCCTGCGTGAAGGTTTTACAGTGAAATACAGCTTTGTATGGTCATTGCTCATGGTTACGGCATCGGGAGGGAAGGTAAATTCCCTGGCAGGAGAGAAAATATTCATATCGGAAAATGCAAGCTGTCCCGGCAGTGCAGAGTATACCTGGATCTTGCCGAATGAGACATGGGGACTTATCATCTTCTCTTCCATCCTTGAATTGGCAAGAAACAGTATCCTGTTGCCGATAAACTGAATACCTGCCGAAGGGGGAAGAACAGGCAGACCTGCAGTATCAATCCTGATAAGCTTTTGAATACCGGGTTGCAGCAATCCTGGTTCAGGGGAAGTGACAAAGGAAGAGCGGACATTAAGCCCGTCATATGCAGAAGCTCCCGTAGCATTTACCGCGGCAACTGCCATCAGCAGCAAGGGGAAGAATCTTCCTTTTATATGTTGTAAAGACATCACCATCGGCTGCGTTCAGAATAGCCTGACTTATTTCCCCACAGGTTAACACCTGCTGCAATCTCGACAGTCAGGGTTTCCCTGTAGAAGGAAGTGTGACGGGGGAATTCAAAATATGTTCCGGCATAAAACTTCGGGTATCTGAACTGGAAAAAGAATGACAGGTTATCAAAGTCATTAAGGTAGGTTCCAAGGCAGAAATCCCCGGCGTAAACTTTAAGAGCAGGTTTTATCCATTTTTTAAGGTCGCGTTGCAAGGTATCGCCCGAAATCAGGATAAGTGAAGGTTCAACAACGAGGTTCATACTACTGCTTATCAGGAATTTGTAGCCGGCATGAAGATAGAATTGTCTCGACCAGGGTGCTCTGCTGGAAGGCAGAGAATCGTTTCCCGGAGATGCACAGAATATATTTGTTACGGAAAGCCCTGCATAGAATTTTGGAGAATAGTAATAAATGCCGGCATCGGCACCCGGATCTGTAAATTCAGCAGCCCCGGCTCCGGTTATTGTATCACCTTCGAACTGATGATGTAACACTTTTGCTGAGGCTCCTATTGAGATGAATGACAGATTTCTGCTGTTCAGAGGCAGGTGATATGCAAATGAGGCAGAGGCTCCGGTTGAACGGCTGCTACTCATTTTTTCGTGAAACACCGATATTCCCGTTCCGATCCGGGTAAACTCCATAATACCCGGAGACGACACATAGTTACCCTGTTTCTTCATCAGTCTTGTATTGGCACTGACGATTCCGGCATAGTCATTTTCGTGAAATGAGGTTATCATGTCAGCCGAGAGAAAGTCCTTACTGCCGGCAACAGCGGGGTTGAAGATGAAGGGAGTGAATAACCGGTATGAAACAGGAGTAAGTGGAGTCTCCTGCGAAAAGGAAACCAGATAAAGGGGCAGCAACAGAAAAACCAGTAAAATCCTTTTTAAAACCGGCATAAACATCAGATAAACCAATTAGTCATCAAATTCTACTAACGGAGTACAGGCTTTTAAAATTTCATTATCACAGCAATTTACGACAAATCCCTGGATATTTCAATCGCTAAGCCCTTTATTTCAGCCAATCTGATACTTCTTCCGGGGAGGGATTCTGTAGTCCCAGTTTATTCTTTTTATTGTATCCGCACAGGTCATTGAATAGTTTTCCGGCTTTGGCTTCCTTTAGAGAGGCCACGGTGGAGAATCCAAGTTTCCTTATTACCTCTATCCATTCTTCAGGTATTCCCGCTTCCATGAATCTGGAAGGAGAGTCACCCGATTCCCTCTTTTCGGGTTTCATCTGTGGAAAGAGCAGGACGTCCTGGATCGAAGGCTGGTTTGTAAGCAGCATGGTCAGCCTGTCAATTCCGATTCCCATCCCTGATGTTGGAGGCATTCCGTATTCAAGAGCCCTGATAAAATCCTGATCGATAAACATTGCCTCATCGTCTCCCTTTTCAGAGAGCCTGAGCTGATCCTGGAACCTTTCCATCTGATCCACCGGATCGTTCAGTTCCGAATATGCATTGGCGATCTCCTTCCCGTTGATCATCAGTTCAAAACGTTCTGTGAGACCCGGTTTACTTCTGTGCATCTTGGTAAGTGGAGATGTTTCGGTGGGATAGTCAATAATGAAAGTCGGCTGAATATAGGTGTGTTCACATCTTTCACTGAAAAGGGCATCGATGAGTTTTCCCTTGCCCATCTCGGGAGAGTGTTCCACCCCAAGCCTGTCACAGGTCTCTCTTAACCCGGTCTCATCCATACCCGAAATGTCAATACCTGTATTCTCCTTAATGGCGTCAGTCATGCTGACCCTTTTAAAAGGAGGTTGCAGGTTTATGATCTTGTCACCATAGACAATTTCAGTCTTTCCGTGAATGTCAAGTGCGGCCTTACTGACAAGTTCCTCCGTGAAACTCATCATCCAGTTATAATCCTTGTACGAGATATAGATCTCAAGAACAGTGAACTCGGGGTTATGCGTCCGGTCCATGCCTTCATTACGGAAGTCTTTTGCGAACTCATAGACTCCTTCAAATCCTCCGACTATAAGTCTTTTCAGGTATAGTTCGTTTGCGATTCTCAGATACAGTGGTATGTCGAGGGTGTTATGATGCGTAATGAAGGGGCGGGCAGCAGCTCCACCCGGGATGGGCTGCAGTATGGGTGTTTCAACTTCGAGATAGCCCTTTGAATTGAACAGCTCACGCATCGACTGGATTATCCTGGTCCTTTTCCTGAAGACATCACGCACCTGGGGATTGACAATAAGATCGACATATCTCTGCCTGTATCTCATCTCAGGGTCGGTGACAGCATCATAGAGTACTCCGTCTTTTTCCTTTACAACGGGAAGAGGCCGTATTGACTTGCTGAGTATAGTGAATTCCCTTATGTGAACAGTGATCTCACCCATCTGGGTCCGGAACACATGACCCTTGACTCCGATTATATCGCCTATGTCGAGCAGCCTTTTGAAAACAGTATTGTACATGGTCTTGTCCTCATCCTGGCATATGTCATCGCGACGCACGTAGATCTGTATCCTTCCTGAAGAGTCCATCAGTTCAGCAAATGAAGCACTGCCCATTATGCGCCTGCTCATTATGCGGCCGGCCAGGCAGACATCGCTGTACTTATCCTCCCCGGAATCGAAATTATCAGTGATCTCCTTTGAAAAAACGTTTACCGGATATTCGGCTGCAGGATAGGGATCTATGCCCAGCTTCCTCAATTCATCAACAGATGCTCTCCTGATCTGTTCCTGTTCACTTAGAATATGGTTACTCATACTGTTTGAAAA